>JANXXJ010000018.1 GCA_025350665.1 Gemmatimonadota bacterium | reverse complement strand
CTCGGGCATCTCGGCGTATCGGCGGAAAAACGACTTCGGGTCCCGGAACGCGGTGTCCCGCAGCCGCCGGAACCGGTTCAGGAACCAGCGCTGAATGTGCGCCTCGGCGGCGTCGACGTAGATCGAGAAGTCGAAGAAGTCGGAGACGAACGGCCGGTCGCCGTCGCCCCGGGTGCCGTCGGCCCCCTGCAGGACGTTCAGGCCCTCGATGATCAGGGCGTCGGGCCGGTCGACGATGGCGTGCTGGTCCGGGACGATGTCATAGACCAGATGGGAATAGACCGGCGCCTTGACGTTAGGCACGCCGGCCTTCACATCCGCCACGAACTGGACCAGCCGGCGGACGTCGTAGCTCTCCGGGAATCCTTTTCGCTCCATCAGGCCCTTCTGGGCCAGCACCGCGTTGGGATAGAGGAACCCGTCGGTGGTGATCAGGTCCACCTTGGGATGGTCGGGCCAGCGCGAGAGGAGGGCCTGCATCACGCGGGCCGTGGTGCTCTTTCCCACCGCCACGCTGCCGGCGATGCCGATGACATAGGGAGTCCGGCCGGCGGTCCGGCCCAGAAAGACGTCGGCCACCCGGGCCAGATCGCGGGAGGCCGCGACGTGGAGGTTCAGGAGCCGGGAGAGCGGCAGGTAGACTTCCTCCACCTCGGCCAGCGACAGTTCCTCGTTCAGGCCTTTCAACTCGGCGACGTCGGCCTCGGTCAGGGTCAACGGCGTGTTGAACCTGAGAGCCGCCCATTCGGCCCGGTTGAAGTCGGTGTAGGTGGAGAACGGCACGGGTCGGTTCCCGGTCTTGAGGTGATGAGCCGACAATGAAATCCACGTTAAGGTTATCCTGAAGCGCCGTTGGGGCCAAACCTCATATTTGGAGTCATGGTCAGGCCGTGACCAGGCCCGCCACCACCCGCCTGGCCGTCGGCGATGTGCTGATTGCCCTCGGCACCCGGGACCAGCTGGCCCGGGTGGAACAGGTGGCTCGCGGCTGATTCCGCGCTAACTTCCGGACTGACACTCCAACCATCCACAGGTTTCCCGTGACCGGCTATCAACTTTCCCCGCGTGCGGCCGCCCTCCGCGACCGGCTCATCGCGTTCATGGACGCCCATGTCTACCCGGCCGAGGCCGCTTTCCACGCCGAAGTGGCGGCCAATCCGTGGCAGCCCACGAACGTGATGGAAGACCTCAAGGCCAAAGCCCGCGCCGAGGGGCTCTGGAATCTCTTCCTGCCGGAGTCGCACCGCGGGGCGGGGCTTACCAATCTCGAATACGCCCCGCTCTGCGAAGTCATGGGCCGGTCCCCGATCGGATCGGAGCCCTTCAACTGCTCGGCCCCCGACACCGGCAACATGGAAGTGCTGGAGCGCTACGGCACCCCGGATCACCAGCGCCAGTGGTTGGAACCGCTCCTCGACGGAAAGATCCGGAGCGCCTTTGCCATGACCGAGCCCGAGGTGGCGAGTTCCGACGCCACCAACATCCGGGCCTCGATCCGCCGGGATGGCGACCACTACGTCATCAACGGCCGGAAGTGGTGGACCTCCGGCGCCGGCGATCCGCGCTGCCAGATCCTGATCCTGATGGGCCAGTCGAACCCCGAGGCCGCGACCCATCTCCGCCAGTCGATGATCCTGGTGCCGACCGACACGCCCGGCGTCAAGATCGAGCGGATGCTGACTGTCTTCGGCTATCACGACGGGCCGCACGGCCACGGCGAACTGAGCTTTACCGACGTCCGGGTCCCCGCTTCCAACCTGCTCTTGGGCGAGGGCCGCGGCTTCGAGATCGCCCAGGGCCGCCTCGGTCCGGGCCGGATCCACCACTGCATGCGGCTCATTGGTGTGGCCGAGCGGGCGCTCGAGACGATGGTGGCGCGGGTCAAGGCGCGAGTGGCGTTCGGGAAGCCGATCGCGGAGCAGGGCACTATCCGGGCCGACATTGCCAACTCCCGGATCGAAATCGACCAGGCCAGGCTCCTGACCTTCCAGGCCGCCCACATGATGGACACCGTGGGCAACAAGGCCGCCAAGGCCGAGATCGCGATGATCAAGGTGGTGGCGCCTAACGTCGCACTCCGGGTCCTCGACCGTGCGATCCAGGCCCACGGCGGAGCCGGCGTGAGCCAGGACACCTTCCTGGCCAACGCCTGGGCCCAGTCCCGCACCCTCCGCCTGGCGGACGGGCCCGACGAGGTCCATCGCGAGACGATCGCCAAGGTGGAACTCCGGAAGGGCCAGAAGAAGGCGTGAGCCGCGTATGCAACTGAACCAGCGGGTGGCCGTCGTGACCGGCGGCGCCAGTGGGATTGGCCGGGCCCTCTGCCTTCGCTTTGCGGCCGAGGGTGCCCGGGTGGTGGTGAGCGACCTCAACCTGGCCGGTGCCGAGTCGGTGGCGGCCGAGTGTGGCGGGGTGGCGTTCCGGACCGATGTGGGCTCCGAGGCGGACCTCCGCGCGCTGGTGGCGCATGTGGAGCAGCGGGTCGGGCCGATCGATGTCTTCGTGTCGAACGCCGGCATTGCGCCGGGCGGCCTGGTCGAGACGCCCGAGGAGGTCTGGGAGCGGGCCATGGATGTGAACCTGATGTCCCACATCCGGGCCGCCCGGCTCCTGGTGCCCGACATGCTCCGTCGGGGCCAGGGGTATCTCGTCAACGTCGCCAGCGCCGCCGGTCTCCTCACCCAGCTTGGCTCGGCGCCTTACGCCGTCACCAAGCATGGCGCGGTGGCGTTTGCCGAGTGGCTGGCGGTGACCTATGGCGACCGGGGGATCCGGGTGTCCTGCGTCTGCCCGTTAGGCGTCCGGACCCCGATGCTCGAGGGCAGCGACGATCCGATCAAGGCCTTGCTCCTGCCCGAGGCCATCGATGCGGCCCAGGTGGCGGACGCGGTGGTGGCGGGGATGGCGGCGGAGACCTTCCTGATCCTGCCGCATCCCCAGGTGCGGGAGATGACGGGGCGGAAGGAGTCGGACCGGGACCGCTGGATCAGCGGGATGCAGCGGCTGGCGCGGCGGCTTGAAGGGGAGGGGTGACGTTCCGGATCAGCCCCCCACCTCGCGTCTGATCCGCTCGCAAATCAACGTCATCGCCCGCGCCCCCGAGGGAATCACCGCCGCCGCGCTCACGAACCCGTGGAACGTGCCGTCAAAGCAGGCATACTCCACCCGCACCCCGTCCCGCTCCAGCCGCTCGGCGTAGATCCGGCCCTCGTCCAGCAGCGGATCGTGGCTCGCCGTGACCACCAGGGCCGGCGGCAGCCCGGCATAGCTCTCCATCAGGATCGGCGACGCCCGCCAGTCGAGCCCGTCGGCCCGGTCGGTGAAGTAGTGATCGAGCATCCACTCGATGTCCTCGCCGATCAGGAACAACTGCCCGCCGCCGAACGCCGCCCGCGACGGATAGTCGGGCCACGGCCGGTAATCCAGGCTGGGATAGATCAGCACCTGGAACGCCACCGGCGGGCCCCGCCGCTCGCGGACCTGCAGCGCAGTGACGATCG
>JANXXJ010000340.1 GCA_025350665.1 Gemmatimonadota bacterium | reverse complement strand
CCCCGGCTGACCTCGTGCCCGACCAAGCGCGACAGGAGATCCGTCCCATGTTCGCACGCCCCCGCTCCATCACCGTCATCGCCTGGCTGTTCATCGCCATCGGGTGCTTTACGGTCCGGAAGGACGTGTTGCCGCTGATCGCCTCGCACAGCGCGCCAGGTGGCGCGCTCGGCGCCGAGGGCCCGGTCGAGCGCTGGCTGCTCTGGGGACTGAGGGCGCTCGCGGCGGTGGGGGGAGCGTTCCTGCTGACGGGAGCCAACTGGGCCCGGTCGCTGCTGGTAGTCTGGATGGCATACCACGTGGCACTCAGCATCCGGCACCAGCCGATCCAGCTGCTGGTCCACAGCCTGCTGTTCGTGGCCGTCGTCTACCTGCTGTTCCGCCCCGAGGCTTCGCGGTTCTTCCGCGCCCGGCCGCGCGAAGGCCGGGCCGAGCCTTAGCGCGCCGAGAGTTCCTGATACAGGATGCGGACGAATCGCTCGTGGCCCCCGACCCAATCCTTCGCATAGGGTTCGGTGATCTTGGCGGCGAGCACCTGGTCGACCGATTTGCCCGCGGCGATCTCCTTCTTCATCCGGTCGCGGAGCGTCACCAGCATCCGGTGCCACGCCTCGAGTTCCGCCCGCCCGGCGACCCGGCCATGGCCCGGAACGATTTTGGTATTGCCGTCGACGAAGCCAAGAACCTTCTCGGCCGCCGCGATGACGCCGTGAATCGAACCGCCGCTGGAGCGATCCACGAACGGCAGCCCCGCCATGTTGAAGACGTCGCCCATGTGAAGGACGTTGGCCTTCGTGAAGTAGACCAGGGCGTCCCCGTCGGTGTGGGCGGCCGCGACGTGGGTGACCACGATCTCTTCGTCATTGATGTGGAACCGGACCGCATCGTTGAACGTGATGACCGGGAGCGCGCCTTTGGGCGCGGCGGGTTCGTGCCGGTTCATCGCCTCGATGAACTGGTCGGTCGACATCCGCTTCCGGACGTTGTCGTGGGCGATGATCACCGCCCCGGTGCCGCTCATGTTCTCGTTGCCGCCGGTGTGGTCGAAATGCCAGTGGGTGTTGACCACGAACCGGACCGGCTTGGGCGTGATGGCGGCGATCGCCGCGAGGATCTTCCCCGTGAGCGGAGCGAACTGGTCGTCGACGATGAACACGGCGTCGTCCCCGACCGCCAGGCCGATGTTCCCGCCGGAGCCGACCAGCACGTAGACGCCGGGTCCGACCTGCTGGGTCTGGATCCGAACCGTGTCGAGCCCCGCCTGCGCGAGGAGAGAGGTCGGGGCCGCCAGCAGGGCGGCGGCAACGCATAAGGACAGGCGCATGGCGTGGTTCCTTGTGAGAGTTACCAGGGCGATGCCGTTCGCACCGTGGTGGTGTCACGCTTCTTGGCGGCCGCGACCATCGCGGCCACATCCGCCAGCAACCGTTTGGCGTCGTACACGATCCCGTCCTTGATGGTGTACTTGATCCCGCCCACCCGGACCGGCTGATTGGTTCGATCGTCCACTTTGAAGTGGCCGGTACCGTAGAGCACCTTGAGGTTGTGAAGCGGGTTCTCCGGCACGATGACCAGATCGGCCAGCATCCCGACCTTGATGGCACCGAACTCGGGCGCCTTGCCCTTCGGTTTCATGATGGCCTCGGCGCCGCAGAGCGTGGCGGCCCGGACCACCTCGAGCGGGCTGAAGCCGGCCTCCTGCAACAACTCGAGCTCCCGGATGTACTCAAACCCATAGAGCTTATAGATGAAGCCGGAGTCAGACCCGGTGCAGACCTTGCCCCCCCGGTTCTTGTACTCGTTCAGGAACTGCATCCAGAGCCGGTAGTTGTTCTTCCACTCGATCTCGTCCTGGGTAGTCCAGTCGAACCAGAACGAGCCATGGGCCG
This sequence comes from Gemmatimonadota bacterium, assembly GCA_025350665.1. Lineage (GTDB taxonomy): Bacteria > Gemmatimonadota > Gemmatimonadetes > Gemmatimonadales > GWC2-71-9 > SHZU01. The sequence continues at coordinate 31,458 of JANXXJ010000340.1, read as the reverse complement.
CCCGGTTCGGCTGGAAATACCGCCAGAGCGACGGCAGCGTGTACTTCTCGTGCCATTCGGCGGTCCGGGCCCGCGTGAAGTCACGGGTGCCCTCGTAGATCGTGAGGGTCGGGGAGAAGACGAAGTCCAGCGCCAGGAACTTGTTCATCACGTCGTTCCACTTGGCCGACCCCGGCGGCGCGGCCTGCCGCCAGAGCCGGCCCGCCTGGCCAAACCGGTGGGACTCGTCCTGATAGTTGTAGTTGTCGGGATAGGCCTGGACCGTGCGATCGTCGAACAGCGACTCTGGCAGCCCGTACCAGTGCTCGAGCGTGGTGAGCCCGGCGGTCGCCGCTTGAAGACCGTTGAACCGCGCCACCATCAGCTGGCTCAGGTGCGCCGCCACACCGAGCCCGTTCCGTTTGGCTTCGGTAAGCAGGGTGGTCATCAGTTCGGGATCGAGGGCTTCGATCTTGAACCCGTCCACGTCCTTTTCTTTCGCCCAGGCCACAAACCGCCGGAAGTCATCCGGCGTGTCGAGCCGGCCGGGATACCGACCGAGGACCTGGAGCCCCGCCGCCCCGACGGTCTGGACCGCCACGATGTAGGGAAAGATCCGCGGCGCCACGACCTTGTTCGCGGCGCTCCGGGCCCGGGCTTCGAGACACCAGTCGACGCCATTGAGGCAACCGGGGTCCCGGACCGTCGTCACCCCGTGGGCCATCCACAACTTGTAGACGTACTCCAGTGGCGTGCCTTGATCGACCCCACCCTGGTGGCCGTGGGTATCAACGAAGCCGGGCATGACGTACATGCCGGTGGCGTCGATTTCCCTGGTAGCGCCGGTGGGCCGGCCGGCGGGATTGATCGGAACGCCGGGGTACCCGACCGTCTCAACCTGGACGATTCGGTTCCCTTCGACCACAATGTCGGTCGGGCCGAACGGCGGGGCTCCGGTTCCGTCGATTACGATGGCGCCGCGGATGATGAGGCGCTTGAAAGGCCCCTCGCCCTCGCCGGCGCGGCGATCCGGTGCCTGATCCATGGCGCGCATCTGGGCCGCCACCGGCCCCGCCAGACCGACCAGCGCCACGCCAAGCAGTTGCAGACGTCGGTGCATTGCTCGTCCCTCGATGGTGAACTTCACGACCGGCTCGGCCAGCGTCGCCGTGGCTTGGTTCCTGGGTGGCGACAGGCCCAGAGATCATAGCCCGAGCCCGCCGGAGCCACCAGCGCAGTCCTCCCGGCCCATTGAGCCGGGCGAGCCAGCCGACAGCCAGTTCGCCGACGGCGCCGAGGGCCCCGGCTCCGAGAGGCCGCGATCGAGGCGGGCCTTACTGACCGGCATTCTCCGACGGTATCCGGATGGTATACTACAGGACGCCTCGCCAATGAGCGTTTCAACCGGTGCCCCACGTGACGATTGCTGATCAACCGGTGAGCCGGGTCCTGGCCGCGTTCGCCGCCCGCGCCCGATTCGCGGATCTGCCCCCCGCCGCGGTGGCCGATACCCGCCGGGCCGTGCTCGACTGGCTCGGATCCGCCCTGGCCGGCGCCCTCGAGCCGCCGGCCCGGATGACCCAACGCGTCGTGGCCACCCTCGGCCAGTCGAACGACGCCACCGTGTTCAGTGCCGGCCGGGCCTCCGCCGCCGGCGCCGCCCTCGCCAACGGCGTGGCCTCCCACATCCTCGAACTTGACGACGTCCACAAAGGCTCCACTCTCCACGCCGCAGCACCCATTATTCCAGCCGCGCTGGCGGTGGCCGAACGGGAGCACCGGAGCGGGCAGGCCTTTCTCCTGGCCGTGGCCCTCGGGTATGATGCCGCCTTCCGGATCGGCGAGGCCGTGAACCCGAGCCACTACCGGTTCTGGCACCCGACCGGCACCGCGGCCACGTTCGGCGCCGCCGTGGCGGCCGGCTCGCTCCTGGACCTCGACCAGGACGCCATGGCCGACGCGTTAGGCAGCGCCGGCACCCAGGCCGCCGGCCTCTGGGAGTTCAACGCCGACGGCACCATGAGCAAGCATCTTCATCCGGGCAAGGCAGCCATGAACGGCGTCCTGGCCGCCGACCTGGCCCGCGAAGGCTTTACCGGCGCCGGCCGGATTCTCGAGGGCGACCGTGGCTTCTTCCGCGCCACCTCCACCGGTTTCGACGCCACCCGGGTCACCGATGGACTGGGCACGGTGTGGAAGATCAGCGAGAACTGCTACAAGCTTCATTCCTGCTGCGGCCATACCCACACCGCGATCGACCTGGCGCTCGACTACCGCGCCGGCCCAGCCTGGAAGGGCGCCGCGGACCTGCGTTCGATCGAGGTTCGCACCTACGCCTCGGGCTACGAAATCGTGAAAGAGATGAACCCTCGGACGCCGTACCAGGCCAAGTTCAGCCTGGCGTACTGCATCGCGGTCGGGTTGCTTGAAGGACGAGTCGGACTCGACCAGTTCGGCCCCGACCGATTCGACGACCGGGGTGTGACCGACCCGGCGATCCGGTCGCTCCTCAAGCGGATCCGGGTGACCGTCGACCCGGAGGTCACCGCGCGCTATCCGGCCGAATGGGGTACCCGGATGACGTTCACCGCCACGAACGGCACCGTGGTGAACCTCGCGGCCGCGTTCCCCCGCGGCAATCCCGAAAACCCCGTCTCCACCGCGGTGCTCGAGACCAAGCTCCGCGATCTCGTGTCGCCCCGGCATGGGCTCGGCGCGGCGGAGCGGGCCATCCAGGCCGTCAACGGGCTCGAACAGTGCCCCGACATGGCCACCGTATTCCCGGATCTGATCCCATGAGCGATATCAATCCCCGAGCCCGCGACTACGCCGACATCCGCCAGGGTGTGCGCGATGTCTGTGCCCCGTTCGACAGCGCCTACTGGCAGCGGGTCGACCGCGCCTCCGAATACCCGGAGGAGTTCGTCGCGGCGCTGACCAGGGCCGGCTGGCTCGCGGCGCTGATCCCCGAAGAATTCGGCGGCGGCGGGCTCTCCGTCACGGAAGCCTCCGTCATCCTCGAGGAGATCAACCGGTCCGGCGCCAACTCCGGCGCCTGCCACGCCCAGATGTACGTGATGGGCACCGTGCTCCGGCATGGGTCGCCCGAGCAGAAGAAGCGCTATCTCCCTGCCATCGCCGCCGGTCAGCTCCGGCTCCAGTCGTTCGCCGTGACCGAGCCGACCGCCGGGACCGACACCACGAAGATCAAGACCTTCGCCGAGCGACGGGGCGATCGCTACGTGGTGAACGGCCAGAAGGTCTGGATCTCCCGGGTCCAGCATTCCGATCTGATGATCCTGCTGGCCCGCACCACCCCGCTCGAGAAGGTGAAGAAACGGACCGATGGTCTGTCGGTATTTCTGGTCGATCTCCGCCAAGGCGGCGGCACGGGCCTGACGGTCCGCCCGATCGAGAACCTGGTCCACCACGAAACCAACGAACTCTTCTTCGAGAACTACGAGATCCCGGCCGACAGCCTGATCGGCGAGGAAGGCCTGGGCTTCAAGTACATCCTCGACGGGATGAACGCCGAGCGAATCCTGATCGCCGCCGAGTGCGTGGGCGATGGGTACTGGTTCATCGACAAGGCCCGGACCTACGCCACCGAACGGATCGTGTTCGACCGGCCGATCGGCCGGAACCAGGGCGTCCAGTTCCCGATCGCCCAGGCCTACGCGAACGTGCGCGCCGCCGACCTGATGCGCTACGAAGGCGCCCGCCTGTTCGACGCCGGGGAACCCTGCGGCGCCGAGGCGAACCTGGCCAAGATGCTGGCGGCGGACGCTTCGTGGCAGGCGGCCAACGTCTGCCTCCAGACCTTCGGCGGATTCGGCTTCGCCAACGAGTACGACGTCAAGCGGAAATTCCGCGAGACCCGGCTCTATCAGGTGGCGCCGATCTCGACCAACTTGATCCTGTCCTTCGTCGGCGAACACGTCCTCGGCATGCCCCGTTCGTTCTGAGGCCCATCATGACCGCCCGTCCCGACCGGCTCTCCCGCAGCATGCTGTACGTGCCGGCCTCCCGGCCCGACATGATCGAGAAGGCGTCCCGGAGCGAGGCCGACGCCGTCTGCATCGACCTCGAAGACGCGGTGGCGCCCGAGCAGAAGGAAGCCAGCCGGTCCAACGTGGTCCGGGCCCTGACGACGCTGGACTTCGGCGGCCGAACCCGGATGGTCCGGATCAACGGCCTCGACACGATGTACGCCTATCGGGACATCATCGATGTCGTCGAACCGGCCGGCCGGGCGATCGACTCCCTGATGCTGCCCAAGACTCGCGGCGGCGATGACGTGCGGTTCGTCGACACCCTGCTCACCCAGGTCGAAACCAAAGCCGGCACCGGACATCGAATCGGTATCGAAGCCCAGATCGAAACGGCCGGCGGCTTTCTCTGGCTCCGGGAAATCGCGGCGAGTTCGGACCGGCTCGAGTCGCTGATCTTCGGCTCCGGCGACTACGCCGCCTCGATGCGGATGCCGCTCGCGAGCATCGGTGAGGCCGACGAACACGACGCGGCGTATCCCGGCCACCGGTGGCACGCGGTGATGCACGGGATCGTGGCCGCCGCCCGGGCCAACGGCCTCCGGGCCATCGACGGGCCGTACGCCGATTTCAAGGACGCCGCCGGCTTCGAGCGGGCCTGCTGGACGGCGCGGGCCATGGGCTTCGACGGCAAGCAGTGCATTCATCCGGCGCAGCTTGGGCCCACCAACACCGCCTTCTCACCGCCCGCCGACCAGGTGGCCTGGGCCCGGTCGGTGGTCGCCGCCTACGAGGAAGCCACGGCCCAGGGACGGGGCGTGGTGGCCGTGGGCGGCAAGATGATCGACGCGGCCAACATCAGAATGGCCATGACCACACTCCGCCGAGCCGACGCCATTGAGGCGCGCACCAAGGACGGGAACCGATGAGCGAAGCCCGCTGCTACGAAGATTTTGAGGTCGGCATGGTGATCCGGCATCCGCTGGGCCGGACCGTGACCGATACCGACAACACCTGGTTCACGTTGCTCACCAACAACACCAACCCGATTCATTTCGACCGGCACTACGCGGCCCAGACCGAATTCGGCCAGCCGCTGGTGAACTCGACCTTCACCCTGGCGCTGGTGGTGGGCCTGACGGTCTCCGACATCTCGCAGAACGCCATCAACCTTGGATGGGACGAGGTCAAGATGCCGGCGCCCGTGTTCGAGGGCGACACGATCTACGCCCAGACCGACGTGCTGAGCACCCGCGCCTCAGGCTCGCGGCCAACCATGGGCATCGTGGAGATCCGGACCATCGGCTACAAGCAGGACGGCACCGTGGTGATGACATTCCGCCGGACCATCCTCGTCTACAAGCGGGGCCATGCCCCCGCCCGCCCGACCCCGGAGATCAAACAGTGACCGCACTTGGCCCCAGCTGGGCGGACGAAATCCACGCGCTCTTTCGCGCCCACCGGATCGGCCTGGTGTCGCTGGTGCCGGACGCCGGCCATCAGCGACTGATCGAACTCTGCCAGGCCGATCCCGCGATCCGCACCGTGACGCTGACCACCGAGGAAGAAGGGATCGCGCTCGCCGCGGGCGCCTATCTCGGCGGGGTTCGGTCCGCGCTGCTGATCCAGTCGAGCGGCGTCGGCAACTGCATCAACATGCTGTCGCTGCCGCGAGTCTGTCACCTGCCGTTCTTTACCCTGGTGACCATGCGGGGCGAGTGGGGGGAGTTCAATCCCTGGCAGGTGCCGATGGGGTCGAGCACTCCGGCGGTACTGGAAGCGAGCGGTGTCACGGTGTTCCGCGCCGACGCCGCCAACGACGTCGCTCCCACGGTGGACGGTGCAATGCAGTTGGCCTGGCAGAGCCGGCGACGAGTGGCGGTGCTGCTGTCCCAGCGACTCCTCGGCGCGAAACGATTTACGGAGGTCGCCCGATGACCGCCCTTCCCCGCCGCGAAGCCGTCCGCCGTCTCCTCGCCGACCGCGGCGAGCTCGTCGTCACCACCGGACTCGGCGCCTCGGCCTACGACGTGGCCGCCGCCGGCGACTCGGCCCTCGACTTTCCCCTCTGGGGCGCCATGGGCGGGGCCGCGATGGTGGGACTCGGCCTGGCGATCGCCCAGCCGACGCGGCCGGTGCTGGTGGTGACCGGCGACGGCGAAATGCTGATGGGCCTCGGCAGCTTCGCGACCATCGGCGTGGAACAGCCGGCCAATCTCCGGATCGTGATCCTCGACAACGAACGGTTCGGCGAGACCGGGAATCAGAAGACCCACACGGCGGGGCCCACCGACCTCGCCGCGGTGGCGCTGGCCTGCGGCATCGCCGACGTCCGAACCATCACGACGCTCGACCAGGTGGATCAGCTGCGGAACGATGTCCACCGAGCTACGGCACCGCTCGTGGCCGTCATCAAGATCGTCGCGGAACCGGAACCCAGGTCACTCCCGCCCCGCGACGGGCCATTCCTCGCCCACCGGACCCGTGCCGCGCTCCTGGGGGCGGCCCAGGCGCTCGAGGACTGACGCCGCGATGAGTACCACGGGCGCGTCGATCGTCATCGTCGGCGGAGGCATCATCGGGGCGTCGATCGCCTGCCACCTGGCGCTCCGGGGCGCCACCGATGTGACGATCCTCGAGCGGGCCGTCTCGCCGGCCACCGGGAGCACGGCGCGATCGGCCGCGGGAGTTCGCCATCAGTTCGCCGCCGAGGTCAACATCCGGCTCTCGCAGTACAGCATCGAGCGGCTGGCGCGGTTCACCGAGGAAATCGGCGGACACTCGGAGCTCCGGCAGGTGGGCTACCTGATGCTGATCACCGATCCCGCCGTCTGGGCCAAGTACCTCGGCCAGGTGGAACTGCAGCACCGGTTCGGCGTGCCGACGGAAGTTCTGGACCCCCTCGACATCGAGCGCTTCGTGCCGGGCACCCGGGTGGACGACGTGATCGGCGCCACCTACTGCCGGCTCGACGGCTATTGCGATCCGCACGGCGTGGCGATGGGCTACGTCACCCGGGCGCGGGATCTGGGCGTCACGATCCGCTGCGATACGGCGGTCACCGCGGTCCATCGCGCCGGCGACCTGGTCACCGGTGTCGAGACGCCGGGCGGCCGGATCGGATGCGATGTGCTGGTGAACACCGCCGGCCCCTGGGCCGGCGCGGTCGGGACGCTCGCGGGCCTGGAGATTCCGGTCCTCCCGTACCGGCGGAACATTTACATGACCGAGGCCTTCGACGGATTTCCCGACGGGATGCCGTTCGCATTCGACGTGGTGAGCGGCTTCTACATCCGGAAAGAGGGTCGCGGACTCCTTATGGGCCTGACCAGGCCGGACGAGCCCTCGAGTGAGCGTCTCGACGTCGACTGGCCCTGGCTCGAGACCGTGCTTGCGGCCGGGATCAGCCGGTTCCCGAGGATCGAGGACGCCCGGCTCGCCGAACGGCAGTGCTGGGCCGGCCTATATGAGGTCACCCCGGATCACATGCCGGTACTGGGGCGTCATCCGGACCTGCCTAACTACGTGGACGCCAGCGGATTCAGCGGCCACGGGGTGATGCACTCACCGGCCGCCGGGCTTCTCATGGCGGAAGAGATCCTCGACGGCCGAGCCCACACGATCGACATCGACGACCTCCGGATCACCCGGTTCGCCGGCCGGTCGGGCGCGGTCGAGACCAACATCTTTTAGGACCCGATGACCGCTTCGCTGCCGTCCGATCTGCCATACTCGGGACTCACCGTCGTCGCGCTGGAACAGGCGGTGACCGGACCCTTCTGTTCCCGCCAGTTCGCGGATCTGGGGGCCCGAGTCATCAAAATCGAACGGCCCGACGGCGGCGACTTCGCCCGCGGCTATGACGGTGCGCTCAACGGCATGTCCGCCTACTTCGCCTGGCTCAACCGGGGGAAGGAAAGCGTGGTACTGGACCTCAAGACCGACGTCGGCCGCGCGGCGCTGCTCCGGCTGGTGGCGCGGGCCGACGTGTTCGTCCACAACCTGGCTCCGGGCGCGGTCGAGCGTATGGGCCTGGGCTACGAGGCCGTGGCGGCCCTGGCACCACGGCTCATCTGGGTCGGGATCTCGGGCTACGGACCGGATGGCCCATATCGGAACAAGAAGGCGTACGACATGCTGATCCAGGCTGAGGCCGGCGTGGTGAGCCTGACTGGAACGCCGGACGCGGCGGCCAAGGTCGGCATCAGCGTGGCCGACATTGCCGCCGGGCTCCATGCCTTCGCAAGCGTCCAGGCGGCGCTCCGCCAGCGGGACCGGACCGACCGGGGCGACCGGATCGACATCTCGATGCTGGAATGCCTGGTCGAATGGGTGACGCCGCAGCTCTACGTCCAGCTCGGCACCGGCGCGGCCCCGCCGCGGGCCGGGCTCCGCCACAACATGATCGTGCCCTACGGCGCCTACAAATGCGCCGACGGCGACGTGATGTTCGCGATCCAGAACGAACGGGAGTGGCGCCGGCTCTGCGAGGTGGTGCTGGGCCACGCCGACCTGGCCGACGATCCGCGCTACGCCCGGAACGCCGACCGGCTCACCAACCGCCGCGAACTCGAGGTGTTGATCGAGAAGGTCTTCGGCCAGCTCACGGCGGCCGCCGTGGTCGAGCGGCTGGAACGGGGCGAGATCGCCAACGCGATGGTAAATGATGTGGCGGCGGTGGCCAGCCATCCGCAACTGGCGGCCCGCGGACGATGGACCGAGCTCGACTCGTTCGCGGGCACCGTCCCCGCTCTGCTGCCGCCCCACAATCTGCGCGGAGTCGCCCCCCGGATGGACCGGATTCCAGCGTTAGGCGAGCACACGGCGGCTGTCCTGGCGGAACTCGAGCAGGGGCGGCCGCGGTGAGGCGGCCCGCGCCACCGGCCAGACTCGTTCGATGGGCCGCCACCTGCCCCCGTGATCACTCCGAATCCAGCCGCCCATCACATCATCGAGAGGTTTGAATGAAGATCCCCTTCGCAATCATCGTCGCCGCAGCGCTGGCTGGTTCGATCGCCCACGCCCAGGCCCGCCCGACTCCGGGCCAGCCGGTCATCCTCGTGACCGGCTCGACCAGCGGGCTCGGCCGTGAGGTGGCCCTCCGGCTGGCTGCCGGCGGAGCGCACGTCATCGTCCACGGCCGCGACTCGGCTCGTGGCGCCGAAGTCGTGCGGGAGATCGAACAGGCCGGCAAGGGCAGCGCCCGTTTCTACGCCGCCGACTTCGCCTCCCTGGCGCAGGTCCGCCAGTTCGGGGCGACCATCCTCAAGGACTACAGCCGGCTCGACGTGCTGATCAACAATGCCGGCATCGGCTCCGTCCCCGCGGACCGGCAACTGACGGCCGAAGGCGCCGAGATCCGGATGCAGGTGAACTACCTGTCGGGGGTGCTGCTGACCCGGTTGCTGTTGCCGCAACTGCTGGCGAGCGCGCCGGCGCGGATCGTCAACGTCTCATCGCTCGCGGCCAGCCCGGTCGATTTCGACGATGTGATGATGGCAAAGAACTTCAGTCCGCTCCGGGCCTACGGCCAGAGCAAGCTGGCGCAGGTGATGTTCACCTTCGACCTGGCCCATGAGCTTGAAGGGAAGGGCGTGACGGTGAACGCGCTCCATCCGGCCACCCTGATGCCGACCGGCATGGTGGCCAAGGCCGGCTACCAGCCCCAGGCCACGATCGACGAGGGGGCCAAAGCGGTGCTCCAGCTGGTCCAGGCGCCGGACATGGGGAGCGGGCAGTACTTCATCGGGCTCAAAGCGGGCCGAGCCCACCAGCAGGCCTACGACGCCGAGGCCCGCGCCAGGCTCAAGAGACTGAGCGAAGACCTAACCGGCATCGCGCACTCCACGCACTGAGACCGTCTCAACGGGATGAACCCTCGAGAGGGCCGAATCCTAGCGTTTCCGCTTGCGCGTGGCCTTGGGCGGCTCGGCCTCCGAAAACTGGATGTTGATGGCGGCGAGATCGTCGTTGAACCACGCCACCAGCCGGCCGATCAGCTTTTCGGTGAGAAAGAAGGTGTCCTGCGGGGTCTTCGGGTGGATACGGGCGGTCATGACCCCGTCGGCGTGGCCGACCTCGATCGATCCGGCCTCGGCCCGGGCATGGCGGAGCCGGGTCTTCTTCTTGTTGGCCCACGACCAGGTGCGGGCTTCGTGGATGACTTTGGACCGGACCATGCGATAGGCATCGAGTCCGCGGCGGGGCACGACCTGGAACGTGATCATCTGGCGCTCCTTGGGTGAGGAACCGTGACTGCCCTTCCCGATCCCAAGTAAGCTAATGACTACGGCCCGCGGCTCACGAAATCGGCTTCGGGCGCGCCAGCCGCTTCACCAGTTCATACAGAAACGCCTGACCTTCATAGAAGGATTGCACCCGAATCCGCTCATCGCGGCCATGGAAGCGAATGTCGTCGCGATCGAAGAAGAACCCCTGCACCCCGTAGGTCGGAATTCCGGCCGATCGGAGCGAGCGGCCATCGGTGGCGCCCATCACCATGATCGGCACGGTCACGACGCCGGGCCACATTGCGCTGGTGACTTCGGTGACGGCGTTCATCACGTCCGGACGGAGCGGCGAAGCCGGCCCGCGGCCCAGATCGTTGGCGCGGCTGATGGCGACCGCTGTATCAGCCACGGCTTTGCGCACGGCTTCCTGGACGTACTCCGGGGCGTCCTCGGGAAGAACCCGGCAGTTGATCGTCGCGGCCGCGAGCTGCGGGAGCGCGTTCATGGCATGGCCGCCCTCGAGCATCGTGGCGACGCAGGTCGTGCGGAGGGTGGCGTTCCAGGACGTTGACGACCTGGCGACCCGCTGCATCGCCTCCTGGGAACCGGCCGCGACCTTCTCGAGGTCGGCCTTTACCTCGCCGGTCTCGGTCTTCGCCATCTGCTTGAAATAGGCGGCCGTCACCTCGTTGGTCTTCATGGGAAAAGCGAAGCGCGAGAGCCGGTCGAGGGCGCCGGCGAGATGATAGATCGCGTTGTCGGCGACGGGGAGCGAGCTGTGGCCGCCCTTGTTCCGGACTTCGAGCCGGAAGCCGAGCACGTATTTCTCGCTGACCTGGAGATCGTTGGCAATCCGCTTGCCGTTCACGGACTCGCCCCACCCGCCCTCGTTCAGGGCGTACTCCGCGTCGATCCAGTCGCGATGGTTCTTGAGGAGCCAGTCGACCCCGTTGAACGGACCGCCGCCTTCTTCGTCGGCCGTGAGCGCGACGATGATGTCCCGGTCGGGCGTGAAACCTTCCGCTTTGTACTGGATCAGGTTGGCGATCCAGGCCGCGGCCTGGGCCTTGTCGTCGCCGACCCCACGCCCGTAGAAGTAGCCGTCTTTTTCATTGAGCTGGAACGGATCCATGCTCCAGTCTTCGCGCTTGGCCTCGACGACGTCGGTGTGGGCGACGAGGAGGATGGGCTTCCGGCCGCCGCTCCCGTGATAGCGCACCACGAGATTCATCTTTTTCGGATTGGCACCGTCGACGTGGATGTCGCCGTCGGAGAAGCCCGCCGCCTTGAGGCGCGCCACGGCGGCCTGCACGACCGGGGTCGTCGCACCGGTGGTGAAGCCCGAGTTGATGCCGATGAATTCCTGGTAGATCGCCCGGGCCAGCGCCTGTTCCGCCGCCGGCCGGGTCACCTGGGCCATGGCGGGGGCGATCGCGATGAGCGCCGACGAGAGCGACGCGACGAGTACGGAGCGTTTCATGGGCCATTCCGGTGGAGGGTGTCCGACCCCCCAATCTCGCCGACGCGCCGCCCTCCCGGAAGTGGCGGCCTGAAACCGCGGACCGGCGAAACGGCAAGCGAAAATAGCCGATCGGCTGGGCTATCCGACCACTACCAGGTCGGTGGTCAGCCCTGCCTTCCGGGCATAGGTCAGGAGCGCGTGATAGGTCGAAGGCCGGAGCGGCACACCGTCCCGCAGGCTTCGTTCGCGCGCTCGCATTTCCGATTCACCCGGGACGAGAATCTCCTCCACACCTTCCACCCGCGCTCCCGCTTTGGTCTGCTCGATCAGCCGGTCGACCCCAACGCGAGGATGCGGCCTAGCCCCTTCCAGTCAACAATACTGTAAGAACAGCGTCCAGACCGGGTCGGCTTGGCACCTCTGCTTGTAGGCCCCTCCACCGGGCAATTGGCGTGCCCGGCCCGCCAATTTGGCCAGTTTTGAGCCCTCCGGCTACGGCGGTTGGTCCGGGATGCCGGGCCCTTCCGTGGCCGACCGGACCCAGGCGGCATTTCGGCCGGCGGGTTCGAGGCGACCCTTCTCGTCGGGCCTGCAGATCAGGGAATCGTGCGATCAGGGAATCGTGCGGTTGTCTCGAGTGCCTCGGGGGCGCGACGCCGTGGATCGAGCGCCTGGGGGCGGCACCCGATTCGGAGATGCGGTCGCTCGACGCTTACCGATGCCACACCGCCGCGTGCTGAAAGCCACCAGGAGCGGAAAACTCACCAACGACGAACTTCCCGTCAGCGGCCATGTCCGAGATGTAACCGAATACGCGCCCTGAGCCGGGGCCGACGAGTGCCGTGGTGGAGCCCTCGTGCCAAACGCAGAGATAGCTCGGCTGAGTGGGGAGCGCCGACACGTCGGAATCGTTACAGAGACCGGCAACGTCCCCCCGGTCACTGACGGCTGTCGCGTCGAGGAGGCCGGGGAGACCGCCGATGGTCGCCATCGTTCGCTCCCTCCAGAGGAAGGGAGAGAACAGGAATTGGGCGCTCGTGGCATCGCCAACGATCCGGCCATTGCCGCTGATGTCGGTCGCGACTGCTTCACCGGCGTTGCCCGGCGCAGCCGTACCGAGCGGCGTCAGGGTCCCGCGATTCCACAAGAACGCCCGGTTCGGATAGAAATATCCCCCGATTCCCGAGAACCCGACAATTTGGTCCTGGTCGTTCAGGCCCTGAACGCTGACGAAATCCGCCCCATAATCGTTGGCAACGGGCGTCAGGCCCGGGATGTCGATCAATCGTCCTTCGCTCCAGAGACACCCGTGAAAGTGGCCACTCGGCGTGAACCAGGTGCCAGCCACGTGTCCGCGCACGTTGATTCTCCTGCCGCGGCACGGTATCTGGGTGAGCGTGCCATGGTCCCATAGGTACGATTGGAAGTCCACCTGGTTCACGCCGACCATCTGACCCTGGTCATTGATGGCCTGAGGCACGAAGGTCCCAAGATCGGTCAGCGCTCCGTTGTCCCAGAGAAAGCCCCTCTGGGTGGACCTGCCGAGCACAGCGTACATCCCGACCACCTGGCCCTTGCTGTTGACCCCGCGGGCCGAGCTCGAGTACGCGTCAAACGGAAGCAATTCGGTCAACTCGACGGCCCTCACCCGTTCCAGGCTCGGGATCTGGACCTGAGCGGGTTCGGTCGGCGTTCCCATACAACCCTGGACGAGGAATAGCACTGCGAACACGACCGGCTGGAATCGCTGGACTCGACTGTTCATGCTCAGGCCCTCGGATCGAGGAGCGGCAGAAAGGTGGGATCCAAGACGTTGCGCCACGATCAGACCCGTGTCAAATAGTGGCGCGGCCGCGACAGGCGAAGTGGCGGGCCAGGCCCGGATCCGTCACATTGACCTGTTCGCCCATCCAAGGTGGGACCGCCGGTCCCGCGAAGTCCCCGGCATTCGCAACCAGAGTTTCTGGAGGGTTGGTCATGATGAAGACTTCAATGGTGGTCGCACTGATCATGCTCGCCCTCGCCCCGGCGGCCGGGGCCCAGAGTGCGGCCGCCATCGACATGAAGTTCGGCGTCAAGATTCCGCTCCGCGACGGCGTCCGGCTCAACGCGACGCTCTACCTGCCGCGAGGGCCGGAGGAAAAACGCCCCGCAATCCTGGCGATGACCCCCTACATCGCCGACCGCTACCATGGCTACGTCCAGTCGGCGGTACGCCGGGGGTATGTCGTCGCGGTGGTGGATGTGCGCGGCCGGGGCAGTTCCGAGGGCGAGTTCACTCCGTTTGAGCAGGAAGCTCATGACGGTTACGACACGATCGAATGGCTGGCCGCCCAGCCGTGGAGCAACGGCAAGGTCGGGATGATGGGCGGCTCCTACGGCGGCTTCAACCAGTGGAGCATCGTCAAGGAATTTCCCCCTCACCTGGTCACCATCACGCCGACGGCGTCGTCGTTCATGGGGGTCGACTTCCCGGCCCTGGGCGGCATCCGGCCCGACTACATGGTCCAGTGGCTTACGTTCACCAGCGGGCGGACTCCCGCCAACAACATTTTCGCCGACAACGGATTCTGGCAGGACAAGTTCCGGACTCTCTACCTCGAGCACCGCCCCTTCGCCTCGCTCGATACGCTCGTCGGCAACCCCTCGGCCGCGTTCCAGCGCTGGCTCGCCCATCCCGATCTCGACGCCTATTGGCTGTCGATGGCCGGTTCTCCCGAGCAGCTCGCCAGGATCACCGTGCCGATCTTTTCGCGGACCGGGATGTACGACGACGACCAGATCGGGGCGATGGAGCACTATCGCCGCCACATGAAGTACGGTTCTCCGGCGGCGAAGGCCGGCCACTACCTGATGATCGGCCCCTGGGACCACGCCGGCACCAGAGTCCCGCAGCGGTCAATGGGCGGCATCGACTTCGCCGAGCAGGCGGTCTTCGACATGGGGGCGCTGGAGGCCGACTGGTTCGACTGGACCATGAAGGGGGGTGCCCGCCCGGCCAGGCTGCCCAAGCGGGTGGCCTACTATGTGAGCGGCGCCGAGACCTGGAAATACGCCGACGACCTCGATGACATCGGGAAGAACCCGACGCCGTACTACCTGACGTCACCGGGCCGAAGCGCCACGGACCTCTTCCACTCCGGAACTCTCGCCGCCCAGGCGGCCGACGCTCCCGGGGACGCCTGGGTCGACGACCCGATGAATACCGCGCCCGGCGCTTCGGAGGCCGATCCGCCGGTCTATACCGATGCGTCGGAAGCGAACACCCTGAACGGCGGCGGGGTGATCTATCACACGGCGCCCGTCGCCCGCCCGGTCGAGATCAGCGGGTTCCCGTCGCTCTCGATCTGGGTAACGATGGACGTGCCCGACGCCGATTTCTGGATCGGGCTCTACGAGATCACCGCCACCGGGAAGAGCATCCTCCTCGACGAAACCCAGGCGCGGGCCCGGTACCGCGAGTCGCGCGAGCGGCCGGTGCCAGTCGTCCCCGGGCGTCCGACGCAGATCACCTTCGACCAGTTCCGGTTCATGAGCCGCCGTCTCGCGGCCGGGAGCCGGGTCCGGCTCCTGATCAAGTCGCCGAACACGATCCAGCTGGAACGCAACTACCACAGCGGCGGAGCCGTGGCGCGGGAAACGGCCCGGGACGCCAGAGTCGCGCACCTGGAACTCCTCCACGACCGCGATCACCGCAGCGTGTTGTCGCTGCCGGTGGCCGCCGAGACGCGTTAGGCGGCGCCGCTCTACCGGGGTGGGGCCGGTGGCGTGATCCGGATCACCCCGACGTTCCCCTCGACCGCGATCGTGGTCCCGAACGGCCGGGAGAGCCGGACCAGCGTCGCCAGGATCTGCTGGGCCACCTCGGGCGGCGCCGGACGGGGGATACCCCGGTTCGCGCCGGTGTCATCGAAGCCGAGTTCCACCGGGTAGAGCCTGATGTCCGCGACGCCGCCGTCCTGGTAGGTGCTCACGGCCACGACACTGCGGTACCAGACCCGTCCGTCCGCGCCCCCGAAGAACCGCTGCCGGAACCATTCATGGAACTCGGCGGAGGTCGTCGTCCGGGGATCCTTCCCGAACTGCTCGTAGCCATCCATCGGAAACGGTCCGATGCTGGATACCTGAAACAGGAAATTGCCGAGGCTGTAGAAGATCGGCCGGCCACGGTAGATCTCGATCCCGCGGAGCTGGTGAGGCCCGTGGCCGATGAAGGCGTCGGCGCCGGCGTCGATCGCTGCGTGCGCCAGCCCCGGGAGGAAGTCGGGAGGCTCGGTGCTCCAGTTGCCGGGCTCGTGGGCATGAATGGAGGCGATCACGAAGCCGGCCTTCGCCTTGCCCTGCCGGATCGCGGCCAGATTCTCCCGGACGTCGGTCGAATCAACATCGTAGCTCCAGGCCACCTGGCTCGTGATGGCGGGGCTCGACCGATACCGGACGCCGAACAGCTCGAGGTCGGTCGACGCCGGATCGGCGGGCTGGAAGGCGTCCGGTGGCTGGGCCCCGTGAATCGACCGGAGTGATTGCAGCATCGCCGGCGACACCAGCACCCGTTCGCTGATCCGCAGCGCATTGACGCCGGGCCGGCCGGGAGCGCCGTTGACCGCGTCCATGGCGGGCGCGAGCGGGGGAAAGGTCGAGGTCATCGAGACCATCGCCACGGTGCCCTGCGGCGTGACGAGATAGCGCGGCGCCCGGGCGGCGGATCGGGTCTCGCCGGTACCGGCGTGGACGATCCCCGCCTGGTCGAGGCGCCGGTCGGTCTCCCGCATCCCCTCGGCCCCCCAGTCGTACGAGTTGTTGTTGGCCCGGGCCACCAGATCGAAGCCCATTGCCTTGAGGTCCGGCACCACCTCCGGCTCGCTCCGGAGCCAGAGCCCGCCGTTTTCGGCGGCCGGATGCCCCCGGAAGGTCCCCATGTCGATCGCCGAGGATTCGAAGTTGCCGAAGGCAATGCTGGCCCGGCCGATCATGGCGATCAGGTCCGCCAGGCCGGTGATCCGGGCCGACGACACCTTGTGGGTCTGGATCAGGTCACCGACCGCGGCGAGGGAGAAACCGTTAGGCACGGCCCGCCGGAGCCCGGCCGTGTCGCGCGACCTCGCGGGCCCCTGGGCCGAACCCGTGCCCGGCGTCGCGGGCAGGACGGTCAGCGCGAGGGCGAGCGGGAATCGGAGCATGGGCGGCCTGCCGGCGAGAGAGGGCCGTACATTACCGCCCGGGCGCCGGCATTACCACCTCCCGCAAGCGGCGTCTCTGCCCGCCGGCATGACGCTCGGCTTTTCCGGCGACGAGCCGTTATTCTATCTTGGCACTATGGCTGACCCGGCTTCGTCGCACCCCGTCCATCCCGGATCCACCGGGCCGCTGGCTCGGACCATCCTGGTCGTCGATGACGAACCGCAGATCCGCCGGGCTGTTCGCAACGCGCTGGCGGGCGTCGCCGAACGAATCTCCGAGGCGGCCACCGGTGCCGATGGGCTCGACCGGGCTGCCGCCGAACAACCCGACCTGGTCGTACTCGACCTTGGACTCCCCGACATCCCCGGGATGACCGTGTGCCAGGAGATTCGGCGCTGGGCCGCCATGCCGATCGTGGTCCTGTCGGCGCGGCACTCGGACCAGGAGAAGGTTGACCTCCTGAACGCCGGCGCGGACGACTACGTCACCAAGCCGTTCAGCACTCTGGAACTGGCGGCCCGGGTCCGGGCCCAACTGCGGCGCGCGCAACACCAGGTCGCGCCGGCCCCCGCTCTGCTTCCCCTCCCCGGTGGTCTCGTCGTCGATTTCCCCAGAAGGACCATCGCTCGGGACGGCACCCCGATCAGACTCACGCCGCTCGAATGGGACATCTTCCACGCCTTGCTCCGCCAGGCCGGACGGACGCTCACCCACCAGCAGATCTTTGCCGAAGTCTGGCGTCGGCCCTACGGCAGCCCTCAGCAGTACCTCCGGGTCCACATCACCAACCTCCGCCGCAAGATCGAGATCAATCCGGCCGAGCCGCAGCTCATCGTGACCGACCCCGGCGTCGGCTACCGGTTCGAGTTGCCGCGTTAGGCACATGACACTGCCCGCACGGACCGTGATCGCGGCGCTGACGTGGGGGAGCATCACGGCGGCCGCCACGCTCGTGCTGGTCCCCTCCCGAGGCGACACCGACCAGGTCCACGTCGTGATCGTCTACCTGCTCTGCGTGCTCGGCGGCAGCGTCAGCGGCGGACGGGCCCTCGGCTTCACCCTGGCCGGACTCGGGTTCGTCCTGATCGACTACTTCTTTCAGCCGCCGTTCGACACCCTGTCGGTCGGCAAACCCCTCGACTGGATCGCGCTGCTCGCGTTCGGCGCCACGGCGGCCGTCACCACCCAGCTGCTGACCCGCGCGAGGATGGAGGCCGACGAGGCCGGGCGGCGGACCGAAGAGCTCGCCTCGCTGGCCCAACTGGGCGCCGAAACCCTCAATGCCGGCCGAGCGGAGGACGCCCTCGCCGCCATTGCGGAGATCATTCGGTCGACCATCGGCGTCGCCGAGTGCGAGATCTACCGATGGGCCGGCGACCGGATCGCCGAGGCAACGGTCCTGCGCACCCGCGAGACCGCCGGCCGGCTACCCGGATGGCCCAATCCCGACCTGATCGCCCGGGTGGCCGCCTACCCGACCCCTCCGACAGCCCTCGGAACGGAGAACGACGGCCTGGTGATGGTCCACCCCGATCAGGCGCGGACGACCATCTTGATTCCGCTCCGGGGCCAGCGGCGGTCGGTGGGCGTCGTCCGCATCTCGGACCGCTCCCGCATCGATATCGACCGGGGCCGGCGCCGGTTCCTCGGGGTGCTGGCCTACTATACGGCGCTCGCGGTGGAGCGGGTGGAGCTGGCAGCCGAGGCCGAGCACGCGGAGGCGCTCCGCGAGGCCGATCGGATGCGCGACATCCTCATTGCCTCGCTGTCCCACGACCTCCGGACGCCCCTGACCGCCATCAAGGCCGCGGCGCAGGAGGGGGTCGCCCGCGGAGAAATCAGCGCTGCGATCATCGAGGAGCAGGCCGACAGCCTGACTCGCCTCGTCGGCGACCTGCTCGACTGGACCCGGATCAAGTCGGGAGCCTTTCCGCTCGCCATCGAACTCAATACGGCCGACGACCTGATCGGCGCCGTCAGCCGCCGGTTTCTCGGCCACGCCGGGAAGTCGATCGTCGCGCGGATCGACCTCGAACGCCCGGCCCTCGTCGGCCATTTCGATTTCGTGCAGTCACTCCGCATCCTGAGCAACCTGGTCGAGAACGCGGCCCGCTATGCGCCCGAAGGAACGGCGGTCGACCTGTCGGTCCGGCTCGACGGGACGGCGCTCGTCTTCAGCGTCGCCGACTGCGGCCCCGGCATTCCCCCGGAAGAACGACGACGGATCTTCGAGCCATTCTACCGGCCGATCGGAGCGGAGCCCGACGCCAGCCGGGCCGGCCTGGGGCTGTCCATCGCCAGGCGGCTGGCGGAGATTCAGGGCGGCGATCTCGAGTTCGCTCCCCGCCCCGGCGGCGGCAGCGTCTTCCGCCTTCGGCTGCCCGCCGCGGAGGTGGATCCGTCGTTTACCGAATCTTTGTGATCCCTTAACGCCCGTCGGGCCGTCTCCGCTCGACTCTTAACCCCCCGGACTCATAGCTTGACCCCGCCTGGACGACACCGAGCGGGATCGCCCGGGCACCAGCCATCCGCCAGACCGGCGGGGTGGCCAGTCTCCTCGACCGCTCGGCTGGATGAAGCGGTCGGTGTGGGCTCTGGCGGGTCGGATCATCGTGGTTGTTGGAGCGGCAACACTGGCGCAGACGCCGCCGCAGACGCTCGCGGACCTGGTGGCCCGGGCCATGGAGAGCAACCCCGAGATTCGACTGGCCATGGTCAGGGTCGACTCCGCGAGGGCGGAGGGACGCATTGCCCGAGCCCTGCCGAATCCGACCCTCACGGCCGCCCCGAACGCGCCCTACCAGTACCAGGCCTCGTTGCCCCTCGACTTCGGCCCACAGCGTGGCCATCGAACCGGCGCCAGCCGCAGCGGATCGCGGGCCGCCGAGTTCGATCTCGATGATCTGCGGCGCCAGATCGCCTTCGAGGTACGGCGCGCCTACTACGATCTGCTCCTGGCCCAGGCCCAGCTCGAGGTCGCGGCCGGGCAGCGGGATTTCCTTCGCCAGGTGCTCGCGGCCGACTCCGCCCGGGTTCGCGCGGGGGACGCACCGGCCCGCAATCTGATCAGGAGTGAGATCGAACTCGCCCGGGCCGACGCCGAGTCCAATCAGGCCGCCGCCGCGGTCCGGGAGGATCGACTGGGCCTCCAGGCGTTGATCGGTGTCGCGGCCCCCGACTCGGAGTTCGCGGTCGCCGGCCGCCTGACCGATCCGCGTGACACGGGGTTCGACGCTCTGCAATCGGCGACCGGCCATGACCGGCCCGACCTGCTGGCGTCGCAACGCCGGCGGGACCAGGCCGCGGCCCTCCGCCGCCTTGCCGGCGCCGCCACGCTTCCGGTCCCGACCTTGACGCTTGCCTACCAGCCCCGAGGCGGCTTCGACCGGCGCGATTGGTGGACGGTCGGCCAGGGCAACCAGCTGTCATTTGGCCTCGGACTCCAGCTCCCGCTCTTCTACCGCAACGGCGGGGAGCGGGACCGGGCCTCGGCCGGCGTGGTCGCCGCGACCGTGGCCGAGAGCCGGACTCGACTCGCGATCCGGAGCGAGATCGCGATCGCGGCCGATCAGTACCGGGCCGCCTCCGCCCTCGTGGCCCGATACCAGGGTGGCCTGCTGGCCGGCGCCGACAGCGCCCTGGCCCAAACCCGCTACGCCTACACCGCCGGCGCTGCTTCCCTCCTTGACCTGCTTGATGCGATCCGGACCTCGGTAGAGGTCCGTCTGGCCTATGCCCGTGCGATGCATGACTACTGGATCGGCGGCTACGCCCTCGCCGCCGCCACCGGAAAGGACCCGGCGCCCCAATGAAACTTCCCTCCTGGCTCGTCACGATTGCCGCCGCGGGGAGCGCCGGCTGCGGCCCGCTCAACACCGGCAGTCCCGCGCCGGACCGAGGCCTGGAGGCGGTCACCGGGCAATGGATTGACCTGGGACACACCGCGCCGGGCGACACGTCCGTGTGGGTCCTGGCGCCGGGCGGCCGGGACGACGCGCTCAAGGTGAGCCTCGGCCGCGATGGCGTGTTGAAGGGCACCACGACCCGCTACGGCCGCTGGTTCGTCCGGCCCAGTCCCCATCCCGAGCTGTGCTTCACCCGGCGACCCGGACGGGAGGCGCCGTCGTGTTCCTCGTTCCGGGTTGACACGGTCGTCGTCGGGGGCCAACCCCGGCGCCGGCTCTGGGTCGGCCAGTATCGCGGATCGCACCGGACCGGAGATCGGGAGTTGTGGGAACGTGGTCCCCTCGCCCCGGGAGGCTCGCGATGATCGTCAGCATGCTGAGGTCCCTGCCGCGGTCCGGCTCCAGCCGGCACCTCGTGCTGGCCGCCTGCCTCCCGGCCACCATCGCGATGTCGGCCTGCGGTGTGCCGGCCGCCGCGGCGCCTGGCGGCGGAACGCCGGCCGAACCCCACCTCGACGCCGGACGGCTCGTGATGGCGACGAGCAGTCCGAATCTCCAGTCGGTCACCACGGTGGTCGTCGGCCCGCCCAGCGCCGCCGAGCCAACCCGGTTGAACGGCCGCCTGACGTGGGATGAGGACCACACGGTCCGGATCTTCACCCCGGTCACCGGCCGTGTCAGTCGCATCCTGGTCAGCACGGGGCAGCAGGTCCGTTCCGGCCAATCCCTGGCACTGATCGCCTCGAGCGATTTCGGCCAGGCGCAGGCGGACGTCAGCCGGGCCACCGCCGATCAGACACTGGCGACGCGGAGTCTGGTTCGCCTGCGCGACCTGCTGGCCCACGGCATCGTCGCCACCAAGGAGGTCGAGGCCGCCGAGGCCGACTCCCTCCGGGCCGCTGCGGAGCGGCAGCGGGCGACGGCCCGGCTTTCCCTGCTCGGTGGCGACTCCGCCACCACCATCCAGGGGTTTGCCCTGAAGGCCCCGTTAGGCGGTCTGGTGGTGGAGCGCGCAATCACGCCGGGCCAGGAAGTCCGGCCCGATCAGATGCTGGCCAGCGCGCCGTCCCTGATGGCCCCGTTGTTCGTCATCACCGACCCCACCCGCCTGTGGGTGGATCTCGACGTACCCGAGCGGGATCTCCCCGGGCTCGTCGTGGGGCAGTGGATGACCCTCAATGTGCTGGCCCGTCCCGACCGGCCGATCCGGGGCCGCATCACCCTCATCGGCAGTTCGGTCGATCCCGCGACCCGCACCGTCAAAATCCGCGGGACCATCGACAATCCCCGGCTCGAGCTCAAGGCGGAAATGCTGGTATCAGCCGAGGTCTCGGTCACCGGCCAGCTGGCCCTCGGTGTCCCGGCCAAGGCGGTTTTTCTGGAGGGTGACCGGCATGTGGTCTTCGTCGAGGAACGCACCGGCGTCTTTCGCCACGTCGAGGTGGCCGCGGGCCCGGAGCGGGTCGGCCTGGTGTCGGTGACCGCCGGCGTCCGGCCCGGTGACCGGGTCGTGGTGGACGGATCCCTGCTCCTCAACCAGCTCTATCACGCTCTTCGTCCGGCGACGGCTCCCCGGGCCGGCGCGCCCGGCGCGTGATCAAAGCCGTCGTCGGGTTCGCCCTCCGGCAGCCCCTGTTCGTCGCCCTGATCACGCTTCTGTTCGTGGCCGGCGGGATCGCCGCCCTGAGCACGCTGCCGATCGAAGCGTTTCCGGATGTCGGCGACATCCAGGTCAACGTGATCACCCTCTATCCCGGGCGGGCGGCCGAGGAGGTTGAGAAGCAGGTCACCATCTCGGTCGAGGTGGCGCTTGCCGGGCTACCGCACAACGTCCGGATGTTTTCCCACAGCCAGTTCGGTCTGTCGTTCGTCGTCCTCACCTTCGACGACAAGGTGACCGACTACTTCGCCCGCCAGCAGGTGCTCGAACGCCTGCAGGACGCCGACCTTCCGCCCGGCGTACAGGCAACCCTGGCACCCCTCTCCACTCCGATCGGCGAGCTGTATCGCTACCGGCTCGTCGCCGATGGCCTGACGCCCACGGAACTGCGGACGCTGCAGGACTGGACCGTCGAGCGCTACCTGAAGATGACGCCCGGCGTCGCGGACGTCGTCAGCCTGGGGGGCCTGATCAAGCAGTACGAGGTCAACCCCGACCTCACCAAACTGCGCTACTACAACGTCTCCCTCCTCCAGCTCTTCGCGGCACTCGGCCGGAGCAACGCCAACGCCGGCGGGAGCTACGTCGAGCAGGGCGCCCAGCAGTACCTGATCCGCGGAATCGGCCTCCTCCGCAGTCCGGCCGACATCCAGAACGTGGTGATCACCACCCGGGGGAACACCCCGATTCTGGTCAGGGACGTCGCCCAGGTCTCGGTGAGCTCGGTGCCGCGCCAGGGCGTGGTCGGCCAGGACACCACGGACGACGTGGTGACCGGCATCGTCCTGATGCGGAAAGGCGAGAACCCGTCCGAGGTGCTCCGGGCCGCGAAGGAGCGGATCGATCGCCTCAACGACCGGATTCTCCCCAAAGGCGTCCGTATCGTGCCCTACTACGACCGGACCTGGCTGATCAGCACCACGCTCAAGACCGTGTTCCAGAATCTGGCCGAGGGCGCCGCCCTGGTGACATTCGTCCTCCTGCTCTTCCTCGGCAACGTCCGGGCGGCGCTGATCGTCGCCCTGATGATCCCCCTGTCGCTCCTCGCCACGTTCATCGGACTGACGTGGCGGGGCATCCCGGCCAATCTCCTGAGCCTGGGAGCGATGGACTTCGGGATCATCGTCGACGGGGCGGTGATCGTGGTGGAGAACGTCTTCAGGCGTCTGTCGGAGCATACCGGTCCCCGCGACCTCAACTCGACCCGTCGGGTGATTCTCGAGGCGACGACCGATGTCGGACGACCGACTTTCTTCTCGATGCTGATCATCATCGCGGCCCACCTGCCGATCTTCACGTTGCAGCGCCACGAAGGACGGATCTTCGCCCCCATGGCGTGGACCGTGACATCCGCCCTGATCGGATCGCTGCTGTTCTCGCTGTCACTGGTCCCCCTCCTCTGCCTCGGACTCCTGCGGGGAAATCTTCCCCACGAGGACAACCGGCTCGTCCGCGCCTGCAAGCGACTGTACGGGCCGGTCCTCCGCTGGGCCCTCCGGGTCCCCGCCGCCGTGCTTACCGCGGCTGTCGTCGCCCTGGCCGCGAGTCTGGCACTCGTGCCGCGGCTCGGGACTGAGTTCCTGCCCGAACTGAACGAAGGCACGATCTGGGTCAACCTGACGCTGCCGCCGGGGATTTCCGTTCACGAGACGATCGACCAGGTCAGGAAGGTCCGGGCCGCCCTGGCCCGGGTGCCGGAAGTCACGACGACGATTTCCAAGGCGGGCCGGCCGGAGGACGGTACCGACCCCAAGCCGATCAACATGGTTGAGGTGTTCGTCGGCCTGAAACCGCAGAGCGAATGGACCCGGAACGTCACCAAGGAGCAGGTCATTTCCGAGATGGAGCGCAACGTCGAGGCGCTGCCGGGAGTCGACGCCAGTTTCTCGCAGCCGATTCGGGACAACGTGCTCGAGAGCATTTCGCAGATCGACGGCCAGGTGGTCGTCAAGGTGTTTGGTGACGACCCCGCGGTCCTCCGGTCGACCGTCGCCCAGGTCCTCCAGGTCATCGCCGACGTCCGCGGCGTCGACCGGGCGTTCATCGACCGGGCCGGCGAGGTGCCGCAAGCCCAGATCGTCATCGACCGGCCCCGGGCGGCCCGGTACGGACTCAACGTGGCCGACGTGGAGGATCTGATCGAGATCGGCGCGGGAGGCAAGGCCGCCACCCAGCTCTGGGAAGGGGACCGGCACTTCGGCGTGGTCACCCGGATGGCCGAGGGCGACCGACGGCTCGACAATCTGGACCGGATGCTGATCGACGCCCCGAACGGCCAACGGGTTCCGCTGTCCGAAGTCGCCACGATCACCACGGCCACCGGCAGCATGAACATCAGCCGGGAAAACGGGACCCGGGTCACCGCGATCGGCGTGTTCATCCGGGGCCGGGACATGGGCAGCGTCGTCAAGGACATGCAGGCCCGCGTGACGGGCCTGACCATCCCGACCGGATATTCGGTCACCTGGAGCGGCGAGTTCGAGAACCAGCAGCGGGCCATGAAGCGGCTCGCCCTGATCATTCCGGTCAGCGTGTTCCTGATTTTCATTCTCCTGTTCAATGCCTTTCGGTCCGTCAAGCTGGCGGTGCTGATCCTCCTCAACGTGCCCTTCGCCCTGATCGGGGGCATTCTGGCTCTCCTCATCACCGGCATTCCCCTGTCGGTCTCGGCCGCCATCGGCTTCATTGCGCTGTTCGGTCAAGCCGTGCTGAATGGCGTCGTGATGATCAGCGTGTTCGATCAGTATCAGGCTGAGGGCGCCGCCCCGGATGCGGCCGTATGGAACGGCTCACTGATCCGAATGCGGACGGTTCTGATGACCACCGTGCTGGCGATGCTGGGGCTGTTGCCGATGGCCCTGTCCCACGGGATCGGCTCCGAAACCCAAAAACCGCTGGCAGTGGTAATCATCGGCGGCCTGGTATCGGCCACGCTCCTCACCCTCCTCGTCCTGCCGACGCTGTATCTGGTGGTGGCCCGGCGCGCCGCCCCGCCGGCCGATGCGATTCGAGCCTAGCCGAGGCGGGTGGCCCCGGCGACGTCGCAGCCAGGTTCCGGAAATGGTCAAGCTGCTGCCGAACGGCGCGGCGCTCGCGCGGCTGATCCCGCCGCCGACGGCACTGGACGCGGTGGCCCAGTACATCAAGAACGTCGGTCAGTTCGGCGTGGTCCTCGCCCTGCTGCTCACGATGGGCGCGGTGGCGCAGGAGAAGGACAAGGGCACGGCCGCGATGATGCTGGTCAAACCGCTGCCCCGGCGGTCCTTCATCCTGGCCAAGTTCGCGGTGCTGGCCCAGATGTTCGCGGTGGCGATCGGCCTGGCCGGTCTGGCGGCGTGGTACTACACCTGGCTCCTGTTTGGGCCGGTCGACCCGATCCGGTGGCTCGCGCTGAACGGCCTGGCGCTGGCGTTCGTGCTGGTCCAGGTGGCGGTCACCCTGTTGTTCAGCGTGATCGCGAAATCACAGGCCGCGGCCGGCGGGCTCGCCTTCGGCGTCCTGGTGGTCATGGCCATCCTCAGTTCCATTCCGGTCGTGGGCGCCTACCTGCCGGCCCAGCTGCTTGGGTGGGGCGCCGCGATCATGGCCGGCCACCCGACCACCGCCTGGCCGGCCCTGGCGGTCAGCGGCGGGATCGTGGTTGCCTCACTGGCTGGCGCCGTGGCCCTCTTCGAGCGCCAGGAGCTCTAGTGCGCGAACGCATCAGGTGGGTTCTGGTCTCCCTGGCCGCTGGGACGATCCTGACGCCGGCGGCCGCCGCGGGCCCGGTACGAACACGACCACGGCCATTTCGTCACCTTCAACGGCATCCGGATCCACTACCTCGAGTGGGGCCTCCGCACCGCGACACCGCTGATCTGGCTCCATGGCTCGGCCAGCACCGGCTACGAGATTCGTCATGTGGCGCCGGCGCTGGTCGCGGCCGGGTACCGGGTGATCGCCCCGGACGCACGGCTGGCGGCGCTCCACCCTGGATAGGTAATTCACCAGCGCTATCCGGAAACCGGCCACGCGGTCGTCCGCCTCCGGCCCGAGTGGTTCGTGCGGGACGCCACCACCTTGCTGGGCCGGGTCCGCAATCACCGCTAGCCGCCCCGTCGCTGAGTGCTCTCCCGGGCCGTCCATGGCGGGTTCACCCCTGACGGGATAGTTTGGCCCAAGCATTCCGCTTCGGCCCTGTCACGACCCGGCTTCCATGTCCGCTCCGCTTGCAATCCCCAGTCGGCCAGGCCTCCGGGCGGTACCGGTCGTCGCGACGGCCTACTTCCTGGTCTACGCGGCCTGGGTCGTTGTCATGCTCGCCGGCGCCGCCCGGCGAGGAATCGTCAATGACCTCCTCTTCCTGCCGCTCTATCTTGGGCCGGCCTGGCTCAGCTTCCGGGCCGGTTCGGCGCGGTCCGACGAGCCAAGGCTCGCTCGGGGCTGGAAGTTGGTCGGCGCGGCCTGGCTTGGCTCGGCCCTCGGGAGCCTGGCGTGGATTCTTTACCGGGCCTGGCCCTCGGCCGGCTTCGACGCCGTTGGGTGGTTGAGCTATAACCTGTACTACCCGCTCTCCCTGCTCGGCCTCTGGCACTTCTTCGAGATGCCGGCCCGCGGCGATTCCCGCATTCGGCTCGGGGTGGAGTGTCTGATCGTCGCCGTGGCGACCGTGGTGCTGGCCTGGTACTTCGTCTTCAGGTTTGACGAAGCCAGCCGTGAGTTCTGGCCGTTCCTCCAGTCCGTTGGCGTCTTGTTCCTGGGCGAGTGGCTGTTGTTGATCGGAGCCACGGCGGTACTTCACCGGCCGGCCCGTCATACCGATGCCGGATCGCTCACGATGTTCGGAATCGCCATCCTCGCGGCCGGGGTAGCCGACTTCATTTACCAGCAGAGCATGCTGGTACCGTCGGCCTGGTCGGGGCCGACCGGCGACCTGCTGCTCGCCTTCGCCGCCACACTGGTGATGATGGCGGCCTGGCGGACGTCCGTACGAAGGACATCGGTCAACGGGAGCCGGCCCGCGGTGGCGGTTGGCCTGGCACTCCTTCCCTATCTAGCGGTCGGCGTCGTCGCAGCCCTGCTGGTGCTCGAATCGACCAAGGCCAAGCTCGGGAATGGCCCGATCGCCGGCCTGATTGTCGGGGGCGCGCTGCTCCTGGTGCTGGTGATTGGCCGACTCCTGGTAGCCCAGCGTGAATACGCCCATGAGGCCGGCGCCCGGGCGGCTCAGGACGCGAGGTTCAAGTCGTTGGTGCAGCGGTCGAGCGATGGAATTCTGGTGCTGGACCGCGCGGGGCAGATCGGCTACGCGAGCCCGGCTTTTTGCCGGATGGTTGGAGCGTCCGAAGCGGCGGTTGTCGGTCGCCGTCTCGCCGATTTTGCCTGCCCCGACCAGACCATCGACATCACGACCTGGCTGGAGACCTCGGCCGCGCGGCCCCTTGGCAAATGGCGGATTGGCCGGGTGGGCGCATGGCGGGAAGTGGAGGCGATCGCGACCGACATGCCCAACGAATCGGTCGCCGCCGACATCGTCGTCAACATCCGGGACGTGACCGAACGAATCCGGCTCGAGGCTCTGCTGATCCAGGCCCAGAAGCTCGAGATCGTCGGCCGCCTGTCAAGCAGCATCGCGCACGACTTCAACAACCTGCTCATGGTCATCAGCGGCAATCTGGAGCTGGCTCGCCTGTCCGAGGCCCGCGGCGAATCGGCCGACCTCGGCGTGATCGAGGCGGCGGCTCGCCGAGGCGCGGCCCTGGCTCGTCAACTGCTCTCGCTCAGCCGTCCAACCGAGCCCTCGCTCCGCGTTGTGGACCTGAGCGCCGCGGTCCGCACCGTGGAGCCGACCCTTCGCAACGTGCTGCCGTCCTCAATCACGCTGACGGTCAATACCAGGACCGTGCCGGCTCCCGTCCTTCTCGATGAGGTTCAGGCGGAGCAGGTCCTTCTCAACCTGGCACTCAACGCCCGCGATGCGATGCCCACCGGCGGTACTCTCGACGTATCGGTCGAGGTCGGGCATGATGGAGACCGGGCCTTTCTCACGGTCAGTGACACCGGCATGGGCATGTCGGGCGAAACCCTGGCCCACGCATTCGAGCCTTTTTTCACCACGAAGTCAGGGCGGGGAACCGGACTCGGGTTACCGACGGTTCGTCGGATCGTCACCGGCGCCGGCGGCAGAGCGGATATCGTCTCGGGCGAGGGGACGGGTACGACCGTACGGATTCAGCTCCCGCTCGTCGCCACCATAGAGGAAGCCGAGACGCCCCGCCGGCCGGCGCCCGTCCGGGGAGCCGGCCATGTCCTCGTCGTCGAGGACGATCCGGCGGTTCGCCGCCTGCTGGTCCGCCAACTCACCCGGGTGGGGTACACGGTTGCCGAGGCTTCCGATGGCAGGATCGCGCTCGAGGTGCTGCGGGCCGCCCTGACGCCGGTCGATGTCGTGCTGACGGACCTGGTCATGCCCAACATGGGCGGAGAGGCCCTGACCCGGCAGCTGGCCAAGGAATTCCCCGCGCTACCGGTGCTCTGCATGTCGGGCACGCCGGGCCTGGCGACCGATGGTGGTGAGCCATGGTCGGCCGATCTGATCATCGCGAAGCCGGCGGACCTCGGGATGGTGACCCGCCGAATCGCCGACGCGATGACCCGGGCTCGCGCCACGCAACCAGACCAGGTGTAGGCGCCGCCCATGAAATTGTCGTCTCTGGCGCAATACCTGGTCCCGCACCGCCTCCTTTCGCACCTCGCCTGGCGCCTGGCCCAATCGGAAACGGCGTGGATCAAGCGCCGCTTCATTCACACCGTGTTGGCCAATTTCGACGTCGACATGAGCGAGGCGGCTGATCCCAACCCCGACAACTACCCCAGCTTCAACGCCTTCTTTACCCGGGCCCTGAAACCGGGTGCCCGCGTGGCGGACGCCGATCCCGGCACCCTCGTGCTCCCGGCTGACGGCCGGGTCAGTCAGTGCGGCCCGATCGAGAACGGCCGGATCGTCCAGGCCAAAGGCCATGACTACACCGCGGCCGAACTGCTCGGCGACGCAGCCCGGGCGCAGCCGTTCGAGAACGGCGTGTTCATCAACATCTATCTCTCGCCGCGCGACTACCATCGCGTCCACATGGCCTGGACCGGTACGTTGACCGAGACCCTCCACGTGCCGGGCCGGCTGTTCAGTGTGTCGCCCGGAACGGTGGCCGACGTCCCGCGCCTGTTCGCCCGCAACGAACGGCTGGTCTGCCACTTCGATGCCGACTTCGGCCCCATGTGCGTGGTGATGGTCGGCGCATTGCTGGTGTCCGGCGTCCAGACGGTCTGGAACGGCGTGAACATTCCCGAATACACCGACGCCCCCAAACGGATCGACTTCCGCGGGCAGAATATTCGTCTGGAGCGCTTTGCCGAGATGGCCCGCTTCAACTACGGCTCCACGGTCATCATTCTGTTCCCGGCCGGCACCGTGCAACTCGACGCCTTCGAGCCCCAGGCCCCGACGATGCTTGGCAAGCGCATGGGCATTCGCCAGGCCCGATGACCGCCCGGACTCCGGGCTCCGACACTTCGCCTCCTCGCGTGGCGCCGCCTCCATAGCCACCCGGCGCGGCGGGGGCCCTGAACTACGGGAGTCGATCCTGCGGCGATCGCTTGAAGAAGTCCTCGCTGAACTTGAAGCCCAGATGCAGGTACAGCCCCCGTTCCGTGGTGGCCCCGTCGCTGGTCAGATCCTGGTTCTTGAACCCGAACACGTTGTAGCCCGCCGCCACCCGCATGTTGGTTACCACGATCCGGCCGGCCTCGACCCCGACCCCATACTGCCGGCCATTGCTGGACAGCAGGCTGCCGATGACGCCCGCGTCCCAACTCGGGAGGAAGTCGTAGAGCGCCCGCACCGAGCCCAGGACGGCCCGGGTCGACGTCGAGAGCCCATTGCTCTGGTCGGTGGCCCACTTGCCGGCCAGGCGCCCCGACAACCAGACACTGTTCACCGGCTGATAGTTGAGGTGGGCCGACAGGATGTTGCTCTTGATGACGCTGGCGTTGACGGTGTTGGGCGTCAGCCGTTCGAGCCGGTTCTCCCACCGCGCCAGGCCGTTCCACCGATTCCGGTCGGTCTGGCGCCAGGCGAAGCCGAGCTGGTTCCGGGTCCGCTTGCCGCCATCACCAAAGGTGTTGTAGAGAGCCCGGCCCAGGACGGTCCAGTCCCGGTCGAGCTTCCGGGCGTAGCCTAACGTGGCAAGGAAGTCGTCACCGGCCCCGTTGGGCGCAATCCGGTACTCCAGCCGCGCGGTCCCGCGCCAGAGCGGACTCGTGGAGTACTCGGCGCCGGCCGTCAGCGCGGTCGCCCCGCCCTGGGCGCCCCGCAGGACCTCGACCCGTTCGAAGCCGGTATTGACCACCAGACCGCGCCGGAGGTTCCACCGATTCCGGAGGCCGATCGCGGCCTCGGTCTGGCGGCCCGAGAACGCGTCGCTGGCCCGGTACTCACCGAAGAACTGGCCGTCCCTGGTGTATCCGGCGTCGAGGCCGATGACCGTGGTGGCCTGGCGCTCTGATCCGTTCAAGGCAAACGGACCGGTGAAGGAACTCAGGAACTCGTGCCGGCCGTAGAGCCGGAGCCGGTCGAACAGGACGTACTGGCCGCCCAACGCGCCCCGTCGCTGATCGCCGACGGCGAGATCCTGTTCGAACTCACCGAACACCGAGGCCCGCGGCTGCTTCGGCAACTGATAGGTGATGCGGGTCCGCAGGGCGTTGGTCTCCGTGGCATCGTTGCGGCTGTCGCTGCCATGCCGATATCCCAGCTCGGCCCGCAGCGACTTGCCGAATTGGCGCTCGAAGGAGGCCACGAGCCCGTCGATCCGCCGGCCGGTGGTCTTGTCCTCGCTCCGGATGGCTTCGCCGATGAACCGGGTCCGGTCGTCGATCACCGCGCTGCCGCGGACGCCCAGCTCCGAGCGGCCCGGCTGGAAGGTCGAGGACTGATTCGAGAACCCGGCATCGCTGGTCGCACCAAAGACGCTGCCCTGGAGCCTGGCCGAGGTGTGACGAAGCTCGAAGCGGGCGG
>JANXXJ010000263.1 GCA_025350665.1 Gemmatimonadota bacterium | reverse complement strand
CGGGGCATGCGGATCGCCCAATTGGTGCTGGCCCGGGTCGAGCCGGTGCAATTCGATCAGGTGGATTCGTTACCTCCCACACCACGCGGCACAGGGGGGTTCGGGAGCACCGGGTGACTGAAAACGCCTCCTGGCCGAGGTTGATCAACCCCACCTTGAGCTCACCGCGATAGTCGGCATCGATGGTGGCCGGGGTGTTCGGAAGCGAAATCCCGTGCTTGATCGCCAGGCCCGACCGGGGCCGGATCTGGATTTCAAACCCGGCCGGAATGGCAACGGCAAAGCCGGTGGCGAACAGGCGCCGCTCCCCCGGAGCGAGGACCCCTTCCTCGGCCGACGCGATGTCGGCTCCGGCCGATCCCGCCGTCTGGGGCGCTGGCACCGGGAGCCCCTCCCCGTGGGCGAGGCGCTGGATCAGGACGGTCGCCACCGGTTACAGGACGGTCGCGACGTCCACCAGGGGCAGCCCGAAGGCCTCCGCGACGCCTGGATAGACCACCTTCCCGGCGACCACGTTCAAGCCCAGCCGGAGGGCCGCGTCCTTCTGGCAGGCAACCTTCCAGCCCAGCTTGGCCAGCTTCCGGCCGTACGGCAGGGTCGCGTTGGTCAGGGCCAGGGTTGAGGTCCGGGGAACCCCGCCCGGCATGTTGGCCACGGCATAATGGAGGACGCCGTCCACGAAGTAGATCGGGTTCTCGTGGGTGGTTGGCTTGATGGTCTCGACGCAGCCACCCTGGTCGACCGCGACGTCGACGATGACGGCCCCCTGCTTCATCAGCTTGAGATCCTCCCGGCGGATCAGCCGGGGCGCCTTGGCGCCCGCGATCAACACCGCGCCGACCACGAGATCAGCCCGCTGAATCGCTCCGAGAATGTTGTAGCGGTTGGAATACATCGTGGTGACGTTGGCCGGGAGGACGTCGTCGAGGTAGCGCAACCGATCGAGCGACAGGTCGAGAATCGTGACGTTGGCGCCCATCCCCGCCGCCATCTTGGCCGCGTTGATCCCGACGACGCCGCCGCCGATGATGATCACGTCGGCCGGAGCCACCCCGGGCACGCCGCCAAGGAGAACCCCCCGCCCGCCGTAGACCCGCTCGAGGTACTTGGCCCCCTCCTGCACCGCCATCCGGCCGGCGACCTCCGACATCGGGGTCAGCAGCGGCAGGTCGCCACCGGGCAACTGGACGGTCTCGTAGGCCACTGCGACGGCCCCCGAGGCGATCACGGCCCGGGTCAACTCCTCGGCGGCGGCAAAGTGGAAGTAGGTGTAAATCAGCTGGCCGGCTCGCATCCTCGGCCATTCGACCGCGATCGGCTCCTTCACCTTCATGATCATCTCACCGATCGCCCAGACCTGTTCAGCGGTCTCCAGGATTTTTCCACCCGCCTTGACGTAGTCTTCGTCCGCGAACCCGCTCCCCACGCCGGCGCCCTTCTCGATGTAGACGATGTGGCCGTCATCAGTCAGCGCCTCGCAGCCTGCCGGCACCAGCGCGATCCGGTTCTCGTTGGTCTTGATCTCCTTCGGCACGCCGATGATCATGGCACTCTCCCCATTTCAAGTCGTGGCACCCAGCTCGACCGTCACCAGCCTGGCGGGATCGAAGAATTCGCGCGTGACCCCCGTCACGTCGCCCAGCGTCACCGCGTCGATCGTGGCCAGCACTTCATCCAGGTGCCGATAACGATCGTCGTTCAACACAAATCCCGCCAGCCGGTGCATCCGGCTGGACGGATTCTCGAGGGCCAGCATCAGCTGGCCCTTGAGCTGCTGCTTGCCACCGGCCAGTTCGTCCGCCGACAGCCCGTGCGAGGCGAGCCGGGCGTACTCGGTCCGAATCGCCTCTTTCGCCTGTTCGGCGGTCGAGGGCTGGGTCCCGACATACACCCCGGCCACGCCGTTCGAACGGTAGGCCTGCTGGAAGGCGTACACCGCATAGGCGAGGCCCAGCTCTTCCCTGATCCGCTGGAAGAGCCGGCTCGACATGCCCCCGCCAAAGATGTTGGTCACGATGGCCAGGGGGTATCGGCGGAGGTCGCGAGCTTCGATCGTGCCGGTGCCGAACACGATGTGACTCTGAACGCTGTCACGCTCGACCCGCTCCGTGGTCCCGCGCGCCGACGGCACCTGCGTCACCGGCGACCGCGGCGCTTCGAAGCCGTTCCCTTCGAACCACCCGAGCCGCATCAGGTCCTCGAGCAGGCGATCGTGATCAACGTTGCCGGCCGCGGCGATGACACAGTTGCCGGGATAGTAGGCCCCATTGTGGAACCGGCGGAGGTCCGACGCGGCGATCCGTCCCACCGTATCCGGCGTCCCGAGGATCGAGAATCCGTAGGAATGGTCGGGCCAGAGCGCGGTTGCGAAGAGGTCGAACACCAGGTCGTCCGGGGTATCCAGGACGCTCTTGATCTCCTCGAGTACGACGTTCCGCTCGAGGTCGAGGTCCTCCTGCCGGAGCAGCGGGGCGCGAATCAGATCGGTCAGAATGTCGAGCGCGAGCGGCAGGTCCTGGTCAAGGACGTGGGCCTGGAAGCTGGTGTGATCGCGGCCGGTGTAGGCGTCCAGAGCGCCGCCCCGGATTTCCAGCGCCTCGGCCAGTTCCCTGGCGGAGCGACGCTCGGTGCCTTTGAACACCATGTGCTCGAGCAGATGGGCGATGCCCATCTGCCCGGGTTCCTCATGCCCGCTGGCCGAGCGGACCCAGATTCCGACCGCGGCCGATCGAAGGCCGGGCAGGTGCTCGGAGAGCACCGTGAGCCCGTTAGGGACGGTGGTGCGAAACAGTCCCTGGTCGAGCTGCTCCCGGACCACGGTCACTCCTTGGGGAGGAGCGCTTTCCGCGACAACCGCATCCGCCCCCGCTCATCGACCTCGAGCAGCTGGACTTTGACGATGTCGCCCTTCTTCACGACGTCTTCGGTCTTCTCCGTCCGGGCATGCTGCAGCTCGCTGATGTGCAGGAGCCCTTCAACGCCAGGCAGGATCTCGACGAACGCGCCGAACGCCGTGGTACTCTTGACCGGCCCTTCGTAGATCCGGCCCACCTCGGGCTCGGCCACGAGCGCCATGACCATCTCGCGAGCTTTGTCGCCGGCTTCGCCGCCGACGGCGGCGATGGTGACGAGACCGGAGTCTTCGATCGAAATCTTGGCGCCGGTGGCGTCCTGAATCCCGCGGATCGTCTTGCCCTTCGGGCCGATCACGTCGCCGATCTTGTCGGGCTTGATCATGATGGTGAAGATCCGGGGGGCGTACTGCGACAACTCGGCCCGCGGGGTCGCGAGGACCTTCTTCATCTCGCCCAGGATGTGGAGCCGGGCGCGACGGGCCCGCTCGAGGGCGTCCGTCATGAGGTCAAGGGTCAGGCCGTCGATCTTGATGTCCATCTGGATCGAGGTAATACCTTTCTCGGTGCCGGCCACCTTGAAGTCCATGTCGCCGAGATGGTCTTCCGAGCCGAGAATGTCGGTGAGAACGGCGACCTTCTTGCCTTCCATGATCAGACCCATCGCGACACCGGCGCAGGGAGCCTTCATCGGCACCCCGGCATCCATCAGCGCCAGCGAACCGCCGCAGACCGTGGCCATCGAGGATGAGCCGTTGGACTCGAGGATCTCGGACACCACGCGCAACGTGTACGGAAAGACGTCGAAATCAGGCAGCAGCGCCTGCAAGGCACGCTCAGCCAAGGCCCCGTGGCCGATCTCGCGACGACTGGTGCCCCGGAGGGGGCGGACCTCGCCGGTCGAGTAGGGCGGGAAATTGTAGTGCAGCATGAACGACTTGCTCGACTCGCCGGAGAC
>JANXXJ010000320.1 GCA_025350665.1 Gemmatimonadota bacterium | reverse complement strand
CGCGGATATCCGCGGCTTCACGGCATTGGCCGAGACCATCGCACCGGACTTGCTCGGCACCCTGCTGACCGAATACTTCACCGAAATCGCCGACATCGTCTTCGACCACGGCGGCACGCTCGACAAGTTCATCGGTGATGCCGTGCTCGCCGTCTGGGGCGCACCGCTCGGCGCCCCGGACGACGCCGACCGCGCGCTCGCGGCCGCGATCGTGATGCAGGCCCGGATGCCGGCGCTCGACGCCCGCTGGATGGCCCGCGGAGTAGGACCGCTCGCGATCGGAATCGGGATCAACTACGGTGAGGTGTTCGCGGGTTACCTCGGCAGCCAGCGCCGGATGGAATACAGCGTGATTGGCGACACGGTGAACGTCGCGTCTCATCTCTGCGGCGACGCCGGCCCGGGCGAGATCCGCGTCGCCGGCGCCTTTGCCGACCGACTGTCGGTCCGTCCCGCCCTCGCCCGGGTTCCCGACGTGGAACTCAAGGGCAAACGCCAGCCGGTGGCGGTGTTCAGGCTCGAGGGTCAGGCACCAAAACGGTAGGGTCGGCCCGCCTCCGCCAGCAGATCGAGCACGAGCCGCACCGGCAGGCCCATCACCCCGAAGAAGTCTCCCTCGATCCGCTCCACCAGAGCCGCACCGAATCCCTGGATGCCATAGGCTCCGGCCTTGTCCATCGGCTCATTCGTGGCAACGTAGGCCTCGAGGACGGCCGTCGTGGCGGGACGGAAGTAGACGGCCGTCACATCCTGGGCCATGTATTCGATCCCCCGGGCGACCAGGCAGATCGACGTCACGACATCGTGCCGGCGTCCAGCGAGCCGGGACAACATCCGCACCGCATCGGCCGGATCCACAGGTTTCTCCAGGATCTTGTCGTCGATCACCACGATCGTATCGGCGCCAAGCACGAACTCGCCCGGCACCGCCCGCGCCTTGTCCCGCGCCAGGCGACGGGAATAGTCGGACGGCGTCTCCCGTGGGAGAGGAATTTCCTGGACGTCACTCACTGACACGACGACCGGAATCCCGAGCATCTCGAGCAACTGCCGGCGCCGGGGCGACTTCGACGCCAGGATGAGGGGAGCCTCACCCATGGTTCCGCTCCAGCAACACCGTCACCGGCCCGTCGTTGTGGATCTCGACCGCCATCTCGGCCCCGAAGGTGCCGGTCCCGACCAGAAGGCCACGGGCCTGGAGCTCAGCACAGAACTGTTCGTACAAGGGAATCGCCTGTTCCGGGCGAGCGGCGTCGATGAAAGACGGGCGCCGGCCCTTGGCCGCGTCGCCATAGAGGGTAAACTGCGACACGACCAGAACCGAGCCGCCTACCTCGGCGAGCCCGAGGTTCATCTTGCCAAGGGCGTCGGCGAACAGGCGAAGACCCGCCACCTTCTCCGCCATCCACGACACCTCAGTCGGCGTATCCGTGTGGGTGAACCCGACCAGCAGACAGTAGCCCCGACCGCATTCGCCCTTCACGGCGCCGTCGATCGTCACCGAAGCGCGTGCGACTCGTTGCAAGAGGACTCGCAATGTCAGCGACCCGGCGGGCGGGCAGCTCGGGCCGCGGCGTCGTCCAGGATCTTCCGGCGGGCGGCCCCATCGAACACCCGCCCGTTGGCGATGACCGTTACGATGCTGCGGACGTTCCCGATGTCCGCCAGCGGGTTCGCCGACAGCAGCACGAGATCGGCCAGCTTGCCGGGCGCCACGGTGCCAAGCGAATCGGTCGCCCCCAGAAACCGGGCCGGCTCCAGCGTCGCCGAACGGAGCGCCTCGGCTGGGGTCAGTCCGATCCCGACCAGGAGCTCGAGTTCATCGTGCAAGGAGAACCCGGGGAAGATGTAAGGATTGGCGAGGTCGGTCCCGGCCAGCATTTTCACGCCGGCCTGGTGGAGAAGCCGAAGCACGGCCAGTTCCCGGGCATGCTGCTCCTTCCGGAGTTTCCAGTCGTCCGGCGTCAGCATCTTGAATCGGAAATCGGTCTTCGGATTCCAGCCGCTCTTGAGGAAGGCCGGGATGTACTTCAGGCGTTCGTCGGCCGCGAGCGTACTGTCGTCGAGATAGGCGATCGACCGGAGTACGGTGATGGTCGGGACCATCACCGTACCAGCCTTCGCGAACCGCGCCGCGAGTGCGCGACACCGAGCGTCGTCCTGGCTGTCGAGCAGGCCGCGAAGCCGGCCTCGCGACAGAACGCCGAGGGAGTCCCACTTCTTGGCCGAGGCCCAGGCCGACCGCGCCTGACCGAGGTACTCCGCTTCACGCGAGGAGCAGCCCAGCAACACCTGGGTGAGGTGTTCGACCGTGAGCTGGCCCAAGTCCGCCGCTTGCGCCGCGGACACCAGCTGGGGGACGTGGCCCGCAAACGGGATTCCCTTGGCCTTCGATTCCACGGCAATCGCGACGAAGGTGGCCGAATCGAGGCGGCTGTAGACCTTCACGAACCCGCCGGTGCCGGCCAGCGAGTCGACGATCCGCTGCCCCTCCTCAGGATTCCTTGCCACCATCGACTGCGGCCCCCAGATCGGCGGATAACCGTCGACCAGCACACCATAGGTGCCCACTCGTGGTCCGATCGCCCCCGCGGCGACCTTCCGCCGCCATTCGGCCACCGCCGGCCCGGTCGTGAACATATCGCGGACTCCGGTGACACCGTTGGCCACCAGCAACGGGAGGAAATAGTCGCCGAACCAAGGGGTCACCGCATGGACGTGCATGTCCCAGAGGCCCGGAATGAGATAACGCCCCGATCCGTCGATCCGAACCGCCCCGACCGGAACTGGCGGTTTCCCGCGGGCAACCGAAGCGATCCGGTTCCCCTCGATGGTCACGGTGAGCCCCGACCGGACGGAGCCCCGGTCCACATCCACCACATTCACGTTGTCGATGACGACGATCTGGGCAGCGGCCGGCGTGGCGCCGGCCAGCAGCAGGAACAGCAGCAGAATCCGCATCCCGTAAGGTGCAAGTAGCGAGTAGGGAGTGGCAAGTAGGGAGTAGAGAGTAGAGGGTAGGGAGTAGAGACTCGACGCCACCGGCTCCTTCCTCCCTGCTACCCCTTACTCCCTACTCCTACCTCCTACTCCCTACCCCCCAATCTCCTACCTCCTACCCCCTCGTCGCCTGGATCTCGAGTGAGATCTTTACCTCGGCGCCCACCAGAACCCCGCCCGTTTCGAGCGCCTGGTTCCAGCCCAGGCCGAAGTCGTGGCGATCGATCTTGGTCGAGGCGCTGAAGCTCACCCGGGTGCCGCCCCACGGATCGCCGCCCTGACCCTCATAGACCACATCCAGCACGACCTCCCGCGTTGTTCCTTTGATTGTAAGGTCGCCGATCACGCGGAACGCATCTCCGGGCCGTGCGAAGCGGCCATCGAGCCGGCGGCTCTTGAAAAGAATCGCCGGGTGGTTCGCCACGTCGAAGAAATCCGGGCTGCGGAGGTGCTGATCGCGTTGCTCGGTACGGGTGTCGATCGAAGCGACGTCGACGGAGGCCTCAACCGCCGGTCCCGCGGGATCGAGCGAGAGTACCCCGCTCATCGCGCCAAAGCGGCCCTTCACCGTGGTGATCATCATGTGCTTGACCGAGAACTCCACCAGAGAATGGGTGGAATCGATATTCCAGGTCGTGGGGACCGCAGCGGTGCTGGTCATGTCCAAATCCTCTTTCCAAGTTGCGTGTGATAACACCTACATCCACAACAAATTACCGTCCCCCGCCCCGCCGAATTTCGTCCAGCAACTCGATCAAACGGGCCACCTTCGCCTGCCCCAGATGACCAAACCAACGGTGGTGACTCGCGATCAGCGGGCCCTCCAGCTCATCCAGCAACCTGGCGCCCGCCGGGGTGATTCTCGCCGTGACGAACCGTCGATCCGGGTTGTCCCGGTCTCGGGACACCAAACCGATGTCCTCCATTCGCTCCAGAAGCCGGGTAGCATCCGGTCCCGGGTTGATGAGCCGGTCCCGAACCTCGTTCCGGCAAAGCCCCGCCGGGCCGGCACCCCGAAGAATCCGAAGGGCGTTGTACTGGGTGGGTGTGATCCCGTAGGGCTTGAGCGCCTCTGCGAACGCATGCTCCACCACCGCCGCTGTCCGGGCCAACCCCACTGCCGCCGCCGCCTCGAGAGTCGGAAAGGGCTTGTTCTGCTTGAGTTCGGCCTGCAGTTGCGAGCTCATGATTCAATATATGTGTTATAACACGTATTGGCAAGCCCTCTCCTCCCAACGAAACGGGGGCGCCCGCCCGGCACCCCCGCTTTGGTCCCGCACCAGCAATCCGGACTGGCTACTCGACAGTGACGCTCTTGGCGAGGTTCCGCGGCTGATCGACGTTGCAGCCCCGAAGGACGGCCACGTAGTAGGAGAAGAGCTGCAGGGGCACGCTGGCCAGGATCGGTGTCAGCAGGTCGTGCGTCCGCGGCAGCGGGAAGGTGTCCTCGGCCAGCTTGGTGATCTCGGTGTCTCCATCGGTGACGAGGGCGATGACGCGGCCCTTCCGGGCTTTCACCTCTTCGACGTTGGACACGATCTTCGAATAGACCGCGTCCTTGGGCGCCACGATCACCACCGGCATGTTCTCGTCGATCAGCGCGATCGGCCCATGCTTCATCTCCGCCGCTGGATAGCCTTCAGCGTGGATGTAGGAAATTTCCTTGAGCTTGAGGGCCCCTTCGAGCGCGACCGGGAAATTCACCCCGCGGCCGAGATAGAGGCAATTGGTGGCCTTGTGATACTTCTGGGCCAGCCGCTCGACCTGTTCGGCCCGGCCGAGGACCTCACGAATCTGGTCGGGGAGCCGATTCAACGCCTGAATGAATTCCCGGCCCTGCAACACGCTCATGTTCTTGAGCCGGGCCATCCGGAGCGCCACCATCGCCAGCGCCCCGACCTGGCTGTTGAAGGCCTTGGTGCTGGCCACGCCGATTTCCGCGCCGGCCCGGAGGTAGAGGCCGCCGTCCACCTCGCGGGCGATGGTCGAACCAACCACGTTGACCAGGCCAATCGCCCGGGCGCCCCGCCGCTTGCCTTCCCGGATGGCGGCCAGCGTATCGGCCGTCTCGCCGGACTGAGAAATCGCGATCAGGAGGCAGCGATCATCCAGGACGGGATTCCGATACCGGAATTCCGAGGCGTATTCGACTTCCACCGGAATCCGCGCCATTTCCTCGATCATGTATTCGCCGATCAGGGCGGCATGCCAGGAGGTCCCGCAGGCGGTAATGATGATCCGGTCGAACCGCTTGAGCTCGTCGTCGGAGAGTTTGAGGCCGTGGAGGCGGGCGGTGCCCTCTTCCTCGAGCAGGTGGCCGCGCAGCGTGTTCGTAAGGCTGTCGGGTTGCTCGAAGATTTCCTTGAGCATGAAGTGGGGATAGCCGCCACGTTCGATCGTGGCGAGATCCCATTCGATCTGATTGACCGGCTTGTCGACGTGGGTCTCGGTCAGATTGCGAACCCGGTAGCCATCGCGCTTGAGCACCACCATTTCGCCGTCGTCGAGGTAGACGACCGAACGGGTATGCTCGAGAATGGCCGATGCATCGGACGCAACGAAGTACTCGCCGTCACCTACCCCGACCAGCAGCGGCGATCCCTTGCGGGCCGCGACCAGCGTGTTGGGTTCATCGGAGCAGATCACGGCAATCCCGTAGGCGCCTTCAACGTCCCACAGCGCCGACGCAACCGCATCCTCGAGGTCGTCGGTGTAGTACTCCCCGATCAGGTGGGCGAGTACTTCGGTGTCGGTCTCCGACTTGAAGGTGTGGCCGCGATTTTCCAGGGCTTTCTTGATCGTGCCGGCGTTCTCGATGATGCCGTTGTGGATCACCGCGATTCGCTCAGTCTGGTCGAGATGGGGGTGCGCGTTCGGGGTGGTCGGAGCGCCATGGGTCGCCCACCGGGTGTGGCCGACGCCGACGGTGCCTTCCGGCACGTTGCCCTTCAAACGGTCGACGAGCGCCGACAGCTTGCCGGCCGCCTTTTGGACTTTGACGCCGTTGCCATTGATGATGGCGATACCGGAGGAGTCATAGCCGCGGTATTCCATCCGTTTCAGGCCATCGATGAGAATCGAAGTGGCCTGACGTGGTCCGACGTACCCGACGATTCCACACATAGGCTATGCGAGACCTTGACAGGTTGCGATCAGTTCATTGGCCTGCGCCTCGGACGGCGCCTCGGCGATATACCGGATGATCGGCTCGGTGCCGGAGGGTCGCACATGCACCCATCGGTCCGCCCAGGCGAGCCGAAGCCCGTCCCTGGTGTCCTGTTTCGCGTCGGGAAACCGCTTGGTGATGGCCAGATAGAGCGCCTTCAAGTCGGCCCCGCGCGGTGACTTAGCCTTCACGATCCGGTAGCGTGGCGCCGCCGCAACGATTTCACTTGGGCGCTGATTCGCTACTGCCAACTGTTGCAAGATCAACGCCACACCAAGGGGAGCGTCTCGGCCGATGTGGAGCTTCGGCAGGATGACACCCCCGTTTCCTTCTCCCCCGATCAACGCGTTTTCAGCTTTGATTGAGGCCGCCACGTTGGCTTCTCCAACCGGGGCCCGAACGAACCGGGCTCCGCCGTCGTGGGCGGCGTCTTCAACCACCAAGGACGTCGACAGGTTCGCGACCACCACAGGCTGGGGTCCCCCTGCCGGCCGGCCGCCCAGAACGGCCCGGACCGCGAATGCGAGCGTGTAGTCCTCACCAATTGGCGCGCCGAGCTCGTCGGTCAGGGCCAACCGGTCCACATCCGGGTCAACCGCCATTCCGATGTCGGCGCCCGACTCGCGAACCAGACGGCTCAGATCGCCGAGGTTCTCGGGAATCGGCTCAGGTTCGCGGGGAAACCGTCCATCCGTTTCGAGGTTGATGGCTGACATCCGGCAGCCGAGGCGTTCGAGCAAAATCGGGATGACCGCGCCGCCGGCCCCGCGGACGCAATCGAGCGCCACGTGGAACCGCTTCGACCGGATCAGGCCGGTGTCGATCTCGGGGAGAGCCAGGACCAGCGTGAGGTGCCGTTCGATGGCATCGGGATCGATCCGGACCGATCCGATGCCGCTCCAATCGGCGCGGGGCATGCCCTGCTCCGCCAGGGCGCGGACCTGGCCACCGGCCTCAGCGTCGAGGAAGATCCCGTCCGGGCCAACAAGCTTGAGCGCATTCC
Source organism: Gemmatimonadota bacterium (assembly GCA_025350665.1). GTDB lineage: Bacteria > Gemmatimonadota > Gemmatimonadetes > Gemmatimonadales > GWC2-71-9 > SHZU01. Next base: position 862 of record JANXXJ010000320.1, on the reverse strand, counting down.
AGGCGATCGGATTGTGGCTCGCGGTGAGGATCAGACCGGCACCGGCGTGGTGGTGCTCCACCGCGAGCTGGACCGTCGGGGTTGGGACCACCCCCAGGTCGATGACGTCGGCTCCGACGGACATGAGCCCGGCCATGGCGGCATGGGAAAACATCAGACCGCTGGTTCGGGCGTCCCGCCCGAGAACCACGAGCGGTCGACCCCGGCTCCTGGCCCAGGCGCCGAGCGCGGCCGCATGACGGGCGACGAGTTCGGGGGTAAGGTCGGTCCCCACGATGCCCCGCATTCCGGACACCGAGATCATCAACGTCGAAGAAGTCATAGTCAGGAGATTTCGATCGGAAGTTTGGCGGGATCGGGAAAAGCGCGCAGGAAGGCCGTGACCACGTCGGGGTCGAATTGGAGGCCGGCGCAGCGCTGGAGCTCCTCCATGGCCACTGCGGGGTCGCGGGAGGCGCGATAGGCCCGATTGGTGGTCATGGCATCGAAGGCATCGACGACGCACACCAGACGTGACACCATCGGAATGGCTTCGCCCCGAAGCCCGTCCGGAAAGCCCGAGCCGTCGATCCGTTCGTGGTGGTGCCGGACGATCTGGAGAACGACGGGATGGTCACGTCGGAGCGGCTCGAGAATTTCCTCTCCCTCGGTCACGTGCTTCTTGATCTCATCGAACTCGGAAGCGGTGAGGGGGCCCGGCTTGAGGAGCACGGCATCCCGGGTGCCAATCTTGCCGATGTCGTGAAGATCCCCGCCGAGCCGGATCTGGTCGAGGATGTCCCCGGTGAAGCCGAGCATGAGGGCGGTCTTCACCGCGTACCGGCTGACCCGCTGCGAGTGGCCGCGAGTGTAGATGTCCTTC
>JANXXJ010000194.1 GCA_025350665.1 Gemmatimonadota bacterium | reverse complement strand
CGAGGCGGCCGAGGGCCGCGAGGTGTTCCGGAAGGTCGTGAACATTTCGTCGATCTCGGGCACCGGCGGGAACGCGGGCCAGGCCAATTATTCCTCGGCCCGTGTTGCCCTCGGAATCAGTGAAGAAGGTCATCCAGAGCTCGTAGGTATCGGCCCGGTGGACGACGTGGGGCTGGTCGACGAACGCGACGCCTCGGGCCGCCAGGGCGCCGTGGGTGGCGACGACGTCCGGGACTCGATAGTACAGGATCGATCCCGGGTGGTCGAACTCGGGTTTTTCTGCCCTGGATAACATGAAGCGGACATCGCCGCAGCGGAAGAAGGCGAGTCCGGGGAACTGGAAGAGCAGGGGAAGGCCCAGGGTGTCGCGGTAGAAGGCGGTGGCGCGGTCGAGGTCGTGGACGCGGATGGCGATCTGCCCGAGGGAGGCGTCGTGGAGGTCTGGGGTCATGGGGTGCTCCTGTCTCTTTACGGGGTGGCGTTGGGGGTGTACCCTTGAGCGTCCATCGACCTGATTACTTAGCCAAGCTAACTAAACTCCGTGACCTCGCAAGCAGGAGCCCGCGCCCGGCCGGCCCAGGCCGCTGATGTCGCCACGCGGCTCCATTCCGCCGCGATCCACCTCCTGCGTCGGCTCCGGATCGAAGACCAGGCCAGCGGGCTGTCCGGCCCGCGGCTCTCGGCGCTCTCGGTCGTGGTCTTCGGCGGGGTCACCACGCTTGGCGATCTGGCCCGGGCGGAGCAGGTCCGGCCGCCCACGATGTCCCGACTGGTGGCGGGCCTCGTCCACGCCGGGCTGATGGAGGCGGTCCGGGATCCGGACGACCGCCGGGTCCAGCGGATCCGGGCCACGGCCAAAGGCCGCTCGCTGCTGGAAGCCGGACGGGCCCGCCGAGTCCGGAGGCTCACCCGCGATCTCGAGCGCCTGGCGGCCGGCGAGTTCACCGCGGTGGCCGGCGCCCTTGACGTCATCGAACGGATCGCGCGTGCGAACCCCAACCACACGACTCCATGAACGATAAACGCGCCGCCTATCTCGCCGTGCTGGTCGCGGCCCTCGGCTACTTCGTGGACATCTACGACCTGATCCTGTTCAGCGTCGTCCGGGTCAAGAGTCTGGTGGCGATCGGTGTCGCTCCCGACCACCTGCTGGATGCCGGGGTCACGCTGCTCAACCTCCAGATGTTCGGCATGCTGCTCGGCGGGATCCTCTGGGGTGTTCTGGGAGACCGGAAGGGCCGGCTGTCGGTCCTGTTCGGGTCGATCCTGCTCTACTCGATCGCCAACATCGCCAACGCCTTCGTCACGTCGGTTCCGCTCTACGGGGCTCTCCGGTTCGTCGCCGGCATCGGGCTGGCGGGGGAGTTGGGGGCTGGGGTCACGCTGGTGTCGGAACTCCTGCCCCGGAACAGCCGCGGGTACGGCACGACGATCGTGGCGTCGGTGGGCATCATGGGAGCGATCGCGGCGGTGATCGTCGCGGAGACCTTCGACTGGCGGATGGCGTACATCGTCGGCGGTATTCTGGGTCTGGCCCTGCTGGTGATGCGCGTGAGCGTCCGGGAGAGCGGAATGTTCCATGCGGCCAAGACCTCGGCGGCGCGGGGCAACTTCCTGACGCTGTTTTCCGACCGGAGCCGGGTGATCCGGTATCTGGCGATCATCATGGTCGCGATTCCGGCCTGGTACGTGATCGGAATCCTGGCCACATTCTCGCCCGAGTTCGCCAAAGCCATGGGACAGCCGTTTACGCCGAGCGCCGGCCGGTCGATCCTGTGGCTGTATTCCGGGCTGGTCCTCGGCGGGGTCGGCAGCGGCCTCCTGAGCCAGCTGATCCGGAGCCGCCGGAAGTCGGTGGGGCTGTTCCTGGCGCTGACGGTTGTCGGCTGCGTTGCCTACTTCCTCAAGGTGGCCACCACGCTGACCGGCTTCTATGCTTTATGCGTGGCCATGGGGTTCGCGATCGGCTATTGGGCGGTCTTCATTACGATGGCCGCCGAGCAGTTCGGCACCAATATCCGGGCCACGGCCACGACCACCGCCCCGAATTTCGTTCGGGGGGCGGTCGTGCCGATGACCTGGGCGTTTCAGTGGTTCCGTGATGGCGCGGGCCTCGGGGTCGTCGGGGGCGGGATCGCGGTCGGTGTCATCGTGATGGTGCTGGCGGTCATTTCCCTCGCCGGCCTCACGGAAACGTTCGGAAAAGACCTCGATTACATCGAGCCGTAGCCGGCATGGCCGACTCGGCGAACAAGGAGCATGATCATGCGGGTTCGTGGAATGGTGCTGGCCGCCCTGGCGGTGGGCTTGGGCGGCTGCATCGGCGGAAGTACGGTCGACAACAGCAAACAGGCCTCGGCCATGGTCATCGGCCAGGTCCTCAAGCCGGACGGGGTGACGCCGGTTGGGGGCCCGATCCTGGTCGCACAGTTGCTCGGACCGGCGGTCAACGGTGTCTCGCAACTGCTCAGCCAGGGGAGCTACGTGGGGGACGACAACGGCCGGTTCCTCTTCCTGTTCCTGCTGAACGGCGTGGACCCGCAGTCCGGAACCGTCAACCTGAGCGTCACGGCGCCGATCGCAAGTGGATTTTTGTCGAAAGACACGCTTTCGATCCCGGTGAGGATCAACACGGGCTGGTCGCCGACCGATACCACGTACGTGCAGATCAAGCTGCAGGCGCGCTGAGTCGGTATTGAGTCATGACTCCCGTTCAGGTTGCCGTGCGGGACGGGGGTACTGACCGCCTCTGGCGGGCCGGGCGGGCGGTCGCCCTGACCGCACTCAGTGCGGTGTTCGCCGTGTTGCTGCTGGCGCCGGCAACGGGCCTGGCGGTGCTCTGGGGCGGACTGGTCCCGGCGATCGCGACTTCGCTGTTCGTGACGCCGGTGCTGTGGCGCGGGATCTGTCCCTTGGCCACGCTCAACGAAGCCGGCAACGGGATCGGCCACCAGGCGACGCCTTCGCCGCGAACGCAGACGATCCTCGGCGTCGGGGGTTTGCTCCTCTTCCATGTCCTGGTACCGGCGCGACTCCTCCTCTTCAATCAGGATGGGACCGCAGTCGTGGCGGCCGGCCTGGCCATCGGCACGCTGGCGATCCTGCTCGGGGCCCGGTTTGCGGTGCGGTCGGCCTTCTGCAACGCCCTCTGTCCGATCTTGCCGATCGAGCGGTTGTATGGGCAGGCTCCGATGGTGCAGGTGGAGCGCGGACGCTGCGGCGCCTGCACGGTCTGCACGCCGCGTGGCTGCCTGGACCTCGCCGGCACCAAGAACCTGGCCCAGATCATCGGCCCGAGCCGACGAACGCACGGCTGGCTGTTGACGCCGTTCGGCCTGTTCGCGTCGGCATTGCCGGGCTTCATCCTGGGCTATTTCATGGCGCCGGCCGGCGTCGGCGCGTCGGCGATGCAGGTGTACGGGAGCACGCTGGGCGGGTCGGTGGCGAGCGTGCTGGTGGTCCAGGGGATCGTTCGCGCCACCTCGCTGGCGACCAGCGGGGCCTTGCTGCTCCTGGCCGCATGGTCCGGGGCGACGTATTTCGCCTTCACCGGTCCGGCCGTGGCGAGGCTCTGGCATCTGCCGACCTCGACCGGCGTGGCGCTGGGATCCCTGGGCGTCGCGTTCGTCGTCTGGTGGCTGGTGCGCGCCCGGCGAACGCTCCACCTGTCAGCGGCGTTGTAGTCTCCTCAAACCCAACGTGCTGCAGCGCCCTGCACCGTTCGCCGTGATCCCGGCGAGCCGGCGGGCGCAATCCGCTATGCCAACCTTCTCACGCTGAACCTCCCGGTCCCCGAAAACCTGGCCCGCGGCAGGAGTTCCGGTCACCGAACGCGTCAACCTTTGCATCTGCCGCTCGCGAACTCGCTTGCCGGAGCGGAGATGAACGGGGCATGCAAACTGCCTTTCTCCCCAGCTAAACAGTGAATGATCCGCGGGCCGCTGCATCGGGTTGCAGGCCGCATACGCTGGAGAAAGGATGTTGACGATGCGACTTCGAATCGGGTGGTGGCCGTTGGTGCTGTTGCTGCTGCCGAGCGCCGCGGGCCTCTTGTCCGCCCAGGCGCCAAAGCCGACCGCCGTGAAGCAGGTGGCCGCAAAACCGACGACGGTGGTGATCACCACGGCGGCGAAGGATCCGGCCCCGATCGCGATGCCGGCGAAGGCGGTCCCAGCCAAGCCCGCCGTGAGGGCGATACCGGCGGACGCACCGATCTATGCGCGGCAAGGATTCTGGTTCGGCGCGGGCATGGGGGCCGGTGCGGCCACCCTGCATTGCCGGATCTGTGACGGTGCCCAGGGGTCCAAGGGCACGTCCGGCTACCTCCGGGCCGGGACGACTGTGAACGGCCGGCTCCTGGTCGGCGCGGAGCTCAATGGATGGGTGCGAGGGGACCAGACCGGCAACCAGCGGATCTTTGCGCTGACCGGCAATGGCTACTGGTACCCCAATCCGCTGCATGGCTACTACCTCAAGGGCGGCTTCGGGATCTCGAGCTACCGCCAGCGGGCGACCGATCCGAACAACGCCGACGTGTCCACCGGGGTTTCGACCGGCGGCTTTACCGGTCAGGTCGGCGGAGGCTACGAAATGAGGATCAACCCCCGGACGTCGTTCGTTCCCTATCTCAATCTGGTGGGAACCGCGGCTGGGGTCCTCTACACCGAACGGAACGACGGCACTCACTTCGATCGCAACCGACTTCCGAACCGGGCCAACGTTCTGTTGGTGCAGCTTGGGGTCGGGATTACCTGGCACTGAGCGGGGGAGCTGACATGATTCGCAACATCGTCTATCTGGGGACGCCGGCAGCCGCCGTCGTGATTCTCGCCGCGTGCGGCGATTCGTCGGTGGCGGGTCTCGATCCGAACGGCGCGCAGGCCAGCGTGGCCTATCTGGCCTGGAAACCGGGGCCGAACGATACCTGCCCGATCGCGGTCCACCAGAAGTACTCGACCGTCGGGCCCGACGGGAAACTGTATCCGACCTGGCACCCGCCAGTCGATCCCGAGACCGGGTGCACGTTCGGCCACGAGCACGGTCGCGATCCGCACGGTTCGAACCTCTTCGGCAAGGTCGGGGACCTGCCGCTGGGCTACGCCAACGAACAGCTCGACACCTGGGATCCGAGCGGTCGCCGGCACGAGGACCACTTCGGGCACAAGTATGAGTGGGAGAACGACGTGTCGATGCGGGTGGCCTCGGCGGGGGGCGTGCTGTCCGTCAAGTGCGACATCATGTACAAACTCCACCAGGGGACCCACTCCAAGGACGCGTTCACCAACAATCTCCACGAGGTGGTCTACCACGCCTCGTGCACCGACGGCACCGAAGTCCATATGACAATCATGGCCGCGATCGGCACGCCGGGTGAGTTCACCCGGACGTGCGACGGGGCTCATATCCAGGTCGGCACGGCCACGCCGGCCAACTCGCCCCACGGCGGCGGTCAGCGGGTCATTCCGGACATGACCTGTGTCCAGCGCCATTTGCTGGTCCCGTCCGGCTCCGTCTCCGACGACCGGGCGGCGCTACATGAGAGCTGGCAACAATCCCTCGTGCTCCGCACGCCCGAGGGCAAGGTGCTTGCCAGCATGAACCCGTATTTCCAGGTGTTCCAGCCGAGCCGATTCTACGATCCGGCCAAGTCGGACATCACCGGGCGGCCGATCGACATGTGCTATTTCGTTGAGGCCAATGGCGACCAGGCCCGCGGTGGCGCCTGCGGCGCGGCGACTCAGAACGGGAGTCTTACCGGGATCGTCTACGACGATCCCCGCTCGCCGTTCAACGGTGTGCGACGGGTGTTTGACATGAACTCGCTCAACGTCGAAAACGCGGACGGCCCGACGGTCTGGTACACCGACCCGTTTGGCGGCCATGCCAAGACGAGTCCGTTTCCCGGTTCGATCCGGCAGTTCCTCGCCAGGATCGACAATACGGGCCTCGATCTCTCGGGCCCGGGGATCGGGTCGAACCGGAACTACGGCGGCGTCGGGGTCCACCCGCCGAACTGAAGCCGACCGGGGGGTGGGGCGGGGGACGATGCCGGCGGGCGTCGTCCCCCTTCTCACATTGGAGGCGCGTTTCCGCTAGCTTACCCGGGTCTGCAACCATCCCGAGATCATGCGTTCCTTCATATTCGCCTCGACCCTCCTCGTGTCGGTGCTCCCTTCGCTCGCTGCCCAGGTCCCCCGGACCGAGCGGCGGCGCTGGATTGCGCCCGGCACCAACGTCACCGATGATCCGCGGCGGATTCCGATACCGGCCGGCTACAACGCGCCGGTCGGGACGATCGTGCTGAAGGGCGGCCGGGTCTGGGACGGCACCGGCGCGCCGGCTCGAACGGCCACGGTGGTCATCACGCGCAATCACATATCTGCCATCCTGCCGGCGTCCAGCGGGGACTGGCCCAAGGATGCCCGGGTCATCGATGTGGCCGGCAAGACGGTGATGCCGGGGCTGATCGATCTCCATACTCACATCGATTACCGGCAGGGTGGAAACTCCGACGCGAGGGCCCGGAGCCGCGCTGACGGGGCGTTGCGGGGTGCCGAACGCCTTCGGTACTACATCGAGAGCGGGATCACCTCGCTTCGCGATACGGGTTCCGACGGCGAGACCCCCTTCCTGCTCAAGGAGTGGATCAACGAGGGCCGTCTGGTCGGGCCGCGGATCTTCGCAGCGGGCTCGATCATCACGGGCCGGGGCGGGCATGGCGCCGAGCCTGACATCGCCGGCGGCAAGTACCTCTCGGCGGTTCGCGAGGCCGCCGGACCGGCCGATTGGCGGGATGCGGTTCGTGAGGCGGTCGCGAAGGGTGCGGACTTCATCAAGGTAACCAGCCATTTCTCGGCCGAAGAGATTCAGGCGGCGGTGGACGAAGCGCACGACCTCGGCGTCAAAATCACCGCGGACGCCGAGACGATCTACATCGAGCGCGCCGTCCGGGCGGGGATCGACATGATCGAGCATCCGCTTCCCCGGACCGACGAGACGATCCGGCTGATGGCGGAAAAGAAGGTCGAGTCCGATCCGACCCTGATTCCCTACCAGATCATCTTCCGGTTGAGCGGCGGGTATTTCGGGTCGACCAGCCGCCGATTCACCTTCTCCGACTCGGCGAACTTTGCCCTGGTCAAGAAGATGAAGGACGCCGGGATCACGCTGGGCATCGGCACCGATCTCGTGGTCGACTGGTTCCAGTATCTCCCGTGGCCGTACCATGAGGAGATGCGGAACTTCGTCAAGCTCGGCTACACGGTGCCGGAGGTGCTTGGGATCGCCACGCGGGTCAACGCCCAGATGCTTGACATGGGGGACAAGCTTGGGACGCTCGAAGTGGGCAAGCTTGCCGACGTGCTGATTCTGAACGGCAACCCCGACGAGAAGCTCGATGACATCGCCAAAGTGGACATCGTGATCCGGGACGGCCGGGTCCAGGTCCAGGGCGGTCAGCTCGTCTATCCGCACCATGTGACCCTGCCGCCGCCGGGCCAGGCGCCGGCGCCCGGTGCGGACATCAAGCGATAATCGCAGCTTCACCCCAATCGATCCGACCCCTCCTGGAGCCGACCATGACGTCACGCCGCCACTTTCTCGCCGCCTCCGCCGCCGCCATCGGCGCCCCCGCGGTTCTCCGGGGCCGCTTTCCGCTCTTCCCCTGGACCTCGGTTGAGTACTCCGCCCGGGCGATCGACCTGGTGAAACGGTCCCTGGTGGTCGACATGCTGAGTCCGATCACGCTCAACTTTCCGCTGATGGCCAAGTGGTCGGCCAGTCCCGAGACCTTCACGGCGACCGATTTCGAGAAGTACCGCTCGAGCGGGATCAACATCTTCCATATCGCCGTTGGCACCGGTGGCCCGGACGCCTGGCAGGGCACCTACGACTTCATCGCCGGGTGGGACAGCTTCCTGGCTGGTACCGACCAGTACTTCATGCGGATCGACTCGGCGGGCGATTTCGACCGGGTCAAGAATTCCGGCAAGATCGGGATCATGATCGGGGTCCAGAACTCGGAGCATTTCCGGACGCTCAAGGACGTCGAGCACTTCTACGGCCTGGGCCAGCGCGTCTCCCAGCTCACGTACAACTCCCGGAACATGATCGGTAACGGGTCGACCGAGCGCCGGGACGAGGGCATCAGCGACTACGGGGTCGCGATCGTCGAGAAGATGAATGCCGTCGGGATGGCGGTGGATGTTTCGCACTGTGGGGACAAAACGTCGCTCGACGCCTTCGAGGTCTCAAAGAAGCCGGTGCTGGTCACGCACTCGAACGCCCGGGCCCTCAATCCAGGGCACCCGCGCTGCAAGCCGGACGAGGTGATCCGCGCGGTGGGCAAGGCCGGGAGCGTCATGGGCATCACCGGAGTCCGGATGTTCGTGAAGGGGAGCGAACCGACGACGATCGAGGATGCCCTCAATCATTTCGACTATGTGGCCAAGATGATCGGGATCGAGCATGTCGGGGTGGGGAGCGACATCGATCTCGACGGGTACGACGACATGGCCCCCGAGGAGAACAAGCGGCTCCGGGCCGGTTACAAGGGCAGCTACGGATTCCGGGAGAAGATCGACATCGAGGGGATCGATCACCCGAAACGGATGTACGATCTGACCGAGGGTCTGATTCGGCGGAAGTATTCGGACGACCAGATCGCCGGCGTGCTGGGCGGCAACTTCAAGCGGGTTCTCTCGCAGATCTGGGTCTGACACGGCAATGCGACCGTTCGAATGGCTGATCGCCGCCGTGGTGGTGGCGATCGTGTGGCGGTGGGTCCGGGGTCGCAGGGCGGGCGGGTCTCTCGGCGTGGCGGGTGCGGCGCTGGTGGCGGTCAGCGTACTGGTGGAGGGACATCGGGCGGTCATGTACCCGGCCTACCTGGTGGTTCTGGCGGCGCTGGCGGCCTCGCTGCGCGGGCCGGCGGCACCCCCGGCGCCGGCTGGTGTGCTCCGGCGGCTCGGGCGGGGCGTTGGTGCGCTCCTGGCGCTGGTCCTTGGCGTCATGCTCCCGTGGCTCTGGCCGGTCATCAAACTCCCGACGCCGACGGGGCGGTACCCGGTTGGCACCGCCTGGCTGGTGGTCCGCGACTCGACTCGTCATGAGCGGTTCGGCGCTCCGGGCAGGATGCGGGAATTTCCGGTCAAGATCTGGTATCCGGCGCCCGCGGGCACCACCGGGCCTCGGGCGCCTTACGCGGTCACCGAAGAAATGGAGGCCGGGGTGATTCCCCGGTTCCTGGCCGAACAGGTCACCCTGATCAAGACTCACTCGATTCTCGGGGCGGCGGTGGCGGACGGTCCTGCGCCGGTGCTGATCTTCTCCCACGGTTACGGCGGCTATGCCGCCCAGAACACGCCGCAGATGGAGGAGTTGGCCAGTCGAGGGTACGTCGTCACCAGCATTGCGCATCCGGGGGAGGCGGCCTGGGCTCCGTTCCCGAACGGCCGAGGCGTGGCGTTCGACTCGGGACTTGCCGAGCAGGATGCTCGGGAAGCGGCCGAGGCCAAGCGGAAGGGGGCCGACCCGCTCAAGATGCTCGACAGCATCACGGCGGCGCTGAGCGTGGCCGATCCCAAGGCTCGTCAGGCCAATTTCCGGGCGATGCTCAACCAGCCGTCGGAGCCGCTGCGATCACAGAGCGTGATGCAGTGGGCGCTCGATACCAAGGCCCTGCTGGACGTCCTAGGCAACATGAATGCCGGCTCGGCGGCGTCGCCCTTCAAAGACCGGCTCGATCTCCAGCATGTCGGCGTATTCGGGATGTCCTATGGCGGGGCCACCGCTGGGGAGTTCTGCCGGCTGGACCATCGATGCCGGGCGGCCATCAACATCGACGGCGGGCAGTACGGGGGCCTGGTCGACGACTCGCTGATGGTGCCGTTCCTGATCATCGGGAGCGAGCAGGCGTATGGCTTTCACGCGCCGGTACTCGACCTGACTCGCGGGCCCGCTTACCTGATCAGAGTGCCGAAGACGACGCACATCGGGTTGACCGACCTGACGCTGCAGGGGCCGACGCTCTTTCGGTGGTCCGGCGTCACCGGCAGGCTCGATCCCGATCGCCGGGAGGCGATCATGACCGATTACGTCGTGGGCTTCTTCGAGAAGTACCTGATGAGGCGGTCGCCGGAGTTGTTCGACGGGCTGGCGGCGAAGTATCCTGAGGTTGCCATCACGAAGCGGAACCATCCCTGACGGCGGGGGGTGTGAGGGGCGGGCTCATGACGCCCGCCCTGACAGTGACCGCCTGGCTCATTTCGTGTAGAGGAAGTAGTCGTAGGCGGCCCGGGCCGTCTGGGCGATCGTGGCCTCGAGATCCTTGCCTTCGATCTTGGCGGACTTCTTGACGTAGACAGCAATCGCCAGATGGGTTCCATCGGGCAGATCGATGATGCCGACGTCGTTGGTGGTGCTGGGGTAGGTGCCGGTCTTGTGGGCGACCCTGGTGCCCGGGGGCAGCATCCCCTTGATCCGGTTCACGCCGGTCTCGCACCGGTACATGATGTCGAGCATCGCCGCGGTGTTGTCCTTGTTCAGCAGTTCGCCCTTCCAGAGCTTGGTCAGCAGGGACAGCATCGCCCGGGGGCTGGTCTGGTCGCGGGGGTCGCGGGGGTAGTAGTACGCGGCCGAATCGCGCCGGGCCTGGCTCAGGGCGGCGAACTGGGTCTCCCACTTCGAGCGGTCGAACTTCCCGTTGGTCCAGATGTCGGTAATGCCATACGGATGGGCGATGATCTCGGCGGTGGGCCGGTCGACCCGGATGTCGGTGAGCCCGGCGTCCCGGAGCCGCTTGGTGACCGCCGCCCCGCCGCCGTCAAGCTTCAAGACCCAATCGGTCGAGTTGTTCTCCGAGAGGATCAGCATCGTCTCGATCAGGTTCCGGACCGACATCGCGAAGCCGGGCTTCCGGAACAGCAGGAAGGCCTCGCTGCCGATGTGGAGGTCGGTGGTGTCCCACTCGACCATCCGGTTCAGGTCGAGTTTGCCCTGCTCGACCAGGGTAAAGGCCTGCACCGCCATCGGCACCTTGTACGTGCTGGCCATTGGGTACTGGTCGTCCGCCTTGTAGAAGAAGGTCCGACCCGATTCGAGGTGCATCGCGGCCACGCCGAGTTGGCCGCCGGAGAGCGGCTCGATCCGGGCGATCTCCTGATCGAGGCGGCCCACCGATTGGGCGGTAACCGGGGTGGCGATGGGGGTGGCGAGCAGGGCGGCGACCAGAATGCGGCGCATGGCAACTCCACGGTGACGGCGATAGTTTGAGGGCGAATTTCCCGCTCCCCCATTGTATTCGAAGGATCGAACGGACGCCATGGAGAGACTGACCGTGCGCCTGGGCTCGGCCCTGGCGGTGTTGGCAGCGGTCGGTTGCGCACCGGCGGCACCGGCCAATCCGGCCGACCTGATCGTGGTGAACGCCCGCGTCTTTACCCCCGATTCTTCGCCGGCGGACGCCGTGGCGATCCGGGGCAACCGGATCCTGCTGGTCGGAGGCCGGAAGGAGGTTGAGGCGCTGGCAGGGAAGGCCACGCGGCGGATCGACGCCGCCGGCGCGTCGGTCACGCCGGGGTTCAACGACGCCCACGTGCACTTCCTCGAGGGGAGCCTCTCGCTTGGCCAGGTCGATCTCCTCGATGCGGAGACCCTGCCCGACATCGAGAAGAAGATCCGGGCTTTGCGACGGCCAACCCCTCCGCCCCCTGGGTGCTGGGCCGAGGCTGGCTCTATGGGGCTTTCCCCGGAGGCCTGCCGACCCGGGCACAGCTTGACGCGTTGGTCCCGGATCGCCCGGCCGTGATGAACTGCTATGACGGACATACCCGCTGGCTCAATTCGAAGGCGCTGGCAGCGGCCGGGATCACTCGCAAGACCAGGGATCCGGCCAACGGCGTCATCGTCCGGGATCCGGTCACCGGGGAGCCGACCGGTGTGCTCAAGGAGGGCGCCCAGGCGCTCGTTGACCATGCCATTCCCGCTCTCTCCCGCGAGGCCAAGCTCGCGGCCCTCCGGGCGGGGGTGGCTGAAGCCCAGCGGTTCGGCGTGACCAGCGTTCTGGACGCGGGCGTCGGCGCCGAGGAGCTCGACTTGTTCGACGCGCTGCGGGCGGCGGGGCAGCTCGGGGTTCGGATGTCGATCGCGCTCCGGGCCCATCCCAAAATGACCGAGCTGGACGCGGACCAACTTGACTCGCTCAAGGCTCGGCATCCGGGACTCTCGATCGGGGCGGTCAAGTTCTTCGCGGACGGGGTGATCGAGGCCCACACGGCGTCGATGCTGGCGCCGTGGGCGAATTTCCCCGGAACCGGTCTGCCCGAGTACGAGCCGGCGGACCTGCAACGCATTGTGACGATGCTCGACCGGCGGGGCTGGCAGATCATGATCCACGCGATCGGGGACCGGGGGATCCGGATGTCGCTCGACGCGATCGAGGCGGCGCAAGCAGCCAATCCCGCACCGGCCCGGGGGCGGCGCCACCGGCTGGAGCACATCGAGGACGTGAGCGCCGGGGACATTGCCCGGTTTGGGAGGCTTGGCGTTATCGCGTCGATGCAGCCGTTCCACGCCAGCCCGAACGGCAACGTGTTGACTGTCTGGGCGGTGAACGTGGGGCCCGAGCGGGCGGCGCGGGCATGGAGCTGGAAGAGCATCTACGATGCCGGTGGCAAGCTGGCCTTCGGGACCGACTGGCCGGTGGTCGGCATTGATCCCCGGCCCGGGATGCACACGGCGCTCACGCGGACCACGGCGGCGGGGGCGCCTCCCGGCGGGTTCGGGCCGGCGCAGAAGCTGGCCCTCCGCCAGGTGATCGAGACGTTCACGAGCGGGTCAGCGTACGCCGAGTTCGCCGATTCCGCCAAAGGTATGCTCAAGTCGGGGATGCTGGCGGACCTGGTCCTCTGGAACCGCGATCTCTTCGCGGTGCCGGCGGACCGGGTGAAGGATGCGTCCGTGGTCACCACCGTGCTGGATGGGAAGATCGTCTACCGCCGAGAGCCCGGGCCTGCGGGCCCGGGTCGTTGAACTGCAGAGGACGTATGAACGATGCCGTCGTGATGTCGACCGTGAACCGCAGAGGACGTATGAGCAATGCCATCGTGATGTCGACCGTGGTGCTGGCGCTGGCCGCCCGGGGGCAGCTGGCCGCGCAGCCCCAGATGCCCGTGTCCGCCTATGCCAGGGCCGAGCAGCGTTTCGCCTCGAACGCGAACGCCATGGTGCTGCGGGACAAGATCACGCCCCAGTGGATCGCGGGGAGCGACCGGTTCTGGTATCGCGTCACCACCGACCGGGGAAGCGAGTTCATCTACGTCGATCCGGCGAAGAAGGTTCGTCGGCCGGCCTTCGACCACATCCGGCTGGCCGCGGCGCTCGCGAAGGCCGCGGATACGGCCGTCGTGGCGGACTCGCTGCCCCTCCAGACGCTGACCTGGCAGGAGGAGGGGAAGGCCACCCGGATCGACGTATCGCTCCGTGGGAAGACCTGGCGATGCGACCTGGGCCTCTATCGCTGCGAGACCGTCGCAACGCCCAAGCCCGGGAATCCCAACGAGCTCATATCCCCCAACGGGAAGTGGGCGTTGTTTCTCAAGGACCACAATCTCTGGATCCGGAACAGCGCGACGGACGAGCGCCGGGCCCTCACCACGGACGGCGCCTTCAGGAACGATTACGCCGCTAATACCGAATCGAATACCTCCTGGGTGACGTCCCTCCGCGCCGGGATCCCAGCGCCGCCGATCGCGCTCTGGTCCGCCGACTCGAAGCGGATTCTTACTCAGAAGATTGATCAGCGACGGGTGCCCGAGTCGTACCTGGTGCAATCGGTCCATGACGGCGGAGTGCGTCCCAAGCTGTGGCCCTTTGCGTTCCCGATGCCGGGCGACTCGGTGGGTCAGGCCATGTGGTGGATCTTCGAGCCCGAATCAGGCCGGGCGATTCAGGCTGATGCCCCAGCTCTGCCGGCGCCGTTCGGGCCCTCGCTCGGGTTCCAGGAGGCCTGGTGGTCCGACTCGGCGGGGACCACGGCCTACTACCTCGAACACGAACGGGGCGTCAAGGCGTGGTGGCTCAAGGCCATCGACGCCGCCACGGGCAAGAGCCGCGTGGTGGCCGAAGAGCGCGGTCCGACCCTGGCCGAGGCGACGCTGTCGTTAGGTACGCAGCCGCTCGTGCGGGTTACCCGCGACGGCAAAGAGGTCATCTGGTTCTCGGAACGGGACGGCTGGCCGCATCTCTACCTGATGGACGCCGCGACCGGCCGGATCAAGAGTCAGATCACGAAGGGTGAGTGGGTCGTGCGTACACTGGTCAAGGTCGATGATCAGGCGCGGACGCTCTGGTTCACGGCCGGGGGCCGGGAGCCGGGGCGGGACCCGTACCTCGAGCACCTGTACTCGATCGGTTTCGACGGCACCGGGCTCACGCTCCTCTCGCCCGAGGACGCCGAGCATCAGGTTACGCTGACGGCGAGTGGAAACTGGGTCGTCGACCGGTACAGTCGGCAGGACCTGGCGCCGGTGACGGTGGCGCGGTCACTGGACGGGAAGCTCGTGCTGCCGCTGGAGCAGGCGGATGTGTCGCGCCTTGTCGCTACCGGGTGGCGGTGGCCGGAGCGGTTCACGGCCAAGGCCGCGGATGGAGTGACGGATGTCTATGGCGTCATCTTCAAGCCGGCCGGATTCGACTCGACCCGGAAGTATCCGGTCATCGAGGAAATCTACCCCGGCCCGCAGAGCGGCCAGGTCCGCAAGACGTTTGAGCCCGGGGGCGATCACCGCGCCCTGGTGGAACTGGGGATGGTCGGTGTGGAGGTGGACGGCCGCGGGACGCCGTTCCGCTCAAAGGCGTTTCACAATTACTCGTACGGGCATCTCGAGAATGGCGGCGGGCTCGAGGATCACCTTGCGGCCTATAAACAGATCGCGGCCACTCGGCCCTACCTCGATCTCGACCGGGTCGGGATCTACGGCCACTCGGGCGGCGGCTTTGCGTCCGCGCGGGCGATGTTCCTCTACCCGGACTTCTACAAGGTGGCGGTGTCGTCGGCGGGGAATCACGACCAGCGGGGCTATCTCTCGCTCTGGGGCGAGACCTACAACGGGATGCCGAATGGCGACAACTACGCCGCCCAGGCCAACCCGTCGATCGCAAAGAACCTGAAGGGCAAGCTGATGCTGGTCTTCGGCGACATGGACGACAACGTCCCGCCGGCGCTCACCATGCAAGTCATCGACGCGCTCACCAAGGCCAACAAGAACTACGACATGATGGTGGTGCCGAACGGCTCCCACGCGATGATGGCCAACATGTACTTCCGGCGGCGCCGCTGGGACTATTTCGTCCAGCACCTGCTGGGCCAGACGCCGCCGGCCGACTACCAGATCAAGACACCGACCGAGTTCCCGCCGATCGTCGTCGGCACCCAGCCCTGATCGGGGTGCCGTCCGCCGCCGGGCCGGGGTCAGTCCTCAGGGAATGAGGCCCCGGCCCCGGTCCATCAACTGCCGGGCGAAGTAGGTGAACTCCATCGCCTCGGTGTGGGCCTGTTGAGCGATGTTCGCGCCGGCCCCGTGCCCGCCCTCAGTGACTTCGTAGAACAGATACGGCAACCCCATGTCCGCCATCTTGGCGGCAAACTTCCGCGCATGCTGCGGGCCGACCCGGTCGTCCTTGGTGGTGGTCCAGATCAGCGGCTCCGGGTACTTCACGCCGGGCCGAAGGTTGTGGAACGGCGAGATCGAGGCGAGGAAGGCCCGCTCGTCCGGCTTGGACACGCTGCCGTATTCGCCGACCCACGAGGCGCCGGCCTGGATCTGTTCAAACCGGAGCATGTCGAGCAGCGGGACCTGGATGTCCACCGCGGTCCAGAGCTCCGGGTGCTGGGTCATCTGGACCCCCATCAGCAGCCCGCCGTTCGACCCGCCCTGGATGCCGAGCCGTCGCGGGGAAGTGATCTTCCGGGCGATCAGGTCCTGCGCCACCGCCGCAAAGTCGTCGTAGATCGCCTGGCGGCGGGTCTTGAGCCCGGCCTCGTGCCAGGCGGGGCCGAATTCACCGCCGCCCCGGATGTTGGCCACCACGTAAACGCCGCCCTGCTCGACCCAGAGCTTGCCCACGGCCGCATTGTACCGGGGCGTGAGCGAGATCTCGAATCCGCCGTAGGCGTACAGGATCGTCGGGTTGCCGCCGTCGAGCGCCATCCCCTTCGGGTGGACCACGAAGTACGGCACCCGGGTCCCGTCCTTCGACGTGGCTTCGAATTGCGCGACCGCGCTCCGTGACGCATCGAACCGCGGCTTCTCGGTCTTGACCGGCACCGCCGTGGCCCGTACCGCGTCAGCCAGCCACACGCTGCTCGGCGTGAGATACCCGGTCACTCCGATGAACGCGCGGTTGCCGCCTTGTTCCGCGCCAATCACGCTTGTCGAGACGTTGGCCGGCAGCGCAATCGGCACCTGGGTCCAGCGGCTGTCGGGCTTCCGGGTGAAGGCCAGGACGACGCTCTGCACATTCCGGTTCAGGTCGACGAGCAGCCGGTCGCGCAGGGCCGAGGTGCCATTGACCGCCTCCCGGGGTCCGGGCACGAAGACCGCAACGGGGTTCAGGTTCGCGGGATCGCGGAGCGCCGTGGCGAGGTCGAAGGCCGCGATCGCTCCGCTCGGGATGGTGCTTGAGCCGGCCTTCCAGTCATCCGCCAGCTGCACGATGACCCGCCCGTCGATCAGGGCCACGATCCGGGCCTTGAGCGGCAGGTTCAATCGGGCCACATCTCCCGAACGCACGATGTACTGCTCGGCCTCGAAGGTGGAGATCGGCCGGTGGATGACGCTGAGCCGGTGCCCCTGGGCGTCGACCATGGTGGCGGGCGAGACGCCGTAGCCGCCGTCCGCTGCCGCACCGCGGTAGATCTCTACAGCCCCCGCCAATTTCTGCCCCCTGGCCAGCCGACGGACCGTGAAGGGATAGCCCGAGGAGGTGAGCTCCCCGGGTTGCCACTCGCGCCCCACCAGGAGCGTGTCGGGCCCCAGCCAGCTCACCCGCTGCTTGCCCTTCGGCAAAGTGAAGCCGTTGGCCACGAAGGTGCGCGATACCACATCGAACTCGCGGACGGTGTTGGCGTCCTCCCCGCCATCGGAGAGCATCAGGAGGCAGCGACGCTCGGCCGGCTCCGCGCAGGTCTCCCCCTGCCAGACCCAGTTGGCCTTCTCCGCCGTCGCCAGCGAATCGAGGTCGAGTACTGTCGTCCATACGGGAGACGCGGTTCGATAGCTGGCGAGCGTGGTCCGGCGCCACAGTCCGCGGATGTGGACCGAGTCCTGCCAGAAGTTGTAGAGCTGTCCGCCCAGGAACTGGACGTACGGGATCCGGTCGTTGGCCTGACCGATCGCGAGCGCCGCCCGGTAGATCCCGGCAAAGCGTGCGTCCTGCTCCAGCACCCCGGCGGTCTTGGTGTTCTCGGCGTTGACCCAGGCCATGGCGCGGTCGCCGTGCATTTCCTCGAGCCAGCGGAAACGATCGGTGGTATCCGGGGCTGTCTGGGCGCGGGCAACGCCGGGAAGGGCCAACAGGGTGGCGGCGAGCAACGTCAGTCGCATGAGCGGATCCGGGTGGAAAGGTGGAGGTTCCCGTGGAAGATACCGGCGCGAGACCGTGCCGTCGATTCCGACGCCGGGCGGGGTGGCTGGGTCGATCATGTGAAGCGATATTGCCATTCGCGACCCGCATGAATCCACCCGCTGCCCAATGCGTCCAGTGAAACCAAGCCCAGCCCAAGCCGGGGTTGCCTGATGCGGCCGTTCGAATGGCTGATCGCCGCCGTGGTGGCGGTCATCGAATGGCAGTGGGCCGGCGGCCGACGGGTGCCGTTGACACTGACTGCGATCGGACTTGCGGCTGTGGTCGCGAGCCAGGTGGCGGAGGGGCAGCGGGCCGTGATGTGGCCAGGATACGCTACCGTCGCGGCGCTACTCGGCGGGGCGCGGGCCCCGCGGGCGCCATCCGGGATCGTCAGGCGGCTCGCCCGGTGGATCCTGGCCCTGGTTGTAGTGGTGCTTGGCGTCGTGCTGCCCTGGGCCTGGCCGGTCATGAAGTTGCCCGCGCCAGGCGGGCCTTTCCCGATTGGCACCACCTGGCTCGTAGTGCGGGATTCTTCCCGCCGGGAGCGGTTCGGCCCCACTCCGCACGGGATCCGGGAGTTTCCGGTCAAGGTCTGGTACCCCGCGGCTCCGGGGGCCTCGGGTCCTGCGGGCCGGTACATGACCGGAGGGAATGCCGCCGGCCTGCCGCCGCTGCTCACCCAACAACTGCAACTGGTGCGCACTCACGCCATTGACGACGCCCCGATCGCCGAGGGTCGGTGGCCGGTCGTGATCTTCTCTCACGGCTACGCGAGCCCCGTCGAACAGAACACTCCTCAGATGGAGGCGCTGGCCAGCCGAGGGTATGTGGTGGCGAGACTGGCCCATCCCGGTGAATCGAGCTGGGCGCCGTTTCCAGACGGACACGGAGTGCCGTTCGATACGGCCGTCACCGGGTTGCTGGAGCGGCGGGCCGCAGCAGCTCCGGCAACTGGCCGTGGCTGACAAAGCCCTACCTGGCCCTGGTCCCGGCGACGACCCACGTTGGGCTCACGGACCTGACCCTGATGAGTCCGCTATCTCGCTGGATCGGGCTCACGGGCCGTCTCGATCCGGACCGCGAGAAGCGATCATGACCGACTTCATGGTTCGCTTCTGCGAGAAGTACCTGACGGGTCGGTCGTCGGCATCGTTTGACGGACTGGCGGCGCAGTATCCCGAGGTGGCTATCACGAACCGCAACATCCGATGAGGGCGGCGGGGCCGACCGCCCACGTCAGCCGCGCCATGCCCGGCTGGATCCGGGCGGCCTACGGGTTCGGTGCCGTCGCGTACGGGGTCAAGGACAACGGCGTCAGCTATTTCCTGCTCCTGTTCTACAGCCAGGGCGGCGGCCATGCTCTGGCGGGCGTCACGTCGACGTGACCTCCCGGCCCGGGTTCCGACCGCCCTGCAGCTCATTGCCGCGGGGATTGTCTCAACGGCCGTGGGCGCAGGGTTCCTGCTGGCTGGGAATCTGGTTCGCCCGGATGCCCCGAATATCTTCACGCTGGGCGATCCGTTCTTTCTCGGATTCTATCCCCTGGCATTGCTGGGCCTCTTGGTACTCCCCCGGGTGCCGCTGAGGGAGGACGCCCGCTGGCGCCTGATCACCGAGAGCCTTGTGTTCGTGATCGGCGCCGGCGGGCCCATCCTTTATTTCGCGACTCGTCCGGTCCTGGCCGATGCCGTCGGCGTCGAACGCCTGCTGATTGCCGCGTACCCGACCTGCGCATTTGTCGGCGTAGTGATCGCCAGCGCAGTCATGACTCGTGGCATGCCGATGCCGAGCCGCGAGGCGTTCCGACTGCTCCTGGCGGCGATTACGGTGTCGTGTCTGGGTGATCTGGTGTTTTCGATCGAGCGGGGTCAGAAGGCCCTGACCAGTACCGGCATCAACTGGACCAATATCACCAACGCCGTGTCGCTTGAGCTCTTCGCGATCGCGGCCTGGCGCTACCAGGGCGATCATCTGTCTTTGGCGCCTGTGCGCGGCAGCACGTTCAGCCCAATCCCGCTCCTGACCATCGGTGTCGTGGCAGTCTGGCTCATTGTTCTTCTCGCCGGCGGCCACACCGACCGGGGCGCGATGCAGCTGGCCCTGACCGGAATGATCGTGCTGTTCTTCGTGTTGCTGCTCCGGGAGGGGCTGGCGATTCGTGACAACCTCCGCCGCCTTGCCACCGATGCCCGGCGCGAAAGCCAGGCACGGTTCGCGGCGATGGTACGACATTCATCCGACATCATTGTCCTACTCGACGAGCACCATTGCATCCGATTTGTCAGCCCGGCGGTGGAGCGCACGCTCGGCGTCGCACCGGCCTCACTGCATGGCCTCTCGATTCTGACGCCCGCCCATCCGGACGATCATGCCGCCTGGACGACATTTCTTGGCCGCTTGCGCCTCGTTCACGACTCGGCGGAGACCACTGCACTCCGTGCCCACCACGTCGATGGAAGCTGGAGGATCCTGGAGACGGCGGGCACCAACCTGCTTGACGAACCCGGTGTTCAGGGGCTCGTGCTCAATGCGCGTGATGAGACCGAACGCGAGGAACTCGGGGAACGGCTTCGGCAGGCCCAGAAAATGGAAGCCTGTGGGGCGGTTGGCCGGGGGCGTGGCTCACGACTTCAATAATCTCCTGACCACGGTTCTGGCCAGCAGCGAAATCTGCCTCCTCGAACTGCCGGAACAACACCCACTCCGGCACGACCTCGACGAAATCCAGCGAGCGGCGCACCGGGGAGCCGGTCTCACCAGCCGGCTGCTCGCCTTCGATCGCGGGGAGCGCGCCGTCCGCCCAGTGTCGGTGCTCGAAGTCCTGCAGGGCGCGCGTGGAGCGCTCGACGCCCTGGCCGACGGCAGGGTACACCTCCAGGTGGCGATGGGGGACGACCCCGGCTGCGTCCGGTCCAGCCCTGAAGAACTGACCGAGACGCTGGTGACGCTCGCGGCGAATGCGCGGGATGCGATGCCCGATGGGGGCACGATCGCCCTCACGGTGGTCATCAAGACCCTGAGTGAAGCGCTGGCGAGCCCGCACCTCTCCGCGTCTCCGGGAACCTACGCGGTCTTTGCCGTCACCGACACGGGCGTCGGGATCGACGAATCGATCAAGTCGAGGATCTTCGAGCCATTCTTTACCACCAAGGACCGGGCCCGAGGCATGGGGCTCGGCCTCTTCGGCGTGTACGGGCTCGCGCACCGGGCAGGCGGTGGCATCATCGTCAAGGATGGGCCGGCCGGACGGGGCACCACCGTCGAGCTCTGGCTTCCCATAGTTGACGCGCCACCGGAAGCTGTCACTCCGGTCCGGCCGGCCAGCGCGGGCGGCACGATGCTCCTGGTGGAAGATGAGCCGTCGGTGCGATTCGTGGTGGAGCGGGTTCTCTGGAGGGCGGGCTTTACTGTCCTGGTTGCGGGCAACGCCGCCGAGGCCCGGCAACTGGTCCTGCAGCACCGCTCCATCGACCTGCTTCTGACTGACGTGATCATGCCGGGCGACGGCGGCCCGATGCTGGCGGCGGAAATTGTGAAACAACGACCCGAACTTCGGGTTCTCTACATGTCGGGCTACACCTTTGACGAACTCGGCTCCCACGGACTCGCCCGTCCCGATGCCCCGCTCCAGACGAAGCCGTTCTCGGCCGAACAGATCACCGCCCGGGTGCGCGACGTGCTCGCCGGACCGCCGGGCCGGTGTTGAGAACGACCACGAGGTGTCGCGGTCGCCGCTTCCAGCGGTCGGGTCAGTGCCGGATGGCCGATGGCGCTGCCGGCAACAAGGCCTGATAGATCAGCGCAGCGTATCTCCCCGCCATGTCGACCGGAACGCCCGGCAGGTTCTGCGTCATCATCACGATGACCAGATCCTGCACCGGATCGACGTTGTAGCTGGTCTGATAAGCGCCGCCCCACCCGAACGTGCCCACCGACATCGGACTGTTGCCGGCGCCGAACCGATCCTGGGTCATGAACCCGAGACCGAACCCCTGGCCGTCGGGCGACAACAGGGAGCCAACCATGTTCGTCGTCATCAGGCGGACGGTGGTCGGGCCGAGGAGTCGATGGCCGTCGATCGTCCCGCCGTTCAGCAACATCTGGAGGAACCGGGAATAGTCGCGGGCCGTGGATACGAGCCCCGCTCCCCCCGCAAAGCTCTTCCGTGGCCCGACGACGTAATGGCCCTGGCCGCGGGGGCCTTCGTCGGCTTTGACCAGCGCGCCACTCGGGCCCGGCCGATAGACGGCGGCCAGTCGGCCGGCCTTCTCGGTCGGCACGAAGAAGTAGGTATCGGTCATGCCAGCCGGCCCGAAGATCTTCTGGGCAAAGAACTGATCGAGCGGCAGGCCCGACACCCGCTCCACAATGCAGCCGAGAACGTCCGTGTTGTAGCCGTAGACGAACTTCTCCCCGGGCTGGGCCACGAAGGGCAGGGTGCCGAGCCGGTCCATGGTGGTGCAGATCGGCTCGTCCTTGTCGGCGGTGTACCAGCCGTAGCCGGCGGCCGGGCCGAGTCCCTGAGCCTGGTAGAGCGATGCGACCTGCGGGTCGGTGCCGTAGGAGATGCCTGCGGTGTGGGTCAGGAGGTCCCGGATCGTAATCGGCCGTTTGGCCGGTACGATCACTCGCCCGGTGTCGGCCTTCACCGCGACCGTCGAGTTGGCGAAGGTCGGCATGTATCGGGACACCGGGTCACCGAGGCCGATCTTCCCCTCTTCGTAGAGCATCATGATCGCGACGCTGGTGACCGCCTTGCTCTGCGACGCGATCCGGAACATCGCGTCGGTGGTGAGCTTCTTGCCGGCCTCCTTGTCGGACCAGCCGTAGGCCCCCTGGTAGGCGACCTTGCCGTGCTGCAGCACAAGGCCCACGACGCCGGCAACCTTGCCCGAATCGGTCCATGCCTTGAACGTCTGGTCGATCCGTCCGAGCCGCTCTTTCGAGAATGTGAGGGTCTGGGCTTCGGCCGCCTGGGCAAAGCCGACAACGAGCAGGACATTCAGGGCCAAATGGCCGATGAGCTTGCGAGCGGTGGTCACAATCAGAGCCATGAGCGAGAGGAGCCGAAGGTAGGGCGGCGGACCGCGGTCAGCAAGCCGAAGACTCGGCGTATGTCTTTGCGGGGCGGGCGGAAGCTCAGGCTTGACGGTCCCGATTTGTATCGTATACTGCATACAGTTCCCACCATCAATCGAAGAATCATTGCCCGTTGGCTGCCGCCTACACTCCGCATGTGGAGGACGTATATGGTCACTACCGTCACCCGGGCTTCGACAGTCTGGCGTCTGCTTGCCACGCTGATCGCAGTCAGCTGTTTCGGACATTCCCTCCCTCGATTGCATGCCCAGGCGGGCACCATCACCGGGACAATCAGCGACTCGAAGACGGGCCGGCCGG
>JANXXJ010000175.1 GCA_025350665.1 Gemmatimonadota bacterium | reverse complement strand
CGGCGACTTACCGCCGCGGGCGAACGTGGTCAACTGCGGACCGGAACGTGATCAGTGAGTAAACGCGAGCGCCCGCTCCCCGATAAGCCCAACCTCGGCCAGGAACGCCTCGCGGCGATCGGCCGGAACCTCGCACTGATCCAGCACCTCGGTCGGGGTTATTTCGGCGGCGCCCTCCTGGCCCAGTTCAACCCCCAACGCCGAACAGAGGGCCTCCGCGCCCCAGATCACCTGGGCCAGTTCGCCGGCCGGTCCGGCGGCGGACTCGGGTTGGTGATGGCCCGCGACCGCCAGCCGAACCGCGTCCGGGAGCTGCCAGCGTTCGAGAAGCCGTCCCCCCACGGCGCCATGGTCGAGCCCCAAACGAGCCTGTTCCACCCGCCATCGGGCTTCAAGGTCACCGTCGGTTTCTTCCTGGACCCCGGCGAATTCTTCCGGAAAGAACTGGTCGAGGATCAGGAGGCCCACATCGTGAAGTAGGCCTGCCGTATAGGCTTCCGCGCCGTCGACCCGGGCATACCGCTTGCTCTCCGAGGTCAGACGTTCCGACACCATCCCAACGGAGGCGGAATGTTGCCAGTACCGCTTGTGGTCCAGGCGATGGCTGGCATCGCCGAAGGCCCGAACCACCCCGACAGCGAGGCAGAGTGACCGAACGTGGCCCATTCCGAGCCGACCCACCGCCGCCCCGATGTTGGTGACCGGATCCCCGCGGGAAAAGGCGGCCGAGTTGGCGACCCGCAGGAGCCTGGCGGTCAGGGCGGGATCGCGGTCGATGATCTGGGCGATGTCGCGCAGGCCGGACATTTCGTTGGCCAGGGCCTTTTGGACCTGAATCACCAGCACGGGCAACGAGGGCAGCTGTTTGCCGCTCTGCAGCAGCGCCTCGAGGCTCGGGCCAAACTCGGTCGCCGTCTTCATGGTCCGGTCCTTCCAATGGTTGGCGCCAGGCGCCGTCTCAAGATGACCTCGTCCGGGGCCGATACTTTCCCTCCAGAACGCACTGCAAACCCGGTGCAGCGGCAGGGATAAGGGGACACAGGCATGTTTGCTATTATCGGCATGGTCGTCGTCTTGGCTTCAGTTCTCGGCGGTTTCACGATCGCCGGTGGCAAGATCATGGCCCTGTTTCACGTTTCGGAAATCCTCACGATCCTGGGGACAGCCCTCGGGACTGTTCTGATTTCGACTCCGGTCCCGGTCATCAAGGGTATGATCGGGAAGTTGGTCGGAGTCCTGAAGGGCGCCGGCGTCAACGCGGCCGCCTACCTCGATACCTTGAAGATGCTGTACGAGCTCTTCCAGATCGCCCGCAAGGACGGTCTGGTTGCCATCGAATCCCACATCGAAGGTCCCGAGAAGAGCGCGGTCTTCAAGAAATACCCCGCGGTGCTGCACGACCATCACGCCATGCAATTCCTCTGTGACAACCTCCGCCTGGTCCTGGTGGGCAGCGTACCACCGCACGACCTCGACAGCCTGATGGACGCGGAAATCGACCTCCACCACCACCATACCGAAGCCATGGCCGGAGCGCTGCAGAAAGTCTCCGACGCCCTGCCCGGCATCGGTATCGTGGCGGCGGTGCTCGGCATCATCGTGACGATGGCATCGATTTCCGGGCCGGTCGAGCAGATCGGCGAGCACGTCGGCGCCGCCCTGACCGGAACGATGCTCGGCGTGCTCTGCGCCTACGGCTTTTTCGGCCCGCTCTCGACGGCCATCGAGCACTCCAACGCGGCCGAGGGCCATTTCTACCAGACGCTCAAGGCGGCGGTCGTGGCGTTTGCCAAGGGATTTGCGCCGATCGTCGCCGTGGAGTTTGCCCGGCGTGCGGTTCCGGCGGACTGCCGGCCGACCTTTCAGGCCATGGAAGCGGCCTGCAAGTCGATCAAGGCCAAGTAGGCAGGCGAGGGCATCATGGGCAAGGATCGCGAACAGCCGATCATCATCGTCAAGAAGGTGGTCGGCGGACACGGCCACCACGGCGGCGCCTGGAAGGTGGCGTTTGCCGACTTCATGACGGCCATGTTCGCCCTGTTT
>JANXXJ010000164.1 GCA_025350665.1 Gemmatimonadota bacterium | reverse complement strand
TGCGCGAGGTTCTGGTGTCGCGGGGCGTGTTGAACGGCTCGTTGGTCCATCCGCGAGAGGTGTTCCGGCCGGCCATCGCCGAGGCGGCCGCGGGCATCATCGTGGTGCACAACCACCCGAGCGGCGACCCGACGCCGTCGCCGGAGGACCGCGCGATCACCGGC
Source organism: Gemmatimonadota bacterium (assembly GCA_025350665.1). GTDB lineage: Bacteria > Gemmatimonadota > Gemmatimonadetes > Gemmatimonadales > GWC2-71-9 > SHZU01. The sequence goes on along the minus strand of JANXXJ010000164.1, from coordinate 4,776 downwards.
CAGCTGGTGGCCGCGGGCGGGTTGTTGGGGATTCCGGTCCTCGATCACGTGATCGTGGCGGGTGACCGGTGGATCAGTTTTGCCACCCAGGGGCTTCTGTGACCGGAACTGCGCTCGACCCCGTCAGTGAGTTCCGCGCGGCGCTGGCTCGCCATGCGGACCGTCTGGACGTGGCCCTGATCGAGCGGGCGCTGCGGTTCAGTGCGTCGGCCCACCGGGGGCAGACGCGGATGTCGGGCGAGGAGTTCGTCTCGCACAGCATCGCGGTGGCTACGATTCTCGTGGGGCAACTGCTCGACTCGACTTCGGTGGCGGCCGCGCTGCTGCACGATGTGGTCGAGGACTCGGACATCAGCGCTGACGACATCGCGACGGAGTTCGGGCCCGAGGTGGCGGGTCTGGTGGACGGCCTCACCAAGATCTCGCACCTCACCTTCCGGTCGCGGGCCGAAGAGCAGGTCGAGAACTACCGCAAGCTGCTGCTCTCCATTGCCAAGGATGCCAGGGTCATCATCATCAAGCTGGCCGACCGGCTCCACAACATGCGCACGCTGGAGCACCTCCAACCCGACCGGCGAGAGCGGATCGCCACCGAGACCCGGGAGATCTACGCCCCGCTGGCCCACCGATTCGGCATGGCGAAGGCCAAGGCCGAGCTGGAGGACCTCGCCTTCAAGTTTCTCGAGCCCGAGGAATACTCCGCTCTGGCCGGCCAGGTGGCGGCGAAGCGAGCCGAACGCGAGGCGATGATCGAGGCCTTCCAGCGCCCCCTGACGGAGGACCTCGTCAAAGGCGGCATCGTCGGTGCCGATGTGACCGGCCGGCCCAAGCACCTCTGGTCGATCTACCAGAAGATGCGGAAGCGGGGGACACCATTCGAGCAGGTCTACGACATGATGGCGCTCCGGATCATCGTCGATTCCGTGCCGTCGTGTTACCACGTCCTGGGCGTGATCCACCACAGCTGGACGCCGGTGCAGGAGCGGATCAAGGACTACATCGCCTCGCCGAAGTCGAACGGGTACCAGTCGCTTCACACCACCGTCTTCGGTCCCAACGGTCAGCTCTACGAGGTCCAGATCCGGACCCCGGAGATGCATCGGACCGCGGAATTCGGTATCGCGGCCCATTGGCTCTACAAAGCCGACCGATCGGGCCGGGACGAACTCGACCAGCATTTCGAGTGGTTCCGCCAGCTCCTGGAGCTCCAGCAGGACGTCCATACTCAGGAGGAGTTCCTCGAATTCCTGAAGCTCGATCTCTATCAGGACGAGATCTTCGTCTTCACGCCGGAAGGCGACGTGAAGCAGCTCCCCAAAGGCGCCACCGCGATCGATTTCGCCTTCCACGTGCACACGGAGGTCGGCCTCCGGTGCCAGGGGGCGAAGATCAATGGCCGGATCGCGCCGCTCCACCGGGAGATCAAGAACGGCGATACAGTCGAAATCCTGACCTCACCGAACGCCAAGCCAAGTCGGGACTGGCTCTCCCACGTTCGGACCGGGCGGGCCCGGCAAAAAATCAAGCAGTGGGTTCGTCACGAGGAAGAGACCGTCAGCATCGGCTTGGGGCGCGATATTCTGGCCCGCGAGGTCAAGCGACGGCGGCTCGATTCGCCGGAGGCGTCGGCGCTGGACCGGGCCGCCCGGGCGCTGAGCCTCGAGAACGGGCGGTCGCTCGAAGCGTCGATCGGCCGCGGTGACCTCGCCATTGGCCAGGTGATGCAGGCCCTCTACCCGGATCTGACCGACGAGGATCTGCGGGAGCCCAAGCCGACCGTCTTCGGTCGGATGCTCAACCGGATCCGGCTCGGGCGGGGCATCAAGATCCAGGGCGTCGACGGCCTCCTGGTCCGCTACGCCCAGTGCTGCCAGCCGGTTCCCGGCGACACGGTGGTCGGCTACGTGACCCAGGGCCGAGGGATCTCGATTCACCGGGCGGACTGTCCCAACCTCCTCAACCTCCAGGAAGGGGACCGGCGGGTCGAGGTCGACTGGCAGGAACAGGAGGGAGAGTCGTTCGCCGTCCGCCTGGTGCTGAACGCCGAGGATCGCCGGGGCCTGTACGCCGACATTCTCCAGGCCGTGAGCCAGACCGGGACGAACATCCGCCGGGCCGACCTGCACACCAAGGATGGAGCGGCGTTCGGCACGCTGTTCGTCGAAGTCGACAACCTCACCCACCTGGCCAAGGTCCTGCGGGTGATCCGGCGGGTCAAAGGCGTTGTCTCGGTGGACCGGCGCGAGATCCCCGCCGGCTGAATTTCATTGCGGAGCAGACATCGTGGCGAACTACTGGTTGCTCAAGACCGAGCCGTCAACCTACGCGTTTGACGATCTCGAGCGGGACGGCAAGGGCGTCTGGGACGGCGTGGCCAACCCCGTCGCGCTCAAGAATCTCCGGGCCATGGCGGCCGGCGACGAATGTTTCGTCTATCATACCGGCGGCGAGAAGCGGATCGTAGGAATCGCCCGGGTCACCCGGGCGGCCTATCCGGATCCGAAGCAATCGGACCCGAAGCTCGTGGTGGTCGACCTGGCCCCGGTCAAGCGGGTGGCCCGCCCCGTGACGCTGGCGGAGGTCAAGGGCGACGAACGGTTCGCGGATTGGGAGCTGGTGCGGATCGCGCGGCTGTCGGTGATGCCGGTCGCGGAATCTCGATGGAAGGCCATCCTCAACTGGCGTTGACGAGGGCGCTGGCATGACCTGAGGCGTGGGGGCTGGACCCCGAATAAAAACCGACATAGTTTTCCCGCCCTTATGCCACGCTTTCAGGTCCAGGCCCCATTCGAACCGGCGGGTGACCAGCCCGCCGCCATCGCCGCGCTCACCGCCGGTCTCGTCGCGGGCGAGAAATTCCAGACGCTGCTCGGCGTCACGGGTTCAGGCAAGACGCTGACCTTGGCCCATGTCATCGCCAACTACGGCAAGCCGACGCTGATCCTTTCGCACAACAAGACCCTGGCCGCGCAGCTCTACGGCGAAATGAAGCAGTTCCTGCCGCACAACGCCGTCGAGTACTTCGTCTCGTACTACGACTACTACCAGCCCGAGGCCTACGTTCCGTCGACCGATCTCTATATCGAGAAGGACGCGGCGATCAACGAGGATATCGAGTCGCTTCGGTTGCGCGCCACGTCGAGTCTGATGGAACGGGACGACGTGGTGATCGTGGCCACAGTGAGCGCGATCTACGGCCTGGGCGATCCGGCCACCTACCGCCGGAACATGTTCACCCTGAGCACGGGCCAGGAACGTGGCCGCGATTCGATTCTGGCCGATCTGGTGGCGATCCAGTACAACCGGAACGATGTCTCGTTCGATCCCGGCACCTTCCGGGTCCGAGGCGACACCGTCGAGATCTTCCCGGCCTATGAAGAGCAGGCGGTCCGGGTCGAGTTGTGGGGCGACACCATCGAGCGGATCTCGAAGATCCATCCGCTCACCGGCAAGACCATCGCGCAGCTCGACCAGTGTGCCATCTGGCCCGCGACCCAGTACGTGACCGAACGACCGATGGTCGAGCGGGCGGTTCGGCTGATCCGCACGGAGTTGGCCGAACGGCTGGCGGAGTTCCGGGCGACCGGACGACTGCTCGAGGCCCAGCGGCTCGAGTCGCGCACCAACTTCGACATCGACATGCTGCTCGAGATCGGGACCTGTCCGGGTATCGAGAACTATTCCCGCCTGTTGAGCGGGCGCCTGTCGGGCGAGCGGCCGGCCTGTCTGCTCGACTACTTCCCGGCGGATTTTCTCGGGGTGATCGACGAGTCGCACGTCACGATTCCCCAGATCGGCGGGATGTACAACGGCGACCGGGCGCGCAAGACCACGCTGGTCGAATACGGTTTCCGCCTGCCGAGCGCGCTCGACAACCGGCCCCAGACATTCGATGAGTTCATGGGGCTCGTTCCCCGGATGATGATGGTGTCGGCTACACCCGGCGACTACGAACTGACGCTCTGCAAGGGCCAGGTGGTCGAGCAGATCATCCGGCCCACCTTTCTGGTGGATCCGGTGGTCGAGGTCCGGCCCGTTAAGGGGCAGGTGGACGACCTGCTGGCCGAGATTCGGGAACGGGTCCGGGCCCGGGAACGGGTGCTGGTGACGACGCTGACCAAGCGGATGTCGGAGGATCTCACCGACTACCTCCAGCAGGTGGGAGTCCGGGTTCGCTATCTCCATTCCGACATCGATGCCATCGAACGGATGGAGATTCTCCGTGGTCTGCGGCTGGGGGACTTCGACGTGCTGGTCGGGATCAACCTGCTCCGCGAGGGGCTCGATCTCCCCGAAGTCTCGCTGGTGGCGATTCTCGACGCCGACAACGAAGGCTTCCTGCGGAGCGACCGTTCCCTGATTCAGACCGTGGGGCGGGCCGCGCGGAACCTCCATGGGAAGGGGATCCTCTACGCCGACCGGATGACCGGGTCGATGCAGCGGGCCTTGGACGAAATGGGGCGACGCCGGGCCCTCCAGGTGGCGTTCAACGAGGCCCACGGCACGATGCCGGCTTCCATCATCAAGTCCCTGGATGAGGTCCGGCTTTCGACCCACGTGGCGGATGCCCGGGGTGAGAAGCCGACCGCCACGGACAAGCGGAGCCAGGCCGTGCCGGACCTCCGCGATCCGGCCGCGAGGGCCAAGGCGATGCTGGCGTTGGAGCAGCAGATGCGTGAGGCGGCGGCGAATCTCGAATTTGAATTGGCCGCCCTTCTCCGCGATCAGTTGAATGAGCTGCGGGCCCTGGACGCGGGCAACGTGACGCGCGGCGCC
>JANXXJ010000149.1 GCA_025350665.1 Gemmatimonadota bacterium | reverse complement strand
CGTCGCTCGCCTCCAGCCGGCCGAGCCCCTTGCGTGGAACAACCTTGGCGTCCTTCGGGCTGGGGACGCCGAAGTCGAGCCCGCCGTCGCAGCCTTCGAAGCCGCGATCGCGGCCCGGCCGGACTTCGAAACCGCCCGGCTGAACCTGGCGCTGCTTCAGTTCCAGCGACGCCGCCTTCAGGCCGCCGTGGATGGTTACCGGGCGGTCCTGACGGCGAATCCCGACAGCTCACCGGCATGGAACGGCGTCGGGCTCGTGCTGATGGAGTCGAAGCGGTTCGGGGACGCCAAGAACGCGTTTGGGCGGGCCGTCGAGTCGGACTCCGAGTCGGCCGCGGCCCATTACAATCTCGGCTTCGCGTTGAGTCAGCTGGGCGCGTTCGACGAGGCGCTGCGAGAAACCAAACGGGCGCTCGAGATTGACCCGTTCTACGTCCCCCAGAAATTCGCCCTCTCGATCGAGCTTCAGCTGAAGGAGTCGCTGGTCGCGATCGCCCCGCTGCTCACTGCGGACGCCGCGGCGGGCGCCATCAGCGAGCAGTTCCAGTTCGATCCCGCCCTGATCGAGAACCTCTTCGTTGAACTGGCACCGTCCGAGCGAACGGCCGACCCGGTCACGGCGGACCCGTACGACGTGGCCCGGGACCTGATGGCCAAAGGCCTCCTGGATTCGGCGGCCGCGGAGATCCATCGCACGCTGCGACGCGGCGGGGCCACCGCGCCCGGCGTGGCACTGCTGGCCGGGATCTTCAGCCGTCAGGGGTTGCATGGCGAGGCGCTCGAACGGTTCCGCGACGCCAAACGCGATCTGCCCGAGGATCCGACGGTCCTCCGCGGCGAAGCGCTGGCGTTGCTTGCCCTCGGCCGACCCGAGGAAGCGCGCGCGGCCGCGGATCAGCTGGTCAGCCTTCGCCCTCACGAAGCCGATCCCCTCGAGGTTCGAGCCCGGGCCCGCCTGGCCCTGGGCGATCTTCACGGGGCGCAAGACGATGTACTCGGCGCCTTGGATGCGGCGCCGGGACGCGCTGATCTGCTCCTGTTGCGAGGCGCCGTGGCTCGGCGGCTCGGCGATCCGGACGAGGCAATCACGGCCCTCGAGGCGGCGGTCGCCCTGGAACCCGGGCACGTGCAGGCGTGGTACGAAATGGGCCTGGTCCGGGAGGAACGGCGTGAGCCCGCTGAGGCCCGGGCGGCGTACGAACGGGCCCTGGCCCTGTTGCCGACCTATCTCGACGCCGGGCTCGCCCTGGGCGAACTGCTGCGCCGCCAGGGGCGATTCGGCGAGGCGATTCGCCTGCTGGTGGATCTCCTGCTCGTCGAGCCCTACGCCGTTGAAGCGCTGGTGCTCCTCGGGCGCGCCCTCGGCGATGAGCGGCGGCACCGGGACGCCCTGACCGCGTACACCAGGGTCCTCAAGTTCGTTCCCGATCATGCCACCGCCCGATTCCATCGGGGCGTTTCCCTCGCGGCCCTTGGGCGCTTTACCGAAGCGATCGACGAATGGGAGCGAGTGGTGGCGGAGGCGCCGACCGGACCGCTGGCTGCCGCGGCCCGTGGCGAAGCCCGCTCGACCCGGGACTTGGTCCATATCCTCCAGCCGGCGGCGGTCTGATGGCGATCCAGGGGCCGCTTCGAGAACTGGGCATTCACGACGTCTTCCAGTTGCTCGACCTGGGGAAGAAGACCGGGGTGCTCCGGGTGGTGTCTGACCTCCGCCAGAATGATGGCACCATCTGGTTCCACGATGCCGCCGTGGTCGCGGCGTCGGTGCGATCGAACCCGCACCTGCTGGGTCAGTTGCTGCTCAAGAGCGGCAAGGTCACCCAGGAGGACCTGGCCCGGGCCGAAGGCCTTCAGACGAGCGGCGATCGCCGCCGGATCGGGGAGATCCTGGTGGCCCAGGGCGCGCTCAGCGCCAAGGATCTCGCGGCTCAGGTGCGGGCCCAGATCGAGGAAGTGGTCTTCACGATGCTCGGCTGGTCGGAGGGTCACTTCGTGTTCGAGGAGATGCCGGCGGCGACCATTCCGAAGGAAGCTGACATCCGGATCTCGGTTGAGGGGGTGTTGCTCGAGGCGGCCCGGCGGATCGATGAGTGGTCCCGGATCCGGACCCGGGTGCCGAACCTGGCGGTCGTTCCCAGGTTGGCGCCGATCGGTCAAAGCACCCCGGGCACCTTGGTTCTGACGCCGTTCGAATGGCGGGTCCTGGCCGGGGCCGACGGCGTCCGGGATCTGCAGGCGATCGCCACGACGCTCGGTGAGGCCGAGTTCGATGTGGCTCGGTCGGCGTTCGGACTGGCGGCTGCCGGGGTCATCGTCCTGAGGAATCCGGTCAGCGAGACGGCGGCGTCGGCGCCCCGCCAGACGGTGGACGTGCTGATGGTGGAAGCGGAGCGGCAGGCCGGGTCGCGGAATCCCGACCTGGCCCGGTCGCTGTCCGTGCAGGCCGCGGCTGCCTTTCCGGATGCCCCCGGGCCACATCTCCTCCTCGGCCGGCTCGCGCTCGGGGAAGGCCGGTTCGACGACGCCGAACGGGCGTTCCGCGAAGCCCTCCGGCTGGACCCCGGTTCGCCGCGGGCCCTGCGGCTGCTCTCGTGGGCCCTGCTGGGTTCGGGCCGCCTGGACGAGGCGGTGCACGGGTTCGAAGCGTGGCTCGCCCTCCCTTCGTTAGGTTCAGATGAGGAACGCAAGGTGACGACCGTTGGAGCGGCCATCCCGGCCGCGCGGCAGCTCGCCGCCCTGTTGCGGGGGAGTCATGACTGACGATATCGCCTCGATGACGCTCAAGCTGGCGCAGGATCCGGCCAGCCTGGTCTTCCTTCCGTTGGCGGAATCGCTCCGGAAGCGGGGGCAATTGGACGCGGCGCTGACGGTCGCGGCTCGGGGCGCGGCCCGGTACCCCGAACTGGCGGACGCCCACGATCTCGTGGCCCGCATCCAGTCGGACCGGGGCGCCGGTGACGACGCGTTCGACGCCTGGACCAGTGTGCTCCGCCTGGTGCCCGACCATCTCGGTGCCCACAAGGGTCTGGCCTTCCTGTCCTATCGCACCGGCGATCTCGGCCGCAGCGTGAAGCACCTGACCCGGGCCCTCGAGCTTGCCCCCACGGATACCTCGCTGGCGGGAGCAATCGAGCGCCTGCGGACGCTGATGGCGACCCGGGCCGAGTCGGTCAACCCGCCCGAGGCCGACCGTATTCCGGTGACTCCCGAGGCTGATCGGGGCCGGCCCGCGACCGAGCAGACGCCCACCCTGCTGTTTGACCAGCAGGGTCGCGTCATGCAGGGCACCCTGGCGCGGGCGGACGGTGTCGACGCCAGCGATGCCGTGGCGGCCGCGCTCGCCGGCGTGTCTCGCGAAGCCGAACGGGCCACCCGCCTGCTCGATCTGGGCGAATGGCGCGCGATCGCCATCGAAAGCGGGGCGGTGAATTACGAGCTGAGGACCCCGACTCCGGAAACGTTACTCCTCGTCATGCGGGGACGCGAGGTCCCGGCGGGCCGTCTGGCCCGGATCGCCGACCGGGCGGTTGAGCGGGCCCGGCAGTGGCTCGAGGACATCGTATGACCAGCCGAGAACAGACCGTGCTGGACGACGTGACCCGGATCGGCGGGGTCAGAAGTGCCTTGCTGGTGTCGGCGGACGACGGACTGGTCGTGGCCGAGTCCTCGGTCGAAGGCCAGCACACCGAGGCGGCCGCGGCGTTCGCCGCCCGGCTGGCGCAACGCCTCACCGTGCTGACGCGGACGCTGCAAACGCCGCCGATGAGCATGCTCCTGTTGCAGGCTTCGGGCGGCCAGTTGTTCATCACCCAGGGCGGCGAGGGCCTCCTGTTCGTCGCAATCACGTCGAACGACGTCAACATCGGTGAGGTCCGGCTCGCGCTCCTTGACGCGGCGGGCAGGATCGCCTGATGCGCACGATCGAGCCCTGGGTCGAACGGCCGCTCACCACCTTTGTCGCCGAGGCGCAGGTCCGGGTGGCCCTGCTCATGACGTCCTCGGGCCAGGTGGTGGCGCAGCACGGTTTCACCCGGTCGCTCGATGTGATGACCGCCGCCGCCCTCGGCGCCGGCATCGTGGCTTCGACTCGGGAAATCGCCCGGGAGATGAGTGCCGGAACGTTCGGGGCGGTCGTCCACCAGGGGCCGCGCCTCGGGGTCTACCTGATGCCATTCGAGATGCCGGGCGGGACCTGGATCGGCCTGGCGGTCTTCGGGCCGGACACCTCGCTTGGGATCGTGCAACTGTTCTTTGGAAAACTGGTCGATGACCTGGTGCGGGAAGCGCCGAGGGAAGCGCCGACCCGTCAGGTGCTTCCGGAGACGTTCGAAGACGATCTCAACCAGAGCCTTCGCGCTCTGTTCGGACGGTGATCGATGCCGCTTGTGAACCTCACCGCCCGTGAAATCACCTGCAAGCTGGTCTACTACGGCCCCGGCCGCTGCGGCAAGACGACCAATCTGCAGTACATCCACGGGCGGGTACCGGAGAACCGTCGCGGCCGGATGGTGTCCCTCGCGACCCAGTCGGATCGGACCCTGTTCTTCGACTTTCTGCCGATCGAACTGGGCGTGATCTCCGGTTTTACGACCCGGTTCCAGCTCTACACGGTGCCCGGGCAGGTCTACTACAACGCCACCCGTCGCCTCGTGCTCCAGGGGGCGGACGGGGTGGTCTTCGTGGCCGACAGCCAGGCCCGGCGCTTCGACGAGAATGTCGAGAGCTTCAAGAACCTCCAGGACAACCTGCTCGAGCAGGGTGTCGACGTCCGCCAGATCCCGCTGGTGCTGCAGTACAACAAACAGGATCTGCCGCCCGACCTGATCCTTTCCCCGGCGGAACTGGATGACACCTTCAACTTCCGGTCGGTGCCCAGCCTTCCCGCCGACGCGCTGCACGGCACCGGCGTATTCGAGACGCTCAAGGCCCTCTCCACGGTGGTGCTCCAGCGGCTGGCGGCTCGCCCGCCGAGCCTGTGACCGATCCGTTCTCGTCCTTCGTCGCCGATCCGGCGAACCAGGAGGCCCTGGCGGCCGCCCGGCTCGTGGCGGACACGCCTCGGATCCGGTATCTGCTGCTGGTGCAGGGGAATCGCGGGGCCGGGAAGACCCACCTGCTTCAGACGATCCGTGACCGGGCGTCCTCGGCCGAGCCGCCCCGGACCGTCGAGCTGGTCGCCGTCGCGCGCCTGGCGGAACTGGTCCACGCCCGCGGCCTCACCGATGCCGGCGCCGCCCTCCGGGATCGGCTCCTTCGCGCCGACCTGGTCCTCCTCGACGATCTCGACACGGCCGAACGCCATCTCGCCGTGCAGGCGTTCCTGTACGATGTGATGGAAAGCCGCCTGGCGGCCGGCCAGGCCACGGTGGCGACCAGTGCGAAAGCGTTAGGCCGGATGGCCGATCTCGACGGCCGTCTGGCCCGGCGGCTCCGGGAGGCCACCACGGTGGAGCTTGGCCTCCCGGGGAAGACGGCTCGGACCATCATTCTGGAACGGCGCATCGCCGAGAGCGCGGCGGTCGTCTCGCCC
>JANXXJ010000133.1 GCA_025350665.1 Gemmatimonadota bacterium | reverse complement strand
CTGGTCTTGGCCACGGACGATGGTTCCGGTCTGATCCGCCTCGTCGGTGCCTGGCCCGGCCGGGCGCCCGGGAACGGCCGGATCCTGGCGTTAGGTGTCGCGCTTCGGGACCTCTATGCCCTGGCGCAGCGCGACACGACGGGGATCGCCGGGTCCGTGGCGCTCGATGCCCGGGTCGGGGGGACGCTGGCGGTGCCGACGTTCCGGGGATCGGCCACGGTTACCGGGCCGGTGATCGGTGATGCCAAAGCGCCCCTGATCCGGGCGGCCTTCAATTACGAGGACCGGCGGCTTCAGAGCAACCTGACCTTCTGGCGAACCGGGCGACCGGTGCTCGACGTCGACGCCACGTTACCACTCGATCTGGCCTTCGCCGCGGTGGCCCGGCGCCAGTTGCCCGGCGAGCTGGTCATCCGCGGCCGGGCCGACAGCGTCGACCTGGGCGTGCTCGAAGCCTTCACCCCCAACTTCCGCCGGGTGACGGGCAGCCTGGCCATCGACGCCCAAGTCGGCGGAACCTGGGACGCCCCGCGCCTCGGAGGCCGGGTGGGAGTGCGGGATGGCTCGATGTTCGTGCCGGCCCTCCGCGTCTCCTACGGACCGATCAGCGGGGCGGTCCGGTTCACTGGCGACTCGCTGGTTGCGGATTCGATCTCGGTGGGCAGTGGCGCGGGCAACCTCAGGATCGGTGGCGTAGTCCGGCTGGAGCGACTCACCCACCCGATCCTCGGCCTCGACTTCGATGCCCGCGAGTTCGCCCTCATTGACGTGCCCGACTATCTCACGCTCAGAGCCACCGGTGAGGTGGCCCTCCGCGGGCCCATTGAGCGGCCGGTGCTCACGGGTGATGTCCGGGCCACGTCCAGCGTCCTGTATTTCGCCGATCTGATCACCAAGGACATCGTCAATCTCGAAGATCCGGCCAACGCCGATCTGGTCGACACGACCGCGCTTCGGGCCCAAAAGCTCGGAGCCCAGTTTCAGAGCCGATTCCTGGATTCGCTCTCGATTCGCGACCTCCGATTCCGGGTCGGCCAGGATGTCTGGCTCCGGTCCAGCGAAGCCAATGTCCAGCTCGAGGGCCAGGTCACCGTCAACAAGGAGCGACGGCGGTCGCGGCGCGGCGACTATCGGGTGAGCGGCCAGTTCACCACGCCGCGCGGGAGCTATACCCTCAAACTCGGCCCGGTGTACCGGACCTTCGCGGTGGATCGAGGCACGGTCCGCTACTTCAACACCCCGGACTTGAACGCCGATCTCGACATCGCGGCCCGGTATGTCGTCCGAACCGCGTTTGGTGGCGGGGACGACTACCCCGTCATCGCCAAGGTGACCGGCACCCTGCTGGTGCCGAAGCTCAACCTCACCACCGAGCCCGGGCGACAGCCGATTCCGGAACGGGACCTCCTGGCGCTGCTGATTACCGGCACCATGTCGAATACGCTGCTGGCCGGCGGCAACGACTTCTTCAATGTGCGGAACACCACGCAGATGCTGGCCTCAGTCGCGTCGACCGTCCTCTCGTCCGAAATCGAACGGGCCCTGATTTCGTCGCCGAACGCCGCGTTCGATCTGGTGGAGATTCGGGCCGGGCTGGCGCAGGGCAACAGTCTGCTGGCGACCGGCGGGACCGTCACGACCCTGTCGCTCGGGCGTCAGCTGAGCCGGCGACTCTTTGCGACGGTCAATCTGGGCGGCTGCCTTCAGCGCCTCGACTTCAACCGTCAGTATCTCGGCGCCTCGCTGGAATACCGGCTCAACCCGTCACTCAAATTCCAGGTGGCGGCCGAACCGGTCCAGTCCTGCCTCGGCCAGTCCAACGGGATTCTGGTCCGCCCGAGCCGCTATCAGTTCGGCGCGGATATCAAATGGGACCGGGAATACTGAGATGGCCCGCGTCCTTTTGATCGGGAATCCGGTGGCGGCGCGCCATGACCCAGAAGTTGCCGAGACGGTGATCCGGATTTTCCGGGCCGCCGGCTGGCAGGTCGATTTCGGGACGACCGCCGGCCCGCTCGACGCCCGGCGGTTCGCCGCGGCGGCGGTGGCCGATGGCGTCGACGTGGTGGCGGTTTTTGGCGGAGACGGCACGACCATGCAGGCCGCGGCCGCGCTGGTCGGCACCGATACCGTGCTGGGCCTGGTGCCCGGAGGCACGGGCAACCTCCTGGCCGGGAACCTTCGGGTACCCACGAGCCCGGTGCAAGCGGCGGAGCTGATCATCCGGGGCCAGCCCCGCCGAATCGATCTTGGCCGGATCGAGCGCGGCGACGGGATCCACTACTTCGGTGTCGCCTGCGGTGCGGGGGCGGACGCCCGGATCATGGGCGGCACGGTCGTCGAGGAGAAACGGCGACTCGGCATCGGCGGCTATTTTGGGTCGCTGTTTCGCGAACTGCCCCTGATCCGGAGCAGCGGGTTTCGGGTGACGGTGGACGGGCGACCGCTCGACCGTGAGGCGTCCGTCTGCATGGTCCTCAACTGCGGGGAAATCATTCCGCCGTTCGTCAGAGCCGTGCGTGAAGCCGCACCGGACGACGGCGTGTTCGATGTGCTGGTGCTGGCCGCGGATTCTCCATGGCAGGTGCTCCGGGGCGTGACCAGGGCGCTTGCCAACGTACTGCTGGAGACCGGGCCGACGCCGTACCTGCTGCATGCCCGGGGAACCGTGGTCACGATTGAGACCGAGTATCCCGAACCCGTGCAGTACGACGGTGACGTGGCCGGCTTGACGCCGCTCACGGCCGTGATGGAGCCCGGAGCCATCCGGGTGGTTGCGCCGCTGTGATGAGGTATGCAACGTCCGGCTCCGGTGTCGGAGCGGAACTCAACCAGTCGACCTTTCCAGGGTGACGACGATGACCGACTCGATTCTGCTGGTTCATGACGATCCCTCCATCCTCCGGGCGATCGGCGCCCGCTTCGAGGAGACGGGTCACGAGGTGATCCGCGAGCTTTCCGTCGAGGCCGGGACGGCCACCCTGGCCCGGACCCGCCCGGACGCGGTCCTGCTGGCCCTCTCGCTGGGGGAGCAGGCAGGGGCCATTGCAACGTTAGGCGCCGCGGACACGCCCGTGGTGCTCTTCGCCGACCGTCCCGAGCCGGCGGCGGCGACCCGCGGCCTTGAAGCCGGAGCGTTCCAGGTCGTCGACACCGGTGCGGACATCCAGGTCCTCCTCATGGCGGCGTCACGGGTTGCCGCCATGACGCGGACCCGGCGGGTGGTCACCGCGCTGCTCGGGGCCTCGGCCAACCGCGACGGGCTCGACTCGCTCGGTACCACGGCGCCGATGCGCCAGCTGGCCCTGCAAATGGGCCTGCTGGCCCAGAGTGATCGGACGACCCTGCTCCTCTCCGGTGAACCGGGGGTGGGGAAGGCCTGGGTCGCCAGGACGATCCATGATCTGGGCGCCCGGAGCCAGAAGCCGTTCTTCGAGGTTCGCTGCACCGGCATGAATTCGTCGGCGCTCGAAGCCCTGCTGTTCGGACAGGAACGCGGCGTCTTCGTCGACGCCACCGAACGGCGTCGGGGGCTGATCGAGATTGCCGACGGCGGCACCGTCCTGATTCGCGAAATCGGAGACTTCCCGGCTGAGATTCAGCCGAAGCTGCTCCGGGTCCTCGAGACCCGGGCGTTCCGCCGGGTCGGCGGGACCGATGACATCAGTGTCGACACCCGGATCATGGTGACGACCCGGCGGAGTCTGTCCCAGGATGTCGAGGCCGAGCGGTTCCGGGAAGATCTGTTCTATCGGCTGAGCGTCATGCCGGTTGCCATTCCGCCGGTCCGGGACCGGAGCCAGGAGGACCGGATCGGCCTGATCACCCTGTTGCACGACCGGCTCAAGGCCCGGGTGCCGGACGGTCCGCCAGCTCTCGCGATCGACGCGCACGAACGGTTCCTGGCCTATTCGTGGCCGGGCAACGTCCGGGAAATCAAGAACGTTCTCGAGCGAGCGATGTTGCTGGGCAAGGGGCAGCCGACGATCAACGTCGAGCATCTGCCGGGTGAGTTCCGCGCCCGTTCGGGTCTCGGCGACCGGCGCCATACACCGATGACGCTCGACGCGCTCGAACACCAGCATATCGACCGGACCCTCCGGTACCACGGCGGGAACCGGACCCGGGCGGCCAAGGAATTGGGGATCTCACGGGCCACGCTGATCAACAAGATCAAGCTCTACAACATTACCGACTAGGAGGAGCCATGGACGGCGCAGCCAGGAAACCGGCGACGGACGCAATGGCCTGCCGGGCCTGCGGCAGGGAGGAGCGGGCTTCGGAGGGTTACCCCTGCGAGCAATGCGGCACCTTCATCTGTCTGATCTGCATGTTCCAGGGTGTCATTCGCTGCAAGGCATGCAGCGCGAATCCGGCTCCGCCGGCCCAGGAGACCGGCGGGTGAAGCGGCGTCTCGTGCTGTTCGATATCGACGGCACCCTGCTTCTGTCGGGCGGCGCCGGGCGGCGCGCCATCCTCGCGGCCCTGCAGGATGTGGCCGGGATCGGCGCCGGCACCGGCGCTGTCGACCAGGTCCGCTTCGACGGCAAGACCGATCCGCAAATCGTCGTCGAGTTGTTCGAGGCGGCCGGTGAGCCGCTCGGCGGACCGGAGCGAATCGACCTCGTCCTCGGGCGGTACCTCGAGCACCTGGAAATCGACCTCGGCGTGAACGCCCACCTTGCCACGGTCATGCCGGGGATTCATGCCCTCCTCGGGGTGCTCGGCGCTGATCCAGGCGTGGTGGTGGGCCTGCTCACCGGGAATGTGGTTCGCGGCGCGGCCATCAAGCTGACCGCGGCCGGCATCGAACCGGGCCAGTTCCAGATCGGCGCCTATGGGTCGGATCATGCGGTCCGGGCCGAGCTTCCGCCCATCGCGGCGGAACGAGCGGCACCCCTTTTCGGGCGCGCGCCCCGCGGGCCCGAGGTCGTGATCATCGGGGACACGCCGGCCGATGTAACCTGCGGACGCAGTCTCGGCGCGACGGCCATCGGCGTCGCCACCGGGCACTACACGCCGACGGACCTGGCGGCGGCCGGGGCCGCGCATGTCTTCGCTGACCTCGCCGATACCGGGCGGGTTCGCGCGGCGATTCTCGGGGACCGAGCGTGATCGAACTCGAGCTCAAGGCGGTGGCGGCCGATCCCGTGGCGCTCGAGGGCCGTTTGCGGGCGATTGGTGCCGTGCCGGGCTTTCGTGGCCTCATGGCCGATCGCCGGTTTGACCGCGACGGGGCGCTGCTGGCTCGGGACGAAGTGCTCCGGATTCGCCGCTTCCTCGCCGATGACGGGACCGGCCACGCCGTGGTAGGGTGGAAGGGCCCGGTCGCGATCGAGGGCGGATACAAACGTCGCCGGGAACACGAACTGACCACCCTGGACGGTGCCGAGGCGGAGGCCGTGGTCGAGGCGTTAGGCTATGCGCCGATCCACGCGATCGACCGCCGGGTGGTGTACTATGAACTGGAGGGCGCCGTGGTCCGGATCGAGTGGTACCCGCGGATGGACTGCCTGGTCGAAGTCGAAGGCGAGCCGGAGGCCATCGAGCGGGCGGTCGGCGCCATCGGCCTCGATCGAGCCGCCTTCAGCGCCGACGCGCTCGCGGCATTCATCGCCCGCTTCGAGGTCCGGACCGGACAGGTTGCCGCCGTCTCGGTCGCGGCGCTGGGTGGGGAACCGCCGTCCTGGACCGGAGCGGCGCCGGGATGACGGCACCCCCGCTGCCGGAGATCGGGCCCTTCCTGGGGCGGATGACGGACGTCACCCGCCGGTACGCCGATGCCTCACCCGATCTCGATCGCATTCGGCTCGATCTGGTCTCCCGGGTATTCGAACGGGTGTCGGAGGCCCGGAAACACCTCGAGGCCGGTGATTCAGACGGAGCGGCGGCGCTTCTGGCGCCGGAGGTCTGGGTCGGCTGGTGGCGGGGCACCGCGACCCTCGCGACCGGAACCCTGCTCGACGCCCACCGCGAGCGTCTCCTTGCCGCGGCGGTTCGTCGTCGGTTCTCGGCGCATCGGGCACTGGCGCTGCTGCCCGACGGGGATGCCAGGTCGGTCGTGGCGGCGAGGATCGAGGCGGCCGGCATTCCGCTCGAAACCCTGGCGCGGGACGGGACCGGTACCGATCCGGTTGACAGCATGCGGCGTTGGGCCGTGGCGCTCGACGATGCCTGGGACGAGCTCGAGAACCTGGTGGGTCGTGAGCTTGCCGTTCTCTCCGCCTCGATCCGAACGGTGGACGCCTGGCGACCGCCGCTCTGGCCATGGATCGGGGCCGGCCTCACCGCGGCCCTTGCCCTGGGGTGGCTGGCGCTGGCCCTTGGGGGGCAGATCACTCGGCCGGCCTGGCTCGATCCGCTGGCCGGGTGGTTCTGGAGTCTTCCTTGGCCCTGATCGGGATCGGCATCGACGTGGTAGACGTCGACCGGGCGGAGGCGATGTTGCAGGCGCATCGCAAACGGGTGTTGGGTCGACTCCTCACTGAGGAGGAACAGCACTACGTCGGCCGGATGCGCTACCCCGCGCGCCACCTGGCCGTTCGTCTGGCGGCCAAGGAGGCTGTCTACAAGGCGTTACAGGCGCTGCCGGGCGCGCGCGGGGTCGGTTGGCGCGACATCGAGGTGGTCCGGGACGTGCACGGGAGGCCATCGGTCAGTCTGCACGGGTCGGCGGAGAAAGTCCTGGCGAGCGAGCCTGGGGCCCGGATCCATGTGTCATTGACCCACTCGGAACTGTCTGCGGCAGCGGTGGCCATCGTCGAAAAGTAGGACCTTCCTATTCCGACGATCGCCCTCTACTTTGACGGCGATGTTGAGAATTTATTTGAAACTCATTCTCATTTACCTATTCGTCGTCGCGCTCCCGGGCGTGGCCACTGCCCTGCCGCCACGCGCTGTCGACTCGGTGCAGGTGGTTCGGCGGGTGGCCACGAGCGCCAAGCTTGCCGCCGAGGAGTACGAACTTGGGGTGAAAGCCGGCAAGGTGGTCCAGGCCGGCGAGGTGGAGGAGGCCAGGCTGTTCCTGGGCGAGGCCCGGAAGGCTGCGGCCATGCTGCCGCCTTCGGTCGCGGCGTCCGCGGTGGGTGACCTCACCCGGATGATCGAGACGGTCGACCAGGTCGGGGCGCCGGACTCGCTGCGGACGGCGGTGGCTCGCATGGTCGACGGCCTTGCCAGCGCCCTGCACGTCACGGTCGATGAGTATCCGAACGAGGCTCCTTCGCTGGCCCGCGGCGAGACGATATACCGGGGCCAGTGTGCCGCATGCCACGGCGTCGCCGGTCAGGGTGATGGCCCCAATGCCCGGACCCTGACGCCGCCCCCGTCCAAGCTGGCCGATTCGGTGTTCTTCCATCGGTCCAGTCCCCTCGATTTCTACCGCCGGATCACGATCGGGGTCGCTGGGACGGCGATGGCGCCTTACGAAAGCGCATTGTCGCTCGAAGACCGCTGGGCCGTGGCCCTGTATGCCAGCACATTGCGGTTGCCGGCGGCTCGCGGGGCCGTACCGGCCACGCTTGCGGCCTTCCCGGTTTCGGGGGCGCTGAGCGACGCGGAGCTGCTTGATTCGCTGGGCGGGACCGACCTGGCCCGGGTGGCCGCCGTTCGAGCGGTGGTCGGACGCGGGGCACGGGATTTCGGTCCAGGGTTCGCCCTGGTCCGGGCCCGGATTGACACCGCCCTGCGGCTGGCAGGCTCCGGGCAAAAAGACGCGGCCCGGAGTGCCGCCATCAACGCTTACATGGCTTTCGAGGGTCTCGAGCGAGACATCCGGGTCAAGGACGCGCCGCTGGTCACTCGAGCCGAGGCGGCGTTCGCGCGGCTACGGGAAGAATCTGAGCCGGGCCGTCTCGCCGAGGTTCGCGAGGAGTTGATTCGGGTTCTGGAGCGGTCGGAGCGTACGCTAGGGACCCGGCTCACGCCGGTAGCCCTGTTCGTGCAGTCGTTTCTGATCCTGGCGCGGGAAGGCCTCGAGGCGATTCTCGTCATTGGAGCGTTGATTGCATTCCTGGTGAAAGTCGGCGCCTCCGATCGGCGCCGGGACATTCATCTCGGTGTCGCTGCCGCGGTGGTCATGAGTTTTGTCACCGCTTTCGCGCTGGAGACGGTCTTCCGGCTTGGACCCGCGCACCAGGAGGCGCTCGAGGGCGCCACGATGGTCGTGGCGACCGTGATGCTGTTCTCGGTGAGCTACTGGCTGCTGTCCAAGATGGAAGTCGCCAAGTGGAACCAGTTCGTGAAGACCCGGTTGTCCGACGCGCTGTCCAGGCGCTCGATCTTCGCGTTGGCGTCCGTGGCATTCCTGGCGGTGTACCGCGAGGGCTTTGAGACGGTGCTGTTCTACAAAGCGCTGGCCGTGGCGGGCGGGACCGCCGAAACGGCGGCGCCGATCGTGGGCGGATTCCTGGCCGCGGCGGTGGGGCTCGCGGTGATCTATGTGGCGATCAACCGGTACGGGGTCCGGCTGCCGCTCCGGCCGTTCTTTGCGATCACCAGCGGCTTCCTCTACCTGATGGCCTTCGTCTTCGCCGGCACCGCGATGGCTGAGTTGCAGGAAGGCGGCTTCATCTCGACGACGCCGATTCCCGGGATGGTTCGATCGCCGACGTTCGGGATCTATCCGACTTGGGAATCGGTGGTTGCCCAGGGCATTCTGGTGGCCCTGGCCGTCGCCGCGCTGGTCTGGACCTTCCTTGTCATTCCGCGGCGCGCCGCCGTCGCCGACACGGCGCTGCGCGCCTCCTCCGCAGGACCGCGCGTCCGTCCGCGTCCGGCGAAATCCGCGCGTTAGGCCGGTTTCGGCCGCCGTGTACCACACCTGCATCTTTTGCCACCAATCGCTCGGCCGCAACGAGTCGATCGAGGTATTTCCGGTCGGACGTCGCCTGGCGTTCGACGCGTCCAAGGGCCGGCTCTGGGTCGTGTGCCGGCAGTGTGTGCGATGGAACCAGACGCCGTTGGAGATCCGGTGGGAAGCGATCGAAGCCTGTGAGCGGGCGTTTACGGACACCAGGCTCCGGTTTCGACCGACAAACATCGGGATGGCGCGGATGCGGGACGGGCTCGACCTGGTACGCATCGGCGCACCTGCGCGGCGCGGGTTCGCGGCATGGCGGTACGGTGACCAGTTCGGACGGCGCCGACGGAAGACGATCCTGATCGGGACCGGCGCGGTGGCGGCGATGATCGCCGTCATCCGGGCGCGTCGGCGGCGGGGATCGGGATCGGCGGGTTCGGTGGGCTCTGGGGGAACATTCCGAACCTGATCCAGGGCCGCCGGAAGATCACGCTCAAGGCTGACGATGGGCGAATGCTGACGTGCTCGAGGCGGCCTGGCGGGATGCGGATGTCATCGCCGGGATCGCCGACAATCTGCTGGTGCCGCCGGAGGTCGAGGCGCGACTCGCGGACCTGAAGCGGCAGGCGGGGCCGAGCACCCCGCCCGGTGATCGTTAGGTCGACTTCCGGAGCAGGTATTCGCCGGGCTGGGGATCCGGGGCGGCCAGGCGGGTCATGACCACGACGCCGACGGCCAGCACGACAATGCTGGTGGCCTGGGCAAGGGTGAAGAAGCCGAGAAACCGATCGTCCTTGGCGCGGAGGATCTCGACCAGGAACCGTTCCGCCCCCGCGAACGCGAGATAGGCGCCGAACAGCCATCCCATCGGCCGGTCACTCAAGCGCCAGCGCCACAGCAGCATGAACACCGCCAGCATGATGATGACTTCGTAGAGCTGGGTCGGGTGGACCGCCAGCACCGTGCTTGGGGGAATGTCGGCCGCCATCGGGACGCGGAAGAGGGTCGCCATGTTGCCGGCGGT
>JANXXJ010000122.1 GCA_025350665.1 Gemmatimonadota bacterium | reverse complement strand
GATGTGGGGTGTTCCCCCACATTTTTTTTCCCGGCCAAGTCGTTGAAGTCGTCCCCCGCGCGTCCGGGGACGTGCGCAGGTGCTCTCCGGGCCCTCGTCCCAAATCATCACGAACGTGACCTGATCGTCGCGGACTCGAGTCGAGTTCGCGGTAACCTTGGCCTCCGTGCGGAGGATGTTGTCGATGGCTGGTTCCGCTGAAATGCTCGCGGCTTTCCGCGAGTTGACGAATGCGAAGCAACTCGATCGCGCCGATCTCCTCGATCTGCTGCGGGACGGGATTCATGCGGCCCTGGTCCGGAAGTTCGGACCGAACGTCAAGTTCGAACTTGACGTCGATGAATTGCAGGGATCGATCCGGGTGGTCCGGCTTCGGACCGTCGTTGAAGTGATCGACGATCCGAGTTGCCAGGTCGCGATCGAAGAGGCGCGATACGAGGACGAGAATTTCCAGATGGGCGACGTCCTCGAGGAGGAGGTGCCGTTCGCGGAATTCGGCCGGCTGGCGGTCCAGGCTGCCAAGCAGCGGATCATCCAGCGGGTGCGCGAAGGTGAACGAACCAAAATCCGCGAGGAATTCGGCGACAAGGTCGGCCAATTGCTGTCGGGCGAAGTTCAGCAAATCGAGCGCGGCAAGATCGTGCTGATGCTGGCCAAGTTCAAAGAGGCCGAGGCGATCATCCCGTACCGGGAACAGAATCACCGGGAACATTTTCATCAGGGCGACACGATGCGGGCCGTGCTGAAGCGCCTCGAGGAGACGCCGAAGGGTCCCCGCCTGGTGCTGTCACGGGCGGACCCAATGTTCGTGGCGGCGCTGTTCCGCCTTGAGGTTCCGGAAATCGCCCAGGACGTGGTGGACATTCGGGCGATCGCCCGCGAGGTGGGAAGCCGGACCAAGGTGGCCGTGATCTCGAAGGACGATGCGATCGATCCGGTGGGCGCCTGCGTCGGCCTCAAGGGCTCCCGGGTGCAGGCCGTCGTGAACGAACTCTCGGGTGAACGGATTGACATCGTGCCGTGGTCGCCTGACCCCGAACGGTTTGCCCGGCTGGCGCTGGCGCCCGCGCGAGTCGCCAAGGTTTTTTCCGATCCCGAGACCAAGACCATCCAGGCGGTGGTGGACGAAGATCAGCTGTCGCTGGCGATCGGGAAGAACGGCCAGAACGTCCGGCTGGCCTCGGAGCTGACCGGATGGAAGATCGATCTGTACTCGAGCCGCGAGTGGATCGAGCGCGGCGGGGAAGGTCCGCTGTTCGCCCCGGAACCGCTTGGCGGCGAGGAGATGGTCAGCCAAATCAACCTCTCCGAGCTCAAGGGCCTGTCGACCGATGTGGTCGGCATTCTGGGCAAGGGCGGGTATCGCACCTTGAACGACATCCTCGACCTCGAGCGCACCGACCTCGAGAAGATCGCCGGGATGACGCCGGAGGCGGCGGAAGAGCTGCTGGCGTTCCTCGCTGATTTGACGGCGGAAGAGGCGAGCGAGGATCCGGCGAAGACGGAATGAGCGGGATTGTCGGCCTGCTGGGGCTGGGGCTCCGGGCGGGTCATGTCCTGATCGGCGTCGAAGCGGTTCGGCGGGCGCTGCAGGTGGGTGAGTGCCGATGCATCGTGGTGGCGAGCGATGCCAGTCAGCGAGCGCTGGAGAAGGCGTCTCGGTTGGCGACGGCGAAGGGGATTCCGCAGATCGGCGGCCCCGCGTCGCAAGTGTTGGGCGCCGGTCTTGGCAAGCCCCCCGTAATGGTGGTGGGCGTGCGGGATCCGGCGTTGGCGGACGGGATTATCCGGCTCGCCAGTGAGCAGGGTTCGATGGAGGCTTGAGTGGTAAAAACGAAAGTCCAGGATTTGGCATCTGAGTTCGGCATTCCGAATGAGCAGCTCATGGGGCTGCTCAAGGAAATGCACGTCGTGGCGCGTGGTCCGCTCCAGCCGCTCGACGATTCCCAAGTGGCGGCCGTGCGACTCCGCTGGGAACGTGAAAAGCGGAAACAGGCGACGCAGCCGGACGAAGCCAAGAAGCCAAAGCGCCGCACCACCAAGGCGGCGGCCGCCGCTGCGGCTGAGGCCGCACCAGTCGTCCCGGTATCCGCGGATGCGAAGCCGGCCAAACGCCGCCGCACTGCGGCCGAGGTCGCCGAGTCCGAGGCGTTGATCCAGGCCGAGGCCGATCGGGTTGCGGCCGAGACGCCGGTGCTCGACCTCGAGAAGCCGGTCCTGTTCGACCGGATCGAGACCGCCACGGTGCCCATGCCGACGCTCGACGAGCGCGCCCGGGCCCTCTTCAAAGACCCACCGGTGCGGTCGGCGGACGAGCCGCATGAGGCCGTAGCCGAGCCGGAGCCCGAACCCGTCAAGAAAGAAGAGCCGAAGGCCGAGCGGCCGCCGCTCCCGCCGATTCCGCCGCGCCTTCCCTCGGTCAGCCAGCAGGCCGCTTTGCTGGCGGGCCAGGACCCGGCTACGGTCGGGCCTCGCCGTCCGTTCGTTCCTCCCCGAGTCCAGCGTGGCCCGACGGGCCCGCGTCCGGTGTTCAGCAGTGCCGGCGGCAATGCCCGCCCCGGGGAGCGCTCCGGTCCCGGCGGGCAGCGCGGCCCTGGCGGCCCCGGCCAGCGAGGCCCCGGTGGTCCTGGGGGCCCACGGAGCGGTCCGCCCGGCCGCCCGGGCCAGTTCAGCCGTCCCGGTGGTCCTCCGGGTCGGACCGGCCCGGGTGGAGCCCGTCCGGGAAGCCCTGGGTTCCGGCCTGGCGCGCCGGGGGAACCGGTGCGGACCTTCGGGCCGGACGCACCCGCCAAGGGACAGGGCGG
>JANXXJ010000078.1 GCA_025350665.1 Gemmatimonadota bacterium | reverse complement strand
CCGGCCCGTTCGATCAGCCGGTCCTTGTCCGGGTTCCTGGCCGTGGCGAGACGCTGAGCCAGTTGGGCCGGCGTGAGCCGGCCCTGGAGGGCGTCGATTTCCTTCATGACGTCGCCGGCGGCGGCGCGTTCGGTCTGGGTGGTTTGGGCCGAAAGGGGCAAGCCGCGCATGGCGAGCGCGGCGAGCCACCAGGACAGCGACACGGAGCGGCGCATGCAACCTCGGGGATCGTCTAGTTGGGTTTCACCGCGGCGAGGAACAGGGGCATCGCTTTGTCGAGCGCCGCTTCGCCGGGGTTCTGGCCCCGGTACTTCCCGACCCGCACGATGACCAGATCATGACTCGGCACGATGTGCACACTCTGGCCGCCGGCGCCCAGCATGGCGTAGGCCGTTTTCGGCAGCGGCCACGCGCCGTCGGCGTTGACCCAGAAGAAACCGCCGCCGTACACGGGGTTTCCGTCCGCCGCCCAGGCCGGCGCCACGCTCGAGACGTAGCGCACGTACCCCTCGGGCAACAACCGCTCGCCGTTCCAGACCCCATCCTGAAGGTACAGGTTGCCAAGACGAGCCCAGTCGCGCGCGGAGAGATATTCGTACCCCTGGGTCAGAAAGTTCCCGTAGGGGTCCGTCTCCATCACGGCGTCGCGGATCCCGATCTTGTCGAAGAGCGCCCGGCGCGGGAACGCGTGGTAATCCTCGTGACGTTTCTCCACCGCGAGTCGGATCAGATAGTTGGTGAGCACGGGGTCCGAATTCCGATACCGCCCCACTGTGTTCGGTTTCCACTGCTGGGGACGGGTCGCGGCGTATTCGAAGGAATTCGCCGTGCCGGTGTAGAGATAGAGGTGATCGGCGTAACCGGCTTTGGGATCGTAGTCCGGATCGTTGGGTGACTTGATCCGCAGTCCGCTCGACATCCGCATCAGATCCGTGATCCGGATCGCCTGCCGCGGGTCGCCTGGCTGCTGCCACTCGGGAACGGGGGCCTTCTGGTCGAGCTGGTAGTCACCCCGGAGGATCAACCGGGCCATGAGGGTGCCGGTGAGGCTCTTCCCCATCGACCAGCTCTCGAGCGGCGAGTGCAGCCCGATCCCGGCCGCATAACGTTCAGCGATGATTCTGCCCTTGTAGGTGACGAGCAACGCCAGCGTCATCTCATCCGCCTGCCCGAAGCCCACATCGAGCGCCTCGGCCACCTTCGCCGAATCGACCCCGGCCGGCCACCGGTCCTTCACGACGTCGCCCATGGGCCACGGGGTCCTGGCAGCCGGGGGCAGCGACGATGTCACCACCGACGGTTTGAAGAACAGGGAATCCTGGCCTTTGGGCAGCGCGATACAGCCCTGGCTCCCGTACCGCCTCGCCACCCGGGTGACTCCCGTCGTGAGCGTCAGCCGCACGGTCTCGGTCTTCCGGTCGATCACCGTGTCCTTGACCGCCTTCCGGCTGTCGAGCGGCGCCACGAAGAAGCCGACGTTCGCGGCGGCGTCGGCCGGGTCGAGCCCGGTCAGAAAAACCGCCGAGCAGAGAATCTTGGCGAATCCCGCCGTCTCATGTTCGAGGGCGTCCCCCGGCGCCGGGGTCCACTGCCCCGGCAAGGCAAGCGAATCGCCCCGCGCTGCGATCCGGGCCCGCGGGCTGGGTGGCTCCATCGGAGTGGACGGCGGCGTCTTCTCGGCGCAGCCGGCCAGGAAGCCTAACGATACGGTGACGGCGAGTCGGCGGACCATCGTCGGGTCACTCCGCATAGAACTTGTCGGCCACGTCCAGCGCCCGGTCGATCAACGCCAGGCCCTGGCGCGCCTCCTCCGGCGTGATGATGAGCGGCGGCGCCACCTGCAGCCGGTTGAAGTGCACCATCGGCCAGACACCGGCCGCCTTGCAGGCACCCATCACCTCGTTCATTGGCGCGGCGGCCGGCCCGGAGGCGTTGAATGGCACCAGAGGCTCCCGGGTCTTCCGGTTCCGCACCAGCTCGAGCGCCCAGAAGCAGCCGACGCCCCGCACCTCCCCGACGCTCCGGTGCTTTTCCGCGATCTTCCGCAGCTCAGGGCCCAGCACCTCGTCGCCGATCCGGCGAGCGTGGCCCACGATGTCGTCGTCCTCGAAGGTCCGGATCGATTCGACCGCCACGGCGCAGGCCAGCGGATGACCCGAGTAGGTCAGGCCGCCGGGATAGGGGCGGTCTTTGAACGTGTCGGCAATGGCGCCCGTCATCAGGACCCCGCCAAGCGGGATGTAGCCCGAGTTCACGCCCTTGGCGAAGCAGAGGAGATCGGGCGCCACGCCCCAGTGATCGACCGCGAACCACTCACCGATCCGGCCGAACCCGACCA
>JANXXJ010000075.1 GCA_025350665.1 Gemmatimonadota bacterium | reverse complement strand
ATCCGGCACCGGATCCCAGGCGCCAAAGACGATGTCGTCGAGGGTGGCGAGCGGAACAAGATCTCGAATCAGCGGGGTCCGTTTGTCGGTGCGTTTGCCGAGCCGGATCGTGGCCAGCTGGGTCAGCGACCCGATCGCCTGGGAGCGTCCGCGACGGACGTTTTCAACCCCCGCAATGAAGGTGGACGCCACCGCGCCGAGTCCGACACAGAGTACGCCGAGTTTGCCATCGGCCGGTGCGATCTTGCGGGAAGAACCTTGAGCCACTTTGTCGTCCTTTCATCGATCGGACCCGCGCCTGCCGGCGCGGCCCCATACCTTGATAGTCTCGCCCGCCTCCGAGGCTCGGAGCGGGCCATAACCGCCTATTGTTTCGACTCGGTCGCTTCGCCCTCGGTCAGGCGATAGACGTAGACGAACCGTTGCACCACCGTCACCGTCGACAGCACCGCGAGCAGCCCGGTAATCACCTGCAGCACGACCCCGTTGGGGCCGGCTCCAACAATTACCGACGGCACGCCAATCGCGATCAAGCGCTCCGCCCGCTGGACGATCCCCACTTTGCACTCGAGTCCCAGACCCTCGGCCCGGGCGCGAGCGTATGACACCAGCAGCGAACTCAGCACCGCGATCATGCAGAGAACCGCCGTCTCGATCCGCCAGGCAACGCCGGGGGCCCGAAGGAGGAACACCGCGATCCCGATGAACGTGGCGCCGTCGCCAACCCGGTCAAGCGTCGAGTCGTAAAACGCGCCGAACTTCGACACCATGCCGCCCCGGCGAGCCACCTGGCCGTCAAAGGTGTCCACGACACCAGACAGCAGCAGCAGGGCCCCACCCAGTCTGACCCAGCCAAACGCGAAGCCCACCGCCGAGGCCGCGACCAGCAGGGCGCCAACGGTGGTGATCGCATTCGGACGCACCCCGAACCGGATGAGCCGGTCAACCAATGGGTCGACCAAGCTCAGATAGGCACGTTCGAGCGACTTTGTGACCAGTTTCACGAGCCCCCAAGCCGCTGCGGACCTTCAGTTTTGAGCGATCCAATCATCAATTGCCACAACGACTTACCAATCACGAAGCATAACTTGAAACGGGTCAATTGGCAATTCTCGGAACCACCCCGCCGCCCCCGGGTCGACGGGACCAGAGTTCGCCGCTCGGGCAGGACCTGCCCGTTACCAAACCCGGACCGACTTGCGGGACCGTGGCCGCCAGAGTTTCGTTGGCCGCCGCCCTCAACCACCGACCGACAGGAGTGCCTCATGAGAACGATCCCGCGCTGGCTGGTTGCCAGCATGGTGCTGGTCGGATGCCGGCCGGCCGCGCCGGCCGTTGCCAACCATGCCCCCCTCGACCCACCCTCGGCCGTCGAGGCGGTCCTGACCCGCTGGTACGACGCCATGCAGCGCCACGACTCCGCCGGGATCGCGAGCCCGCTCCTGCCGGAGTTCTTCATCTTCGAGGACACGACGGTGATTGCGGGAGCAGCCCTGGTGAAGGAGCTCGTGGACGGCGCCGCGGCGGGGAGCCAGACCGCCGCCCTGACCGGTTTCCGCACCGTGGTCATGGACTCGGCCGCCTGGACCAGCTTCAGAAATCGCGAGGTCTGGACCCCGACCCAGGGCAGGCCGGACACCCTTGATTTTCTGGAGTCCGTCATTTTCCGAAAACGGAACGGACAGTGGCTGATGGAACGTTACCACGCGACCCGGATCAACCGGCCTGGGCGTTAGGCGCCCGTCAGCGGTAGAGCAAGACCAGCTTCCGGCGTCGTTCGAAATCGTCCAGACCGCCCTTCCACCCGGCCACGATCGCCCGGGGCGCCTGCCCCGCCTCGATGGCCTGGCGGAGGGCCGGGCCGCCGGCGAGACGGTCGAAGTGCCGGGCGATCCACCCGATCTGCCCGCCGTGAACCGCGCGGACGGCGGTCAGCATCTCGAGCGCCGTCCGGATCGGGTCATACTTCCGGCGATCGGTGATGACGAGCCGAATACCGGGCAGGGTCACGTCGGCGAATTTCTGATCGCCCGGTCTGACCGGCATGAAGGTGACCCCTTCGAATCGAACCCCCTTCGGCTTGGCCGCGCGGAGCAAGGCAAGCACCCGGGTCGTGTCCAGCCACGGGGCACCGATCTGGTGGAACGGGTGGTCGGTCCCGCGGCCGACCGACAACGCGGTGCCTTCGAACAGACAGATCCCCGGATAGTGGAACAGGCTTTCGACATCCTTGAGATTCGGGCTCGGCGCAGGAAACGGGAACCCGAGATCAACGATGTCGTCGCGCCGCCGCCACCCGGCGGCCGGCACGACGGTCAACGCCGTCGTCAGTGACAGATCACCCTGAGCCAGCCGGGCCAATTCGCCGAGCGTCATGCCGTAGCGCATCGGGATGGCCAGGCTCCCGATAAACGAACGGAATGCCGTATCGAGCACGTTGCCCTGGATCCGGCCGCCAATCGGATCGGGGCGATCGAGGACGATCACCGGGATCCGATTCGCCGCGGCGGCCCGCATCACCTCGATCGTGGTGGCGAGGAAGGTAAAATACCGGCTCCCCACATCGGGAAGATCGACCAGGAGGACCTCGACGCCGCGAAGCATGTCGTCCGTCGGCCGGGACGTTCGGCCATAGAGGCTATAGATTGGTATGCCGGTCGCGGAATCCACGGTCGAGGCTACCGCCTCACCGGGGTCCGCCGCGCCGCGGAACCCGTGTTCAGGGCTGTAGAGCGCCACTAGGTCGAT
The DNA here is from genome assembly GCA_025350665.1 of Gemmatimonadota bacterium. Classification (GTDB taxonomy): domain Bacteria; phylum Gemmatimonadota; class Gemmatimonadetes; order Gemmatimonadales; family GWC2-71-9; genus SHZU01. The sequence continues at coordinate 3,444 of JANXXJ010000075.1, read as the reverse complement.
CCCGGCTGCTCGCAACCGTTCCACCGCGTGGATTCCCTGGCGGTCGATGCCGCCCTGATTGGTCACCAGCCCGACCCGGCGGCCCGTCACCAGATGCAGGCTGTCGGTGAGCAGCACCTCGAGGCCGGGCCGTACCGGTGGCTTCGCCTCGCCGACGGCCAGCGTCATCACGATCAACCAGCTGAGTATCCCGTGCGCCATTCGCTCCGCCCCATCTTCATCGGACTGTTGACGGCCACCGCGGCCACCGCCGGCGCGGCCCAGCCGAAGCCGAGTGCCAGAGTCCGGAAGATGGTCGCCCGGATGCCGGTCGAACAACTGGTCGGCCAACTGGTGATGCCGTGGCTCCTTGGCAATTACGTCGGGTTCGACGCCGACGGCCTCGCCCAGGCCCGGATGTGGATCGACTCGCTCAAGGTGGGCGGAATCATCATCTCGATCGGCTCGCCGATGGACGTCGCCTCCAAGCTCAATTTCCTCCAGCGCCGATCGAAGCTGCCACTGCTGATCGCGAGCGACCTCGAAGGCGGCGCGGCCTTCCGGTTCCCCGGCGCGACGCCGTTCCCCACCAACATGGGCGTGGGGGCCGGCGGACGGGTCGAGGACGCCGAACTGATGGGACGGGTGACGGGCGTCGAGGGACGGGCCGTCGGTGTCCATCTCGCATTCGCGCCGGATGCGGACATCAACAACAACCCGGCCAACCCGATCATCAACACCCGTTCGTTCGGCGGCGACCCCGCGACCGTCGCCCGGATGGTGGTCGCCGCCATCAAGGGCACCCGATCGGCCGGCATGCTGACGACGGTCAAGCATTTCCCCGGCCACGGCGACACTGAAACCGATTCGCACATTTCACTGCCGGTCATCCGGGCCGACTGGGATCGGCTCTCGGCCGTGGAACTGGTGCCGTTCAAGGCGGCGATCGCGGCGGGCGTGGACGTCGTGATGTCGGCGCACATCGCCCTGCCCCGTTTCTCCGGCGATTCGACCCAGCCGGCCACGCTGTCGAGCGCCGTCCTCACCGGCCTGCTCCGCGATTCCCTCGGGTTCCGCGGCCTCACCGTCACCGACGCCCTGGACATGGGGGCACTGGTGAGCACCTACGGCGGCGGCGAAGCCACGGTTCGGGCGTTCGAAGCCGGAAGCGACCTGCTCCTGATGCCGGCCAACCCCCGCGACGCGATCAGTGCGATGACGGCCGCCGTGAAATCAGGCCGGATCACCAAGGCCCGGCTTCGAGTCTCCGTCCTCAGGGTCATGGCGATCAAGGAAAAGCTCGGGCTCTTCAAGCGGCGCACCGTGTCGCTCGACCGCGTCGGCGTGATCGTGGGCCAGCAGAAATTCCTCGACAGCGCCAAGGCCATCGCCGCCCGGTCTCTGGTCCTGGTCCGTGACAGCAATGCCGCGTTGGCGACCATCCGCCAGGGAAACGCCAGCCTCGCCTTGGTGAGTTACGGCGACGACGGCTCATCGACGCTGGCCCGACAGCTAATCCGTCGCGCCATCAAGGCGACCACGTTTCGCCTCGTGCCCACCAGCGGCCCGGCCAGCTATGACTCCGCGCGGACGCTGCTCGCCCAGGCACCAACCGCGGTGTTCTCGGTCGCGGTGCGGGTCGCATCCGGAACAGGGAACATATCCATGCCCCGTGCGCTGGCCGACCTGATCGGCGAGACGAGCCAGGCCAGGCCGACGGTACTGGTTTCCTTCGGGTCGCCCTATCTCCTGACCCAGACCCCAGGCGTCCACGCGCTGCTGCTGGCATGGACCACCAACGCCGCCACCGAGGAGGCCGTGGCCAATGCATTCGCCGGGGCGGCCATCACCGGACGACTGCCGATCGATCTCCCGCCAGGATACCGGATCGGCGACGGGCTGATTCTACCGGCGCGGAACCGGACCGATGCGACGATTCGCCGCTAGCCTCGGCGCCACCCTGGCCGTCGCTGGTTGCCACCGGGTACCGGTGGCCGTGCCGGCGCCCTCGTGCGGCCCGGCCCCGTGTCTTTGGGACGGGCTGGTCTCCGCTGTCGATTCCGGCGTTCGGGCCGGCGCCGCCCCCGGGGCGGTCGTGGGGGTCTCGGTCGGCGGGTGGCGGTTCATTCATGCGGCAGGGCAGTTGGGCAGCGACATGCCGGAGCCGGTCGGCCCGCAAACGGTCTATGACCTGGCGTCACTGACCAAAGTGGTGGCGCTCACGACCCTCGCGATGTTCGCGGTCGATGAGGGGCGGATCCGGCTGGACGATCCGGTCCAGCGCTACCTTCCCGAGTTTACCGGCCCCGAGAAGGAGAAGGTCACGGTCCGGAATCTCCTCACCCACTCGAGCGGCCTGCCGGCCCATCGGGCGTTGTGGCGGGAGGCGCCCACCCGTGACAGCGCCCTGGCACTGGTGGCCGCGACACCACTCGATACGGTGCCGGGCGTCCGGATGGTCTATTCAGATCTTGGCGCCATCCTCCTTACGCAAATCGTGGAACGCATCTATGGACGAACGATCGACGTGCTGTTCCGGACGATGGTTACCAACCCGCTCGGGCTCCGGTCGACCCGGTTCCTTCCCCCCAGGTCGTGGCGGAGTCGGCTGGCTCCAACCGAACGGGATCCGTGGCGCGGCCGGCTGATTCACGGCGAAGTTCACGACGAAAATGCCGCGTTCCTCGGAGGCGTTTCCGGCCACGCCGGCCTGTTCAGCGACGCCGGCGATCTCCTCACATTCGGCGAGTGGCTGCTCAGCCGCCGAGACCCGGAACGCTCGCGACCGGGACCCGAGCTGAGCCAGGCCACGCTCCTGGATTTCACTCGGCGCCAGGAATTGGTGGCCGGGTCGAGCCGGGCGCTCGGGTGGGACACGCCATCACTAGGCAGCAGCGCCGGCAATCGACTCTCGGCCGAGAGCTTCGGGCATACCGGTTTCACCGGCACCTCAATCTGGATCGATCCCACCAGAGCGCTGGTCGTAGTGCTCCTGTCAAACCGGGTCAATCCAACTCGGGACAACCCTCGTCTGGGGCCACTCAGGGTTCTGGTGGCGGACCGGGCGGTGGCCGCGCTGGAACCCAGTCGTTGACTCCCCGGACGGGATTTCCTACCTTGCTAGTTGGAATTCGAATGGTCCGAACCAAGGAGTTACCGTGAGCACGGCGGAAAACACTCAGATGGATGGCGTGGCGGTCAACCTGACGCCCAAGGCCACCGAAGAAGTCTTGAAGTTCATGGCGGCGGAGAAGGTGGCGGTCGAGACCGGCGGCCTGCGGATCAGCGTCCTGCCAGGCGGCTGTTCGGGCTTCAAGTACAGCCTCAACATCGAGGAAGCGGCGCTCGAGGACGACATCGTGCTCGAGGTCGGCAACATCAAGATCTTCGTCGACGGGTTCAGCCTGCCCTACTTGAACGGGGTCAAGATCGACTACGTGTCCTCCATGCAGGGGTCAGGGTTCG
>JANXXJ010000299.1 GCA_025350665.1 Gemmatimonadota bacterium | reverse complement strand
GAAATTCGAAGATGACATGTACCGGACGGAAGACGATCTCTTCCTGATCCCGACGGCGGAAGTCCCGGTTACCAATATCTACCGGGACGAGATCCTCGAGGCCGGCCAGTTGCCGATTGGATTCGTGGCCTACACGCCGTGCTTCCGCCGCGAAGCATTTTCGCACGGCAAGGATACCCGCGGCCTGATCCGCGTGCATCAGTTCGACAAGGTCGAGCTGGTCCGTCTCGTGGCGCCGGGAACGAGTGACGCCGAGCACGCCATGATGACCGGGCATGCCGAGTCGATTCTCCAGCGGCTGGGTCTCCCGTACCGGGTTCTCGAGCTCGCCGCCGGCGATACCGGGTTTGCCTCGGCGCGGACCTTCGATCTCGAGATCTGGGCTCCGGGCGTGGGAGCGTGGCTCGAGGTGTCGAGCTCGAGCACGTTCACAGATTTTCAGGCCCGCCGGGCCAACATCCGGCATCGGCCGGTCGCCGGCGCCAAGCCGGAGCTGGTTCATACCCTGAATTCCTCCGGCGTTGCCTTTCCCCGAACCATCATCGGGCTCCTCGAGAATTATCAGCAACCCGACGGCACCATCCTGGTGCCGGATGTTCTGGTGCCCTATGTCGGCACCGACCGACTCGGACCCACCTCCTGACCGCGATGGCTTCGTCCGATCTCGTCCTCGCGCTCAACCCGGAGCAGCGGGCGGCGGCTGAACACGTCGAGGGCCCGATGCTGGTCCTTGCCGGAGCCGGCTCGGGCAAGACCCGGGTCCTCACGACCCGAATCGCCCTGTTGATTGAACGCCATGGCGTGCCGGCGGACCGGGTGTTCGCCGTGACGTTCACGAACCGGGCTGCCGGAGAGATGAAGAATCGGATCGGGTCCATGCTGGCCCGGAATCCGACCGGCGCGTGGATCGGGACGTTCCACAGCCTGTCGGCCCGCCTGCTCCGGCGGGAGGCCGAGCGCCTCGGGTTCTCCCGTGAATTCACCATCTACGACGAAGACGACCGTTTGGCGCTGATCAAGCGGATTCTCGAGCAGCGCAATCATTCGCCCAAGATGTTCCCGCCCAAAGTCGTGCAGTATATGATCTCGGGCGCCAAGAACCGGATGCAATCGGCCGATCAGCTGGCCGCCTCGGCGGCGGATCCCCTCACCGAGGTCGCCGCCGACGTGTATCGGGCACTCACGACGGCACTCCATCAGCAGAACGCGATGGATTTCGACGATCTTATGCTGCATCCCCTCGAGTTGTTCCGGCAGCATCCAGACCGGCTGGAGTGGTACCGCCGCCGGTTCCAGTTCCTTCTGGTGGACGAGTTCCAGGATACCAACAAGGCCCAGTACCAGCTGATCCGGATGCTGGGCAGCCACGGCAACGTCTTCGTGGTCGGCGACGACGATCAGTCGATTTACGCCTGGCGGGGCGCCGAAGTCCGGAACATGCGCGACTTCCAGGACGATTTCGCCGGGGCGGCCCTGGTGAGGCTGGAAGAGAACTACCGCAGTACCCAGGTGGTCCTCGACGCCGCGAACGCCGTCATCGCGCCGAACACGGGCCGGATCGGGAAGACGCTCCGGACCCGCCGGAAGGGCGGGGAACCGATCACGCTGCTGGGCGCCGCCGATGAACGGGACGAAGCGGAGTGGATCGCCCGCGAACTGCAGGCCCGGCGGTCCGCCGGCGACTATGGCACCAGCCAGATGGCGGTGCTCTACCGGACCAATGCCCAGTCGCGCGCGATGGAAGAGGCCTTCCGGCGGGCCGGCATGCCGTATCGGATCGTGGGGTCGGTGAGCTTCTACGATCGTCGGGAGGTCAAGGACCTGCTCGCCTATCTCCGCCTGATCGTCAATCCATCGGACGACGAAGCCTTTCTGCGCGCCATTGGGATTCCGAAGCGGGGGATTGGCGATACCAGCCTCGCGGTGGTCCGTCAGGCGGCCGCGGCGTGGGGAAAATCCCTGCTGGCGACGGCCGCGATCGGCGACCGGATCGAGGGGCTCAGGCCCAACGTGCGGGAGGCGCTCCGGCGGTTCGGTGAGTTGATCAGCGGTTTGCGGGAACGGGTGGGGTCAAAGGTGCCGGCGGAAGTGCTCGAGTCAGTGATCGAGGCCATCCACTACGAACGGTTCCTTCACGACGAAGGCCCCGAGGGTAAGGATCGGTGGGACAACGTCAAGGAACTCGTCGCCGCGGCCGCCAGCTGGTCGGAGGTCGTGGTCGAGGAAGCTGACGATACGACGCCGCTGCAGCGCTTTCTGGCCGAGGCAGCGCTGCTGTCGTCGCACGACACCCAGGATGGCGATGAGGCGGGTGTGACGCTGATGACCATGCATACCGCCAAGGGCCTCGAATGGCCGGTGGTCGTGGTCGCGGGTCTCGAGGACGGCTTGTTCCCGCTGTCCCGATCGACCGAGACGCTCGAGGGATTGGAGGAGGAGCGACGGTTGTTCTACGTGGCGCTGACCCGGGCCAAGGACAAACTTTACCTCACCCACGCCCGCTCGCGGCGGCGCGGCGGCGAGATTCTGCCGAGCATGCCGTCGCGGTTTCTCGAGTCGCTGCCCCCCGGCCTGCTGGATGAGAAGCGGACGTCGTCCCTGTTTGCGCCGAGTTGGGGCGGGGGGAGCGGGGGCTACAATCGCGGTGGCGCTGGGTGGCGCGGAAGCGCCAATCGTCCGGCTGCCGGCGGCTTCGGTACGAAGCCGGCCACCGGGGCGTGGCAGTCCCGTCCCGCCGCCGCGTCGCCGGCCACTCCGGTGCCGGCCCCGGAGGACGTGTCACAGGACGCACCCCGCTACATCAAAGGCGAGCGAGTCCGCCATCGTCGGTTCGGGAGCGGGACAATCCAGGGCCTGAGCGGCGGCGGGAAGGACCTCAAGGTCACCGTGGCCTTTGACAGCGTGGACGTCGGGATCAAGCAGCTGCTGGTCGCGTACGCCGGGCTCGAGCGGGATTGGGAGAGCGCGTGACCATCAGTCCCGACGACCTGGTCCGGATCGCGCGGCTGGCGGAACTCGATATCGCCGAGGCGGACCTGCGCCGCCTGGCGGGCGAGCTCGAGGGGATCGTGTCGTACGTTGGGCAACTCACCTCGCTGGCCTCCGCAGATCCGCCGGCGGCTGGGGATCCTGTGGGCGTGGTGCTCCGTGAAGACCGGGTCGATCCGATCCCCCTCGACCGGGCGCCGGCCGATTTTGCTCCTGAATTTCAGGACAGATTTTTTCTGGTTCCCCGCCTCCCGGCGATGGACGGCGGATGACCATCGCCGCCGAAGCCCTCGCGGTCGCGGAGCGCCTGGAGCGCTCGGCGTCTTTGAACGCGGTCCTGGCCTGGTCGCGGCCGGCGCTCGAAGCCGAGGCGCTTCGAGTTTCGCGGATCGGGTCCGACGGGCCGCTGGCCGGGATGCCGGTCGCGATCAAGGACAACATCGTCACGACCGATCTGCCCACCACCTGCGCCTCGCGGATCCTCGAGGGCTATCGGTCTCCCTACGACGCCACCGTGATTGAGCGCCTCCGGCTCGCCGGGGGCCTGGTGGCCTGCAAGACCAATCTCGATGAATTCGCGATGGGGTCCTCGACCGAACACTCGGCCTTTGGCCGGGTCCGGCACCCGCTCGATCCCGACCGGGTGCCCGGCGGCAGTTCGGGCGGATCGGCCGCCCTGGTTGCCGCGGGCGTGGTTCCAGCGGCGTTAGGCTCGGAGACCGGCGGATCGGTCCGGCAACCGGCTGCGTTCTGCGGGGTCGTGGGTGTCAAGCCGTCCTACGGGCGGGTCAGCCGCTTTGGCCTGGTCGCGTTCGGGTCGTCGCTGGATTGTGTCTCGGTGTTCGGGCGCACCGTGTCCGATGCGGCCCGGGTCCTCGCCGCGATCGCCGGTCACGATCCGCGGGACGCGACCAGCCGGCCGGCGCCGCCCGTTCAGGTGCCGGTGCCAAGGGCCGATCTCCGCGGTCTGACGTTCGGCCTGCCGACCGAATACTTCCCGCCCGACCTCGATCCGGGGGTCCGAGCCGGCGTCGACCGGGCGGTCGCGCTGGTGCAAGCGCTGGGCGGCACGGTGCGCCCGGTTTCGCTGCCCCACACCCGGTACGCGGTGCCGACGTATTACGTCCTCGCCCCGGCCGAGGCAGCGGCCAACCTGGCCCGGTATGACGGCGTCAGGTACGGCGTCCGCCGGGGCGCCGGACTCGACTTGCGATCCGTCTACCGGGCGACTCGCGGGCAGGGGTTCGGGAGGGAAGTCCAGCGCCGGATTCTGGTCGGGACCTACGTGCTGAGCGCCGGCTACTACGACGCCTACTACGCGAAGGCCCAGGCGGCCCGGGTCCGCATCACGGCCGATTTCGAGGCCGCATTTCTGACCGGCGTCGACGCCCTGCTGACACCGACCACACCGACCCCGGCGTTTCGTGCCGGCGCCAAGATGGCCGACCCGGTCCAGATGTACCTGGCCGACATCTTCGTGTCGGCCGTGAGCCTGGCTGGCCTTCCGGCACTGTCCCTGCCGGCCGGGCGGAGCGAGGGCCTTCCAATCGGCCTCCAGATCATCGCGCCGTCGTTCGAGGAAGACCGGATGCTGTCAATCGCGGCCACCCTGGAGCCGCACCTCTCAGCGACCGCGGAGGTCCGGTGACGGCCTGGGAGACGGTGATTGGCCTCGAGGTGCATGTCCAGCTGGCGACCCGGAGCAAGCTGTTCTGTGGCTGCGCCGCGACGTTCGGTGCCGACCCGAACCGCAACGTCTGTCCCGTGTGCCTCGGGCTGCCGGGCGCCCTGCCCGTGCCTAACGCGGTGGCGGTCCGGCTCGGCGCCCGGGCGGCCCTGGCGCTCGGGTCCACCGTTCATCCCGTGAGCGTGTTTGCCAGGAAGAACTATTTCTATCCCGACCTGCCCAAGGGCTACCAGATCTCCCAGTTCGACCGGCCGCTCGCCACCGGGGGCGAGGTTCGCTGCGAGTCGCCCGATCGCGGGCTGGTCGCCATCGGGGTCACGCGGCTCCATCTCGAAGAGGACGCCGGCAAGCTCATCCACGACTGGGTGCCTGGGCGAACCGCGATCGATCTCAATCGCGCCGGTGTTCCCCTGGCGGAGATCGTCAGTGAGCCGGATCTGCGCAGCCCAACGGAGGCGCGCGCCTATCTCGGGGTGCTGAAGCAGGTGCTGGTTTACACCGGCGTGAGCGAGTGCAGCATGGAGAAGGGAAGTCTCCGGGTCGATGCCAATATTTCGCTCCGCCGGCCCGGCGGGCCGCTCGGGACCAAGACCGAACTCAAGAACATGAACAGTTTCGCCAACGTGGAGCGGGCGCTCGAGATCGAGCGGGAGCGGCAGCGCACGATCCTCGACGGCGGAGGACGGGTCGAGCAAGTGACCCTGCTCTTCAACGCCGATGCCGGGACGGTCCGGCCGATGCGCGGCAAGGAAGAGAGCCACGACTACCGCTACTTCCCCGATCCGGATCTGCCGCCGGTGGTGCTGTCGCGAGCGTGGATCGATGCCGCCCGGGCGGAGCTGCCGGAACTGCCGGAGGCGAAACGGTCCCGGTTCCAGTCGGCGCACGGCCTTTCGCCGTATGATGCGACCGTTCTGTCCGCCGAGCGCCCCGTGGCGGATTACTTCGAGGCGGTGGTCCGCGCCGGCGCCGACCCCAAGACGGCGGCCAATTGGGTCATGGGTGAATCGATGCCCGGCTACAACGAGGTCGGCGCCTTCGCCGTCTCGGCCGTACGACTCGCCGGCCTGATCGGGCTCGTCAAGGACGGCACCGTGAGCCATCCGGCGGCCAAACGAGTGTTCGGCGAACTCGGCGCCGGCGACGAGGCTCCCCACGCAGTGGCGACCCGCCTCGGCCTGGTGCAGGTCCGCGACGATGCCCAACTCGGGGCCTGGGTCACGCAAGTGATCGCGGAACACCCGGCCGAGGTGGAGCGGTTCCGGACCGGCGAGCCCAAACTGCTGGCATTTCTGGTAGGCCAGGTGATGAAGAAGAGCAGAGGCAAGGCGGACCCGAAGGCGGTCTCCGAACGGCTGCTGACCCACCTCGAGGCGTCATGACGATTCGTTCAACGGAAGAGATTCGGGCCAGGTTCCCGGCGTTGCGGCGGGTGCACGAGGGGCGGCCGGTGGCGTACTTCGACGGACCGGGCGGGTCACAAGTTCCGCAGCAGGTGATCGACGCCATGGCCGACTACC
>JANXXJ010000024.1 GCA_025350665.1 Gemmatimonadota bacterium | reverse complement strand
ACGGTGGGCCTCCGCTGGCAGATAATTTGAACGTCGGGAAAGCGCGCCCGGCAGGAATCGAACCTGCGACCCACAGCTTAGAAGGCTGTTGCTCTATCCAACTGAGCTACGGGCGCCGATTGGTCACCGGAAAGATACGGGACCGCCTAACTCTCGCCAACGGTTGCACCACCGGCCCGGTCTGGTCCCACCGGTTTCCGCCCCGATCCCCAAACTCGCTTTCCAGCGGCAAGAGCCCCAATTTTCGGCCGTCGCAACCCGTCAGACTTTGAGGAGCAGAGATGGCCGTCGCACTGAAGAAGCGGCTCGGAGAGGTGGCGGCCGGGGCAGCCGCAGCCGGGGCCGCATGGCTGGCCTTGGCCGACATGGGGGTCCTCGAGCTGACCGGCCTGGGCCCGGCGAAGTGGCTCTGGGCGGCCGTGCTCCTGGGCATCGTCATCGCGCTGCTGGACCGACTGCGCTGGATCGTCTGGCCTGCCGTCACGGTGCTCGTGCTGTTGCTGGTGGTCGAGTGGCTCCCCGGCCTTGCCTCGCAAGCCCGGGGCTACGTGCGAACCGACCCCATCCCGAACGACGGGGTCGATGCGGTCGTCGTCCTCAGCGCTGGGATCAGGAACGATGGGCGGATCAACGATATCGCGGTGGATCGCCTGCTCGAAGGGATCCGCCTGGCCCGGACCGGCGCCGCCAGCCGGCTCGTCCTGACTCGCACCTTCACGACCGTGGGCCGCGACACCGTCACATCCGACCGGGACCAGCGCGCGATCCTCGCCTCCGCCGGCTATGCCGGCGAACTCCGCATCCTGGGCCCGATCGGGACCACGCGGCTCGAGGCCGAGCGGACGTGGGAGTTGGCCAATCGGGAGGGCTGGAAGCGGGTCATTGTGGTAACCTCGCCGATCCATACCCGGCGCGCCTGCGCCACCTTCGAGACCGTGGGCCTGTCGGTCACCTGCCGACCCAGTCCGGAGCGGGCCTTCGCGCTCGACCGTCTCGGGGCGCCCGGCGACCGAACGGTCGCCATCGGCCAGATGCTTTATGAGACGTTCGGGTGGTGGAAGTATCGGCTCCGGGGCTGGATCGTGGCACCTCGGTCACCGTAGGCGCCCCGATGCCGCCCGCGACGACGAACGATCAACTGCCCGGCCACATGGTTCATCCAAGACATCACTTCAAGAGGCCATCAATGCCAGCCAAATTCGCCGTCGCTGCGGGGCTGCTTGCCATGATTCTGTTTGCCGACAGAGTCCTGGCCCAGCCGGCGGCCGGGCACAAGGTGGTGACGCGCGGCGGCTGGATCACCTACTACGAACGTGGCCCGGCGACCGGCACCCCGCTCATCCTCGTCTCCGGCGGCCCGGGGTTCGGCAGCGAGTACTTTTCGTACCGACCCTGGGGTGGCTTCGAGACAACCCATCGCAACGTGCGGTACGATCAGCGCGGAACCGGATCGGCGTCGCCCGTCGGTCCCAAAGACCAGGTCTCCGTCGCCCAGTTCGTGGCCGACATCGAAGCCCTCCGCCTCGCGCTCAATGCCGACAAGATCGACCTGCTCGGCCACTCGTGGGGTGGTTACCTCTCGATGGCCTACGCCACGCGTCACGCCGACCGGCTGGCCCATCTCATTCTGCTCGATGCCGCCGCACCGAAATTTTCCGAGACCCGGTTCCTCTTCAAGGAAGCCTTCCCCGACCGGGGGGACTTCATCGGCCAATTCGGCCGCGGGGTGGAAACCGGCGGCGCCACGATGGACAGCGCGCTGACGAGTTATGTGTCGAGCATCTTCTACTCATCCGACAATGCCGCTCAGTTCCTCAAGCAGCTCGGCGATGCCCATTTCAACCGGTTCCAGCACAAGCAGCTGTCGAAGGAGATGGGGGCGACCGACCTTTCGCCGGGCATCCGGGCCCTCAAGGTCCCGACGCTGGTCATCACGGGGCGGTACGACATGAACGTGGCGCCATCGACCGCCTTCAGAATTCACCAAATGATTCCGGGATCAAGTTTCGTGGTATTCGAGAAGAGCAGCCACATGCCGTTTTACGAGGAGGGCGACAAATTCGGAGCCGTGCTGCGTCAGTTTCTGGGAAGGTGACGGGACGCGAAACGGCCACGGGTCCCTGACGGGAATCGTGGCCGTTTCATTGGTGGATCGGGGCGCCGGGATTTGAACCCGGGACCTCCTGCGCCCAAGGCAGGCGCGCTACCGGGCTGCGCTACGCCCCGTCCGGCGGGACGAATATAACCTCAGCTCCGGGCCTTGCGGCCCTTCGCTGGCCGCTTCGGGGGCGGGTCTGGCGGTCCGCCGAACCGCGCCCAGAGCTTCGGCAGCGTCGCCGGATCGAGAAAGAGCAGGTAGGAGGAGATCATCGCCAGGGAGAAAATCTCGATCCGCATGGTGTAGCCGATGGCCACATGGAAGGGAATGCCAAAAGCCATCGCGGCCCGGCGCCATCGGGGCGACCAAAGCGCAAACGGAAGGAGCATCTCGAGGATCACGGTCACCCATGCAGCCGGAACCCAGAAGCCAGGCCGGGCCGCCGCCTGGTTGAAGGTTTGGAACGACTCCGGTGACAACAAACCGGCCAGATGGCGGCCGAATGGACCCGTCGCCAGCGCGCCCCCCACCACGTCAGCCAGTACCCAGCCACCCAGGAACTGCACCGTCAGCTTGTGAATCGCCGCATAGAAATAGACGATCGAAATCTGGACCTGCATCAGCCGCTGCACCGTGAGCGGTACCACCGGCTCGGCCAGGGCCCCCACCCCACGAAGCCCCCCAAGCGTTCGACGCGCCAGGGCCGAAATCGAGAACGCCTTGCCGGAGGGGGCAAACGCAAACAGGAGCAGGAACAACAGGAACAAATAGGGATGATTCCGGAAATTCAGCTGGTCGGCGAAGAACACGTACCCCTGCAGAACCAGGAGGACCGTGGCGGCAATCCGCGGCAGGAGTCCAATCCCGAGAAGCAGGATGAAGGGATACTGGAGGTCGTGGATCAGGTGGTAGACATCGGGCGCCACCAGGGGCACGAAGGGCAGATAGGGCAGATGGAATCCGCCCCGAATCGCGAACACGCTCACCGACCGGGTGACCGGCAGCTCCAGCGCGAGGCAGACGGCGAAGAGCGCTCGGAAGACCCCGAGACTGAGGGGATTGCCCTCCGCATACCAGAAACGGTTCCACCGGTGGGCCAGCCCGAGGGCGGATGGCACAGAATCGGTCTGGTTCACGAATAGACCTAGTTCGACAACACAGCGTGGTTCGGCGCAGTACAAATGTCGACGTTCTCCTGCACCAGACTCCTGGTCTCCACCTTGTTGCGGGTACAAGACACCCGGGCCCGAATCTGGCCGGGTCGGCCCTCGAGCGCCGTCTGCTCACAGAGGAACCGGTGCAGAACCGGGAGGTCCTGCCGGTTCATGGTTCGGCCGACCTTGGCGGGAATGACGAAGTACTGACGAAGGTTGAGGTCGGTCTCGGCGCCGGTCCGGTCGACCAGGCGATACCGGCCGAGGCACTCATACGTCTGGCTGAACATGTTCCAGGTGAACTCGCCCCAGGTGTCGAACTTGGCCCGCACCAAACCGCGGATCGGGTAGAGGAGCTGGAACGCCAGGAAGGCGGCAATCAGCCAGTTAGTGGTACGTCGCGATGTCATGGTCGTGCCGCTCCTCTCGCAACCCGGGACACACCGAGTCGGCTTTCGATATAGCCGTCGACGATGGCCCACTGTTTCTCCGCCGGATAGGCCTTCGGCCGGAGGAGATACCCAAGCCCGATTCCGTCGGACAGGGCCACGAGTGCATCGGCTTCCTGGGCCGGATCGATCGCAACCGGGATCTCGCCGCTCCTGACCAGCGCCCGCAATTCGATCTCGAATCGCTCGTTCAGGATGTCGAGCCGCCGTTGATGCTCTTCTCTGAGCTTCTTGTTGCTCATCGCCAGCCCGACGAATGAGATCCACAGCCGCCAGCCGCTGACCTCCTGGGGACCGAGGGGAAGCGTCGTCCGGAGAATTCGGCGGATCCGCTCGATGCCGGTCGACCCGGCCTGCGCGGCGTCCATGTTCCGAACGATGGCCCCGCCCAACCGGTCAAGCGCAAACAGCAGCAACTCCGCCTTGTCGTGAAAGTGGTAGGTCACCACGCCCGTCGTCGCGTCGAGTTCCTTGGCAATGGCCCGGATACTCGCGTTGTGAAGGCCATCCCGGAGGATCACCCGCCACGCAGCTTCCGCCACTTCTTCCCGGGTCAACGTCCGTCCCGCCACACGCGCCATGGCCGACCTCGATTGCTTGACACAAATACAACGATCGTTACGTTTAATATAACAACTGTTGGTTTCACGTGTACCGTCATCCCAGGAGCACCCGGAGCCCGATGGGCCACTCGATTCGATCGGTCCTCGTCAGGCCCGATCCAAGCTACGACCAGTGGGTCGAATCCCACCAGGCACGGACACCCGGCGACCGTTGGAAAGTAATCAGGCGGCCGAGAGCAAGGCCCGGTCGACTGGGCCTGCCTACCGATCTTCTTCCCGATTCCGTTCGCGCAGGTCATGAACGTGGCGGAAGTCGCTCTACGTTACGATCCTGATCCACTTGCTGGTTAATTTCGACGTAGCGGACACCATCGTCACCGCACTCAAGGGGTTGTTCTCATGATTCGCCGATTGATTTCGTCACTCGCATCACTGGTCGTCATTGCTGGCTGCGCCAAGCCCGCCCCCGAGGCTCCCAAGGGACCGGATCAGCCGATCGGGGCCAAGCTCGATCAGGTCATGAGCGGCGCACTCGCCAAGCGCGAAATGCCGGCGGCCTCCCTCGTCGTCGTCAAAGGCGACCAAGTCATCTATTCGAAGGGCTTCGGCAAGGCCGACATCGCGACGGGTCGCCCCATGACGGACACGACCCCCACGGTGATTGGATCGACCTCGAAGCCGCTGACCGCTCTCGGGGTGCTACGCCTGGTTCAACTGGGCAAAGTCGCGTTGGACTCGCCGCTCGCCCGGTACACGCCGGACCTCAAGTTCACCGATCCGCGCGGCGCCGCCATCACGGTCCGTCAGCTGCTCAACAACCGGTCCGGCATCGCGGCGGGCTTCTCGGGGCCGGCCCATGCCCGACCGGCCATCCAGGACGACCGGGCGGTCGAGCGAATCGCCCGCGAGTCGGCGCAGTTGCCGCTCGTGTTCGCCCCCGGGACCAGCTACCTGTACTCGAACCGCGGCTGGCTCCTCGCCGGATATCTGATCCAGCGGGTGGCGGGTGAACCGGTCGAGATGTTCATGAAGCGCGAGGTGTTCGATCCGCTTGGGATGACCCAGACCACCCTCGAGTTCTGGAAAGTGGATGGCCTGGTCACCGGCTACGAGGCCGGGTTCGCGGTGCGGAACCAGCCCCATCCGGCTTCTCTCCACCGCGGCTACGGCCCGTCGGGCATGACGGTGTCCAGCCCCCGCGACATGGGTCGGTTGCTGATCGCGATGCTGAACGGGGGCAGAACAGTACTCAAGACCCAGTTCCTGACCCCGGTGCTCATCGCTGAGGCGATGCGGCCTCAGGCCGAAGCGGAGAGTGAGCTGGGCGGACCCACGAAATACGGATTGGGCTGGGAAGTGGACTCGTCGTTCGGCGCGCTGACGGTGAAGAAAGCCGGATCGGTGGGGACGATGGTGTCGCTCTGGATCATGCTGCCGGACCAGAAGACCGGGATCGCCTTCACGTTCAACCGCGAGGACTACGGCATCATCCCGATAGCGCCAGCCGTCCTCAAGGTGCTGGCCGGCGGGGCGATCGACACGCTGCCAACCGCCACGTGGAATGCCCCGCCGGCCCCGGCCGCGGCCAGGATCTCCGCAGGGGCCCGGACGCAGTGGGTCGGCCGGTATGATACGCGGTCCGGGGAGACGACCGTGTACCAGCGGGGCGACTCACTCTTCACGAACTATGAGGGTGGTGAAGGCATGCTGGTGGCGGCCAATGATTCGACCTTCGCCATCGTGGACGACCTGGTCCGGCACGCGGGCAAGCAGTTCGTCTTCCGGAAGCAGGGGGGGCGGATCACGCTGTGGCATTCGGGCACCGACTCGCTGGGGGTGCGGGTGAGGTGAGGCGGTGAGCGTCGGGGGGGCGGGCGGACGCCCCCCCGTA
>JANXXJ010000012.1 GCA_025350665.1 Gemmatimonadota bacterium | reverse complement strand
TCTACAACCACACCTCCGAGGAGGGTCATGAGCGCCCTTGGTGACGTCTCTCTCTCCGCCTGCTGCATCCACACTCGCAGCGCAATCGGAATTTCCCTCGCGTGCTCGAACGCCAGGTCAATGGCCTCGGCAAATGCCTCCGCACTCCGGAATCGCGCCGCCGGTTCCTTGGCGAGACAGCGCAGCACCAGTCGTTCGAACCCGGCGGGCAGCGGGCCGCCGCCGGCCGGCAGCGGTTTCGGGGTCGCCGTGAGGTGTGCCGCCAGCACCGCCTGCACCGATCCCGTGAAGGGCGGCTCGCCGGCCAGCATCTCGTACGCCACCGCGCCGAGCGCATAGATGTCGGCCCGGTGATCGACCGCGTCGTCTCCGGCCACCTGCTCGGGAGACATGTACGACGGCGTCCCGAGCGAGATGCCCGTCCCGGTGATCCGGGCGGCCTCGCGGGCATCGCTCAGCGCCTTGGCGATGCCGAAGTCAAGGACCAGGGCGTGCCCCTGCGTGAGGAGAATGTTGTCGGGCTTGATGTCACGGTGCACGATGCCGTGACGATGGGCGCTCGCCATGGCATCGACGATCTCGCGGAGCAGACGAATCGCTTCGGCCGCCGGAAGCGCACCCTGCCGGGCCAACCGGTCCCGGAGCGACTCCCCATCCACGTACGGCATGACGTAGTACAACAGGCCGTCGGCGGTGCCCGAGTCGAAGAGCGGAAGCAGGTGGGGATGCTGGAGACCCGCGGTGAGTTCGATTTCCTTGAGGAACCGCTCGGCGCCGACGATGGCGGAGAGTTCCGGGCGAAGCACCTTGATCGCCACCCGGCGGCGGTGTTTCAGATCCTCCGCCAGGTAGACCTTGGCCATGCCCCCGGCACCGAGTTCGCGCTCGATGCGGTATCGGTCGATCAGGGCCACCCGCAGTCGCTCCACTGGTTCTGGCACACCGGATCCGGATGGGGGACGAGGTAGGATACGGCGCCCGCGACATTTAAGGTAGGGATTCGTTGGCCGATGGCGATATCTTACGCCAAGACCTTTCTCGCGGAGCCCCCATCCCATGTCACGCCGACTGCTCTCGATGGCGCTCGTCGCCCTCGGAACCGCCACCGTCGTCACCGCCCAGGACAAACCCAATCAGGACAAACCCGCCGACAAAACCTGGGACGTGACGCTGGCCCGAGGAAAGACCAGAGACATCGACTTTGCCACCAGCGAGGGCACCTGGATGTCGGTCGATCTCGCCCCCGATCAGTCGTGGCTGGTGTTCGACCTCCTCGGCCACATCTACCGGATGCCCGCGGCCGGCGGTGAGGCGACCGGGCTCACCCAGTCGAGCGGGGTCGCGGTGAACTACCAGCCGCGGCTCTCGCCCGATGGGAAGCTGATCGCGTTCATCAGCGACCGGAAAGGGCAGAACAACCTCTGGGTCATGAACGCCGACGGCTCCAACCCCAAAGCGGTATACACCGACAACGCCCTCCACGCGGCCCAGCCCGCCTGGTCGCCGGACGGGCAGTACATCTACATCCAGCGCCAGGGCTCCCGGGCCGGTCCGGGCGGGATCTGGATGTATCACAAGGACGGCGGCGCCGGGATCGAGATCATCTCCACCAAGGCCCAATCCGGCGCGGCCTGGCCGGCACCGTCGGCGGACGGACGCTACCTCTACTACCAGGTTTCGACTGATGCGATGGGCGTCGAGGGCTTCGGCGGACGGGTCGACGCCCTGGCCGGCGCCGCCCAGGTTCGCCGGTTCGATCTCCGGACCGGCGAGATCGTCGCGATCTCGAGCGGCGAACACTCACAGCAAGTCCAGAGTTCGAGCGGCGGCATGGTGGCGCCCGAAGTCTCCCCCGACGGCAAATGGCTCGCGTTCGGACGCCGGATTCCCGACGGCACGATTTCCTGGAAGGGCCACACCTTCGGCCCCCGCACGGCACTCTGGCTCCGCAATCTCGAGAACGGCCAGGAGCGTCTGGCGCTCGACCCGATCGAGCTCGACATGGTGGAGACTTTCAAAGTGACCCGCCCGCTGCCGGGCTATGCCTGGTCGCGGGACGGTCGGTCGATCGTGATCGCCCAGGGCGGGAAGCTGGTCCGTCTCGATGTGGCGAGTGGCACCGTCACGCCGCTGCCGTTCACCGCCAAGGTGCACCGGACCATTTCCGAGCAGGCCAACACCCAGGGCCGGCTGACCGACGATCCATTCCCGATCCGGTTCGCCCGGTGGCAGACCGCGTCGCCCGACGGCCGGACGCTGGCCTTCCAGACGTTAGGCAGGATCTGGCTCATGAGCCTGCCGGGCGGCACGCCGACGCGCCTCACCTCCGCCGACTTCGGGCCCTTCGAGTTCGCGCCGGCCTGGTCGCCTGACGGGAAGTGGCTCGCGTTCACCAGCTGGGACGACTCGACAGGCGGGCATCTCTGGAAGGTCCGGGCCGCCGGTGGCGCGCCCGAGCGGCTCACCCGTGCGGCCGGCGAGTACGTCCACCCGGCCTGGAGCCCGGACGGGAGCGAACTGGTCGTGGCCCGTGGCTCCGGCGAGACCGGGCACGGCCGAGGACTGGTGTGGGATCCGTGGTTCGACCTGGTGCGGGTACCGGCGGCGGGCGGCGCGGCCACGGCGGTGGTCAAGGTCCTGGCCAGCCCCGATGGATCGGGTGGGGCCGCCTTCAACAGCATCCGGTCCCAGATCGTCCGGCCCACCTGGCTCGCCGATGGGCGGATCTACTATCCCCAGTCGGAGACCGCGGCCACCGGCTCCGAAACGACCCTCTACTCGATTCGCCCCGATGGGTTCGACCGCCGGGCTCACCTGACGTTCCCCTACGCCGACGAAGCCTCGCCCTCGCCCGACGGCCGCTGGGTCACGTTCCAGGAATCGGACAACGTCTACGTGGCGCCGCTCCCCGCGGGCACCGGCGCGACGCCGGTTCGGATCGACCACGCGAACGGTAAGCTGCCGGTGACCAAGCTCAGCACCACGGGTGGCCTCTTCCCGCGCTGGCGGGACGGCGGCACGATCGAGTTCGGGAGCGGGAATCACTACTACGCCTGGCATCAGGCGACCCAGAAAACCGACACGGTCGACATCACGATGAAGGCCCCGCGCGATGTTCCGTCCGGCACCGTGGCCTTCACCAACGCGCGGATCGTGACCCTGGCCAACCGCCGGGTGGTGAACGGCACGCTGGTGGTCACCGGAAGCCGGATTGCCTGCGTGGGACCGTGCCCGGTGCCGGCGGGCGCCCGGGTCATCAACGCCAGCGGCAAGACCATCATTCCGGGATTCATCGACGTCCACTCCCACAACTACCGGGAGCATCGCGGCATCATCCCGCAACACAATTACGAGGGCGCGGTGTTCCTGGCCTACGGGATCACCAGCACGATGGACCCCTCGATGTGGTCGCAGAATCTCTTCCCCACGGCGGAGATGGTGGACGCCGGTGTCATCGTCGGGCCCCGGGTCTTCACGACCGGCGACCCGCTCTACGCCGGCGACGGTCTCCGCCAGGAGGACTTCACCAGCTACGAGGCGGCCGAGGCCGGGATTCGGAAGCTGGCCGGCTGGGGCGCGGTGTCGCTCAAGCAGTACATGCAGCCGCGGCGCGAGCAGCGTCAGTGGGTGTCGGACATCGCCCGGAAGCTCGGTCTCCAAGTCACCTCCGAGAACGACGACCTCGAATACACCCTCGGCATGATCATGGACGGCCAGACCGGGTTCGAGCATCCGCTGAGCTACCTGCCGCTCTATGGCGACGCCACCACCTTCCTCGGCAAGGCCCACGCGACCTACTCGCCGACCTTCATGGTGGGCGGCGCGGGACCGTGGAACGAGGAGTACTGGTATTCCCAGAGCGAGACCTGGAAGGATCCCAAGGCCCGGCGCTGGATGCCCTGGCTCCAGCAGATCCCCCAGTCCCGGCGGCGGATGATCCGGCCGGCAACCGACTACAGCTTCCCGTTCATCGCCCAGAGTCTCGCCGACCTGATCGCGGCGGGCGGCTACGGCGCGATCGGCGCCCACGGCCAGCACAACGGCCCCGGCTCCCACTGGGAAGTGTGGATGGCGGCGTCGGCGTTAGGCCCGATGGGGGCGCTCGAAGTGGCGAGCCTGCACGGAGCGCGGTTCATCGGGCGGGAACAGGATCTGGGATCGATCGAGAAGGGCAAGCTGGCGGACTTCATGGTCCTCAACAGCAATCCGCTGGTGGACATCAAGAACACCATGGACATCCAGTACGTGACCAAGGGCGGCGTGGTCTACCAGGGCGACACGCTGGACGAGGTCTGGCCGCGCCAGCGGAAGTACGGCAACTACTTCTGGGTCAACCCGGATGCGCTCAAAACGAACGACCGGCCGCTGCGTTAGGCAGCGGCCGGTCGTTCCGGGGTTCAGTCCAACGAGCGGTTATTTAACCAGCCAGACCGCGGTCTTGGATCCCTTCTGGCCCGCCCGTCCGAATGCGGTCACCCGGTAGCGATAGGTCGAGCCCACGGCCAGTGCGCCGGACCCATCGGTAAAGTGAATGGTGTTCCCCTGATTGACGTAGAGAACCTGCCCGGACTGCGAGTGCGTGAGCTTGGGGAGAAAGAAGAGGAACGGCTGGGGATTGACACAGGTGGCGCCGAGGGAGACGACGGGGCCGAACCCGGTGTAGTTCTCCCGCTCGACCGTGTAGGCCACGGCCCCGGTCACTCTGGGCCAAGACAGGTTGACGGTCGCCGGGGTCGGAGGTGGCCCGCTCCCGCCCTGGCCCGACACATAAACGGTGTCGGGCGCCGGCCCCACCGTGGGCTGCGGCGGGGCACAGAGGTCGAAGATCGTGATCGACGCCGCCGGCAGCCCGGCGCCCTGCCAAGCGCCGCCGTAGTCGGCGGTCAGTTGCCAGTTGTACACCCCGTCCGGCAGATTCGGGAGATAAGCTTGCAACTGCGAGGACGCGCCCGGCAGCGGGTTCCAGGTATGCGGAGCGAGGGAGGCTACCAGCAACGTTCCGCCCGGGGGCTGACCGGTGCCGAACAGCCGATACCCCTTGGCCCCCGCCACCGGGTTCCACAACAGGTGGACGTCTCGTCCCATCAGGACCCCGTTGAGGACCGCCATGGCCACGCTGAAAGACCCCGGCACCTGAAGTGACGGCGGGTTGGTGTAGACAAAAACCGTGCTGCCCTGGCGCCCATCGGCATAGAAGGCGGTGACCCGGTACTGGACGCCCGGGAGGCGGATGCCTGAGTCCGCGAACGAGGTGGCGGCCGGCGCCAGCGGCTTGGCGTTCATCTGCAGCCACTGCCCGGCGGCCGGGTTGCTGTTGAGGTACACGTTGAAGCCGGCAACACCCGACAAGGACCACCAGGTCAGGGTGTGCACCATCGGGCTGGCCGGCCCAACGTGGACGTTCTGGGGTGCTGGACCGGCCAACGCCACCGGCGGGGTCGCAATGGCCGCCCGCCCGGCCGGGGCGACCGGTGTCGAAGGCGCCGCCGGGGGCGCCAGCGTGACCGGCGTGGCCGCAATGGCCGCCGCCCTGGCCGGGGCGACCGAGGTCAGAGGCGCCGCCTGCGGGGCCAACGCGACTGGCGCAGCCGCGATGGTTGCGCTGGCCGCCCGGGTGACTGGGGCAACGACGGTCAATGGCACCGCCGGCGCCGCGGCCACTGCTTGGACCGCCGCGGGTCGAGTCGCAAACTGGACCGGGGGACTCGCGCCCTGAGAGCCATCGGGGTAGACCGCCACCACTTGATAGAAATAGGTCGTGCCCGGGGCGGCGGCAGGATCGACGAAGGCAACGGTCCCGGGGTCGAGCGGCTGGGTGAGATCCGTCCCCGCCAACTTGGGGTCGGGGGCCCGGAGGACGCGGTACTGGACCTTGGCCCGGGGGCCGACCCAGGTGATCAGCACGGCGCCGCTGGGGTCGAGACCGGCGTTGACGTTGGAGGGCGGCGCCGGCTGCTTCTGCGCGGCGAGCGCCCCGGGGAGACTCAGGGCGGCGGAAAGCAGCCAGCCGGTGCGGAGCCAGGTAAACGTGGACAAGGGCGATCCTCGGGTCGGGGGTGGGGCCTTCATTCCGAAGACAATCTCGGCCGGCCCCATCACCCCGGGATCATCGTTGGATCACCCCGGTATTTGCGCCCCGCCCGGGCCCGGATCGGCCCGTCGCCCCCACGGCCTTAGATTGGAGCCCATCCCCGAGACCGGAGCGCGCCCATGCCGTTCACCCGACGAGATCTCCTCAAGGCCGCCGGCATCGCCGCGCTCCCCCTCCCTTCCGGGGTTGGGCCCATGTCTTTCCCCCGGCGGGCGCCGCTCAAGATCCTGTTCATCGGCGGCACCGGCTTCATCGGCCCCCACATGGTTCGCGACGCCCTCGGCCGAGGCCACCAGGTCACCCTGTTCAACCGGGGCCGGACCAACCCCGGACTCTTCCCCGAGGTCGAGAAGTTGGTGGGCGACCGCGACGGCGGGCTCGGCGTGCTCAAAGGCCGTGCCTGGGACGCGGTGATCGACACCTCGGGTTACATCCCCCGGGTGGTGCGTGACTCGATCGAGCTCCTCAAGAACAGCGTCCGCCGCTACGTCTTCATCTCGACCGGCGACGTGTACGCGAGCTTTTCAAGGATCGGCATCGACGAAGACGAGCCGCTTGACGTGCTCGACGATCCGAAATCGGAGGACGCCTCGAAACATTACGGTGCTTTCAAGGCGATCTGCGAACGGTCGGTCCGGGAGGTGTACCCGGGCCGGCACACCATCCTCCGCCCCGGCTGGATCATCGGCCCGGGCGACACCAACGACATCTCGGCCTACTGGCCGATGCGGATCGACCGAGGAGGCGAGGTCTTGGCACCCGGGACGCCGACCGACCCAACCCAGTACATCGACGCCCGCGATCTGGGCCGCTTCATGATCAAATCGATCGAGACCGACATCAACGGGACCTTCAACATGGTCGGCCCCGGGTCGCCGCTGACCTGGGCCGAGTTCCTCTATGGCATCCGCGCGGTCACCAGCGCGGACGTCCGCTTCACCTGGGTCGACGCCGATTTCCTGGCGGAGCAGAAAGTGTTGCCGTGGACCGATCTTCCGGTCTGGTGGCCGCCGCGGGACGACTACAGGCAGCCCCCGATGTTTGAGCCGGGCGGCAAGGGCTTTGCCCAGATCAGCGGGAAGCGGGCCCTCGCAGCGGGGCTCGCCTTCCGGCCGCTGGCGGAAACGGCACGCGACATCATCGACGAGTTCAAGTCCCGGCCGAAGGATCCCGCCAAGCGGCCGTCACCGTTCGGATTGCCGGCGGACCGGGAGGCTGCCGCGTTGGCGGCGTGGCACCAACGGAAGGGCTGAACCCAGGCTAGGGACCGTCGAGGTTCGGGGTCACCGAGCGGCCTTCATTCGTTCGCGGAGTTCCGACCGCCAGTGCTGGACGAGAACCGCCGTATTGGCGGCTTGATCGTCACCCCCCAACCGACGTTCGAACAGAAACCGGCGATCGTCCGGGCCGACTTCGAATTGCGGCTGCATCGGATCGCCTGAACTGCCGACCAGGGACATTCCTCCCAAGCGGAACAAGAGCCTCCGCTCGCCCAGGTCGGGGGTCGAACCGGCGCCGACCGGCACGGCGACGACCCCGTCGGCCAAATCCCGGAAGAAGAGTTCCCGTCCGCTCCGCGCCCACCGAGGCGAACGGCCGCCCGCGACTGACACCTGCCACCGCCCGCCGCGCACGTCCGGGTACGGCACCAGGTACACTTCGAAGCGCCCCGATTCGTTCGAGGCATACGCCAACCAGCGTTCGTCTGGGGAGAGCGCGATGGTGACTTCTTCGAACCCGTCGTTCGCCAGCAGGGGGACCAAGGTGTCCCCCTTCGCGCCCCGCCGGAGCGCGAGGACCGCGCGCTTTGCGCCAGGGCGTCCGGCTGCTCGATCCAGCCTCCTAGCAGGGGAGGTCCGGAGCGGGCTCACTGCCTACTGGGCCCGAATCGCCTCCCCGGGATCGATCCGCGCCGCCCGGGCCGCCGGAATCCAGCAGGCCAGGAGGCCGATTGCGCTCATCACGACCGCCACCACGGCCAGGGTCACCGGATCGTGCGGCGCCACGCCGAACAGCAGTCCCTGGATCAGCCGCGACAGCACCACGGCACCGCCCACCCCAAGCGCCAGCCCCGCCACCAGCAACCGGCCGCCCTCACCCAGCACCATCCGCTGCACCCGCGAGGCGTCGGCGCCCAACGTCATCCGGATCCCGATCTCATTGGTTCGGGCGCTGACCGAGAACGCCAGTACACCGGCGATCCCCACCGCCGCGATCAGCACCGCCAGGAGCCCGAACGAGGCCACCAGCAAGGCGTTCAACCGCCGAGGCGCCACGCTCTCGTCCTTGATCTGTTCCAGCGTGAGCAGCTTCTCGACCGGCTGATCAGGCGAGATCGCCCGCACCGCCCGGCTGGCGGCGCCCGCCAGGGCGGCCGGGTTTCCAGACGCCCGGATCACCAGGCTGCTCCCGAAGACATCCGCCTGCGCAAACGGCGCGAACAGCACCGGCAGCGGATCGGCGTCGAGCCCGCCATCCTTGGTATCGCCGGTCACCCCGACCACCGTGCGCCAATCCCCCGAGACACCGATGAACTTGAGGACCTCGCCGGTCCACGCCACGCGCCGCCCGATCGGGTCCTGCCCCGGGAAGAGGCGCTCCGCGAGGGTGTGGTTCAGGATCACCACCAGCGGCGTGCCCGCCCGGTCGGTGGCCGTAAAGTTCCGCCCCTTGAGCAGGGGAATGCCGGCCGCCTCGAAATATTCCGGACTCGCGGTCCGCCCCTCGGCGTGGGGCATCGGCTCGCCCGGGGCGACCACGCGGCCCTCGGCCTTCACGTCCAGCGAAAATCGCTCCGACCGGAGCGGCACCGTGGAGCCCAGCCCGACTTCTTTCACCCCGGGAAGGTTGGCGATCTGACTCTGGATCCGCTCGTACCGGGCCACGTTGGCGGCTTGGGGCTGGGTGTAGTCGGGCGGCACCTCGAGGGTGAGGGCGTTCTCGCCCTTGAGTCCGGTGTCCACCACGCTCAACCGCTGCATCGTGCGGGTCAACAGGCCGGCGCCCGTCAGCAGAACCACCGACACCGCGATCTGCGCCACCACCAGGGTCTGCTGCAACCGCTGGCGGTGGCCGCCAGTCGTGGTCCGCCGGCCGCCGGCCGCCAGGGTGGCACTCAGGGCCCGCTCGTTGGTGAACCGTGGCGCATACGACAGCACCAGCGTGACCACCACGGTCAGCGCCAGCGTGAAGGCGAGGACGGTGCCGTCCAGCCGGATCTCCCCGGCCCGGGGACTCATCCGCTCGGTAAACGCGATCAGCATGCCGAGCCCGCCCAGGGCAATCAGCAGACCCAGGGCGCTGCCGGCCACCGCCAGCACCAGGTTCTCGGCCAGCAGCAGCTTCCGGAGCCGCGCGGTTCCGGCGCCTAACGCAGCCCGGACCACCAGCTCGTGCTCTCGGCGGACCCCGCGCATCAGGGTCAGATTGGTCACGTTGGCGCAGGCGATCACCAGCACGAACGCCGCCACGCCCATCAGGAGCCACAGCATTAGCCGGGCGCCCTGGCCCAGCACTTCCTTGAACGGCGTGAGCGTCACCTGGTACCCGGAACCGGCATCATACGCCTCGGGATGGTCGGCGTGGACCCGGGCGGTGATGGTGGCGACTTCGGCCTTGGCCTGGTCCACCGTCGTGCTGGGCGCCAGCCGGGCGATCATCTGGGTCATCCGGTGGGTCCGGCCGGTCACCATCATGGCGCTCACGTGGTGCTCGCTGTTCACCATGTTCATCACCGCGTCCATCCGCTCCGGAAAGTCGGGCGCGGCCTGAAGCACGCCGACGACCGGGACACCCTTGCCGCCGATCCGCAGCACTTTGCCGACGATCCCGGGGTCACTACCGAAGTGGGCCTGCCAGTACTGATGGGTCAGCATCATGACCGGGGCCGCACCGGGGCCGTCGTCCCGCTGGTCGAAGGAACGGCCGAGGACCGGATTGAGACCCATCACCGAGAAGTAGTTGCCGGTCACCAGCCCGACGGTTATCCGGACGGCGTTGTCCCGCTCCAACATCGTCAGGATGAGCGGCGAATACTCGGCGATCCCGGCCATCGTCTTCGAGCCGGTCCGGAAGTCGTTGATCTCGGGGACCGAGAACGCGACGTTCTCGCCGCCCGGGGCGTTGACCGATTGGCGGAGGAACACCAGGCGGTCGCCGTCCCGGTGCGGGAGGGGTTTGAGCAGGACGCCGCGGACCACGCTGAAGATCGCGGTGTTGGCGCCGATGCCGAGGCCCAGGGTGAGCACCACCGCGGCGGTGAAGCCTCGGGCTCGGGCGAGGGTACGGATGGCGTAGCGGATATCGAGCATCCCTCTAAACTAGAGGAAATCGTTCAGGTCGCCAACCAGACCCCGGCCCTGGCTCGGAGCATCTACCCGGCCGGGAATGAGTTCCGCTACCGTGGCGCGGCCTTGTTGTGGGTGAGCCAGGTCGTTTTCGTCAGGTCGCCGACATACTCCACGTGGGCCTCGACCGCGCCCTCGAACCACTCGAAGTGCGGCTGCCGGGCGCCAATCGCAATGAAGCTACCCGGGCCGTACCGGACCACCCGGCTCCGGTCGAGTTGTTCGCCGAAACCCAGCACCAGGACGCCTTTCAGGACCACGATATGCTCCAGGCCCTCGTGGAAGTGTGCGCCGCTGTCCGTCGGAAGGCCATCGCCGTAGCGGATCCGGAACGACCTCAGGTCTGGCGGCGCGGTGTCGGTCACCAACGGCATCATCTCGACGCCTGGCGACCGCGGTTGCCAGGCGGCCAGCCCCGCGGCCGGAACTGGCTCGGGCCCGGGAATCCTCGTGGCCTGGAACGCGACCAGCCGCCAGTGCCCGCCCTCGTTGGCCCAAACGTCGGCGAAGCGGATCCGGTACGACGACGTTTGCGCCTTGAGCTTCACGTTCATGATCCCGTTGACCACGCCGGCGGCACCGTACTGCCGCGCCACGAGACTGTCGCCGGTGAGATAGTCGAGCGAGTACGGTCCGCCCGGCCCAACTTCCGCCAACACGGCCTTTTTGTCGTCATAGGCGCCGCCGGACCGGGCGTAGGTCACGTGCTCCGAGAGCAGGGTATCAAGCGCGGCTCGATCGGCGCGAAAATCGGCCGAAATCCGGGCCCGGGTGAGCGCGAGCAGATCGACATCGTGCCGCTGGGCGGCTGCGGGGCCGAACCCCGCGAACGTAGCGAGCAGCAGCATGCCGGCAGAGCGAACAGGCAACATGGAACTCCGGATGGATGACCCGGAAAACTTACCTCGCCACCAAGCTGAATGCCCGGCCGGGACACCGGCCACGCTGGCGTCCCCCCGCCCCGAATCGTAAGATTCCCGGAGCCTTTCCCTTCCGTTCAAGGACACCATGAAGCCCTCGGAATACACCGCCCTCGACGGGGTCGCGCTCGCCGACCTGGTCCGCCGCAAGGACGTGACCCCGGCCGAACTCGCCGCTACCGCGCGCGCCGCATCGACGAGGTGAACCCGAAGATCAACGCCGTCATCGGCCGGATCGACGCGGTGGCCGACGAAGCGCTCGCCCGGCCGCCGCAGGGGCCGTTCGGCGGCGTGCCGTTCCTGATCAAGGACATCGGGATGCACTACGCCAACATCCCGCACGAGATGGGGAGCCGGTTCGCCGAGGGGCTGGTGTTTCCGCATGATACCGAGCTCGCGATCCGCTTCAAGAAGGCCGGCCTGGTGACGCTGGCCCGCACCAACACGCCGGAGTTCGGCTGCAACTGCTCCACCGAACCGGTATCAAAGGGCCCGAGCCGGAATCCGTGGAATCCCGCCCACAGCACCGGCGGATCCTCGGGCGGGAGTTCCGCGGCGGTGGCGGCGGGCGTCGTGCCGTTCGCCCACGCCAACGACGGCGGCGGCTCGATCCGGATCCCGGCGTCGTGCTGCGGTCTGGTGGGTCTCAAACCCTCGAGAGCGCGGATGCCGTCGGGCCCCGACACCGACGACCTGATCTTCGGGATGGGCGCCGAACTCGTGGTGAGCCGCACCGTGCGCGATTCCGCGGCGGTGCTCGACGCTACCCACGGCCCCGACGTCGGGGCCCGGCTCATGCTGCCGCCGCCCGCCGCGCCCTACCGTGAGTTGATCAAACGCCCGCCGGCGCGGCTGCGGATCGGCTACACCCTCAAGAGCCCCGATGGCGCGGTGCCGATGCATGCCGACTGCAAGGCCGGCGTCGAGCGCACCGCCAAGCTCCTGGCGGGCCTGGGCCACATCGTCGAGGAGGCGAGCCCCACGTTCGACCACGAATCGGCCTGCCTCAATTTTCTCGACTTGGCCTCGGCGTTCTTCGGAACCGGCATCAGTATGATCCAGCAGATGACCGGCCGGGTGCCGAGCCGGGAGAACATGGAGACCACGACGCTGGCGTTTTACGAGTATGGCCGGGCGTTGAGCGCTTTCAGCCTGGCGGGGGCGTTCGGGCGGGTCAACGAGCTGGCGCGTCAGATGGGCGCCTTCTTCAGCACCTACGACCTCTGGCTCACCCCCACCCTCGCGGTCCCGCCCATGAAGCTGGGCGTCATGAATGCCATGGCCGACCTCGGCGCGGCGGACTGGATCAAGCACGTCCTCTACCTGGCGCCGTTCACCGCGCCGTTCAACGCCACCGGGCAGCCGGCGATCAGCGTGCCCCTGCATCAGTCGGCGGACGGACTTCCGATCGGGATGCACTTCGTCGGCCGCCTGGGCGACGAGGCCACGCTGCTCCAGATCGCCCGGCAGCTGGAGGAGGCGGCGCCGTGGTCGGCGCGGCGGCCGGGAATCTTCTTCGGCGGCTGATGCGGGCGATCATGACCAATGCCGTGCCGCCGCTGGACTGGCGCCCAGTCCGGTTCTACCTGATCACCTTCGTGGCCACCTGGATTCCCTGGGTGGCCGGGGTGGTCGTGGCCTCAAGGCCCGGCCTGACCGGCACCGGCGGGCTGTTCAACCTGATTGGCCTGCTCGCGCCGGCGGCGGCGTGCCTCACCCTGACGTTCGGGGGCGGGAGCCCCGCGCTCAAAGCGGATTTCAAAAGCCGGTTCGTGGGGTGGAGCCGGATTCGCGCCCGTTACCTGATCCCCGCCCTGCTGATGCCGCCGGCCGTCATGGCGCTGGCGTTAGGCGTCTCGGTGGCGGTCGGCGGGTCCCGCGACCAGTTGCGGCTGGCCGCAGGCGGAAACCTGGCGGTGATGATCGTGGTGGCCCTCGTCCTGGCGCCGATCATCGAGGAGACCGGCTGGCGCGGCTACGGGGTCGACAGCCTGACCAGCCGGCTCGGGCGGCTCCGCGGGTCGCTGCTGTTCGGGGTGATCTGGTCGGTCTGGCACGCGCCCCTGGTTCTGATCCCCGGCACCTATCAGCACGACCTCGCGGCCATGCCCAACCATCTGTATCTGGCCAATTTCTTCGTCAGCGTCATCCCGGCCGCCGTGATCGCCAACTGGTTCTTCTACCGGAACGGCCGCTCGATTCTTGCGGTGGTACTGCTTCACGCGATGATCAACGCCTCGTCGGTGTTGCCCAACGCCGGCCAGCCGGCCAAGTGCGTCGTGACGCTCATTTACTCGGCCATCGCGATCGGCCTCATTGCCGCCGACCGCGGCTTCTGGCACCCGGAACCTGCTGCCGCACCGGGCGACCCCGCCAGCACCGCGCCCGGACCCTCCGCCTGACTCGAAGAGAACCCATGACCATCCGACTCCCCGCCGCCGGCCTTGCCCTCGCGGTCGCCCTCATCGGCCCGGTTCCGGCCGCCCTCGACGCCCAGGCCCGAGCCGACGCCGCCGATCTCATCGTCACTGGCGGAAAAGTCCGCACCAGCGCCGGCTGGGCCGACGCCATGGCCGTCCGCCACGGCGTGATCGTCGCCGTGGGCGACGCGGCCGCCGTTGCCAAACACCGCGGCCCGGCCACCCGGGTGCTCGACCTCAAAGGCGCCACCGTCCTGCCAGGCCTCCACGACACCCACGTCCATCCGATGGACGGCGGGATCACCGAACGCCGCTGCAAGATTCTCCAGGGTCTGGACCTCGCGGCCGTGCAGAAAGCGGTGAAGGCCTGCGTGGCCCGGGCCGGCGCCGGTGAATGGATCCTGGGCGGCCAGTGGGACGCCCCCGCGTTAGGCGGCGTGCCGGACAAGAGTGCGCTCGACCAGGTGGCCCCGGGCCAGCCGGTGCTGCTCGACGATACCAGCGGCCACAGCGCCTGGGCCAACTCGAAGGCCCTCGCGGCGGCCGGCATCACGAAGGACACCCCCAATCCGCCCGGCGGCATCATCGAGCGGAACGCCAGGGGCGAACCGACCGGCGTTCTCCGTGAAGGCTCCGCCATCACGATGGTGAAGCGCCACGCGCCGCCCGCCTCCGACGCCGCCATCAAGGCGGCCCTCCGCTGGTCGCTCGACCTCATGCTGTCGCATGGGATCACGTCCTTTGCCGAGGCGGCCACCGGGTTCATCGCGGGCGTCGGGCGGGAAATGCGGACGTACGCGGAGCTGGCCGACGCCGGCCTCCTCAAGCAGCGCGTCACGCTGTGCCTGAGCTGGAGCCCCGAGAACCCGGCGGCCGAGCAGGCCATCGCCGACCGGAACCTCTACACCCGGCCCAACCTCTCGCCCGACTGCGTCAAGATGTTCCTGGATGGCGTCCCCACCGACGGCCACACCGCCGCCATGCTCCAGCCCTACGCCGACGCGGTGGCCGGCCGCACCGACGCGGCGAGCCAGACCGGCATGCTCCTGGTCGACCAGAACGTCCTCAGCGCCGCCGTCACGCGGTTCGACAACATGGGCCTCACGGTCAAGTTCCACGCGGCGGGCGACGCCGCGGTCCGGGCCGGCTTGAACGCCATCGAGGCGGCGCGGAAGGCCAACGGCTGGAGCGGGCTGATGCATAACGTCGGACACTGCACCTTCGTCAATCCAGCCGACCTGCCCCGGGCCCGCGCCATTGGCGCCGCGTTCGAAGTCTCGCCGTACCTCTGGGGGCCGAGCCCGATCAACGACGCCATCACGGCGGCCGTGGGCCCCGAGATCATCAAGCGGGTCTGGCCGGTGCGGGAAATGCTCGACGCCGGGGCCCTCGTGACGCCGGGCTCGGACTGGTCGGTGGTGCCGTCGGTCAATCCGTGGATCGGCATCGAAACGCTGGTGACGCGGCAGGTAGCCGGCGGGAGCCCCAACAGCTTCGGAGCCGCCGAGGCGATTTCGCTGGCCGAGGCCATGGACCTGTTCACGGTGAACTCCGCCCGCCTCGAGCGCCGCGCCGACAAGCTCGGCCGGCTGGACGCCGGGTATCTCGCGGACTTCATCGTGGTGGACCGGAATCCCTATGACGTGCCCGTCACCCAGATCCACGACACCAAAGTCCGGATGACGTTCATCGGTGGCGAGAAGGTCTACGACGCCGCCGCCGTGCCAAAGCGATGACCGCGGCCTGGGTCGCGGCAATCGCCGCCGCCGTCGCCTCCCCGAACGCCGCCGCGCCCATTGAGGCGGTTCCCCGCCCCCCAGGCGTGCACCTGACGGTCGATGTCTACCAGGGCGGCTTCGCGTCGGTCAACTCGTTCATCTTCTCGAACGGCACGTCGCTGGTCGTGCTCGACGTCCAGCGAAAGGCCGTCGAGGCGCGGAAGGTGGTCGAACTGATCAAGGCCAAAGGCCTCCCGCTCACCCACATCCTGATCAGCCACGGCCACACCGACCACTTCACCGGCATGGCCGTCTTCCACGAGGCTTTCCCGAACGCGAAGATCGTGGTGGCCACGGAAGCCATCAAGCGAGACATCAAGGCCTACGCCCAATATATGGATCGGGGCGGCGCGACCGGCGCCGAGCCGGCCCTCGACCCGGCGCTCAAGCCGAAGACGGCCGAGCATCCGAACGGATTCGACTACGAACGGCTGATCAACGTGCTCCCGAAGCCGGTGCTCGAGATTCCCGGCGGCGGCACCCTCGATCTGACCACGGAGTACCACGAAGCCGAGGCGCCCCACATGACCACGGTGTACAGCCGCGATCTGAACGCGCTCTTCCTGGCCGACTTCGGGTACAACCAGGTCCATCTCTGGATGGGGGACGACATCACGCTGGCACGGGTCGCGGTGTGGCGGTCGGAGCTGCTTCGGATCAAGGGGCGCTACGCCAAACGGGCGCCGGCGGTATTCCCGGGGCATGGAGCGCCGGCGGACATGGGGCTTTTTGACACCACGGTCCGATACATCGACGACTATCTGAAGATCGTGACGTCGGCCCGGACGCGGGATGAGGCAATGCGACGGATGATGGCGGCGTATCCCGGATATCGGGAGGCCGACTTCTTCCTCAAGTACAGCGTGATGAATCACGTGCGGGAGTAACGCCCCGAGCGCTGGCGCGAACCCCCGACCGAGCGCACCTTTCACTCATGCCATCACAACTGTGGGCCACCCTGCTCCTCGCCCTGGCGGCGGGGGGTCCTCGCCCGGGCGCTCCCGTCGCCCGGGTCGTTCCCAACGACAATCGGACGCCGGCCGGCACCATGCGGAACGGCGCCCTCACGGTCAAACTCGTGGTCCTGCGGGCCGAGTGGTACCCGGAGGATGACAACGGGCCCCACATCGCCGTCCCCGCCCTGGGTGAGGAGGGCAAGGCCGCGAGCATCCCGGGGCCCCTGATCCGGGTCCGGGCCGGCACCGTGATCCACGCCACGATCCGGAACGCCTTCCCCGACTCGACCGTCCACATGATCGGCTTGGGCGGCGCGGACAGCGTCGAACTCGCGCCGGGACAGCAGCGCGAGGTGACCTTCACGGCCGGCGCGGCCGGGACTTACTACTACCGGGCGGTGATCGGCAAACGGATCGAGCGGATGGGCAACGAACTCGAGACGGCGGGCGGCGCCCTGGTGGTCGATCCGCCCGGCGGGTCGCCGGCGGACCGGATCTTCGTGTTGAACATCTTCACCCAGCCCGGCGACTCGGGCCTCACGAACGAGGCCCTGGCCATCAACGGCAAAGGGTGGCCGAACACCGAGCGGATCCGGATGACGTTAGGCGACAGCGTGCACTGGCGCCTGATCAACGGCTCGGTCCGGCCCCACCCGATGCACCTCCACGGTTTCTACTTCCGGATCAACGCCGCCGGGAACGGAACCGAGAGCCACGAGATCCCGCCCGACCACCAGATGCTGGCCGTCACCGAGCAGGTCAGCCCGTGGGACACCCGGACCCTGTCCTGGGTCCCGGACCGGATCGGCCGATGGCTCTTCCACTGCCATCTGACCTTCCACGTGGTCCCCGACGCCCGCCTCGGTCACCGCCACGGTCCCGACGTGGAGATCCGGGAGACCCCCTCGGTCGACCCCGGCCGCCACATGGCCGGGCTGGTCCTCGGCCTCATCGTGAGCCCGAAGCATGGCGAGCCGCCCCGGGACACCCCGAAACGGAACCTCGACCTCTACGTCCAGCAGGGTCCCCGTCTCGGTCGCCGGCCGATGACGCTGAGCTACATCCTCCAGGAGGGCTCGACCCCGCCGGCCCCCGACTCCGTCCGGACGCCCGGGTCGCTGATCGTGCTCCACCGGAACGAGACCACCGACATCACCGTCCATAACCGCGCCGCGGAGCCGGTGGCGATCCACTGGCACGGGCTCGAACTCGAGAGCTGGTCCGACGGCATGGAGGGATGGGGCGGCAGCGGTGAGCTGATTGTGCCACCCCTGATGCCGGCCGACACCTTCATGGCGCGGCTCAGCGTGCCCCGCGCCGGAACGTTCATGTATCACACCCACATCAACGACATCGAGCAGGTGACCTCCGGCGCGATCGGACCACTGATCGTCCTCGAACCCGGCGAGCAGTATGACCCGACCCGCGATCACGTCTATCTCGGCGGCTGGAACGGCCCCGAGGACGAGACCTCGCCCGGCTGCGTGGCGCCCCAGAGCGGTCCGGCCTGCGGGCCCCAGATCGCCATCAACGGTGATTCACTCGCCGGGCCAACCCTCACGCTTCCCGCGGGGGTCAAGCACCGGTTCCGGTTCATCAACCTGAACCCGGCGATCGACATTCGTTATGCGCTGATGAAGGACAGCGCCAACGCGGCCGAGTGGGTGCCGCTGGCGCGGGATGGGGCCGATCTTCTGCCGGCGCTCCGGAAGCCGCAGCCCGCCGCGCAGGCGGTGGCGGTGGGTCAGACCTGGGACTTCGAGATCACGCCGGCGGCGGGAGCGCTGGTGCTCACCGCAGGCCCCGGCCGGCGGGCGACCTGGCGGCAACGGTTGATCTTCCGGTAGCCGCGGCCATCTCGTGCGCTCGGCCCTGGGGCCCGCCGGCGGGCGGCGCTGGTTCGGATGGCAGGTGGTCGTCGCCGCCGTCGTCGGGGCGGCCGTGAGCCCGGCGACTCTGGTCAACATTCCGTTCAGTCTGTTCATCCCGGCGCTCCAATCCGAGTTCGGCTGGACCCGTCCCGAGATTACCGCCGCCCTCAGCATCTTTCCCGGCCTGCTGGTCATTTCGCTTCCACTCGCCGGCCGCCTGGTCGATCATTTCGGCGCCCGCCGGGTCGCCATCCCCTCGATCCTCGCCTACGGCTTGGCGTTGATGTCGCTGTACTGGCTGACGCCGTCGCTGACCCGCCTGTACCTCCTCTATGGTGTGGTCGCCGTTGTCGGGGCGGGGGCGCAAAGCCTGACATTCATCCGGGTCTTGAGCGCCTGGTTCGACCGCCGGCGCGGGCTCGCCATCGGGGCCTGCATGGCCGGGTACGGCATCGGGTACGTGCTGGTGCCCCTCATCACCCAGCGGCTCATCAGCGGCTACGGCTGGCGGCTGGCCTACGTCGGCCTCGGCGCGCTGGCGGTCTTGGGCGCGCTGCCGGTGGTTGCCTTGCTGCTCCGCGATACCCCGGAAGATCTCGGGCTGGCCGTCGATGACGGGGCCGGCGACGGGGCCGGCCGGCCGGCTCCTCTCACCGGGAAGACCCTCGCGGAGACGTTGCGAACCCGGGAGATGTGGCTGCTGGCCGCTTCCTTCGTGCTCATGTCCGCCGTCCTCAACGGGGTCCAGTCCCAGATCGGGCCGCTGCTCACCGACCGCGGAATGACCGTCGCCACGGCGGCCCTGATGCTCTCGGCCGTCGGGATCGGGTCGTTCCCGGGTCGTCTCATCGTCGGATTCATGATCGACCGGATTTTCGCACCGTTCGTTGCGATCGGGTTCTATGGACTCTCCGCGGTCGCGCTGTTCTGGCTGGTTGACGGCCAGTCCGGGACGGGAATCCTCCTGTCGGTCATCGCCGTCGGCTTGAGCCTCGGCGCCGAAAACGACCTGCTCGGATATCTGACCGGCCGCTACTTCGGCCTCCGCCAGTTCGGGCAGATCTACGGCGCGCTGCTTGGCGCCTATCTCGCGGGCGCCGCACTGGGGCCCTACCTGATGGCCCGGGTCTATGCCGCAACCGGCTCGTACCGGAACGGGCTCCGGGCCGGCGTCGTGGCCATTGCCGGGTCCTGCGTGTTGCTGCTGTGCCTGCGTCGCTATTCCATGAGAGGGCGGTCCGATGCGGAACCTGATCAAGCGGCTGTCTGACGCTGGCGAGTTACTGGTGGTGGAGCGGGAAGTCGATCCCCGCTTCGAGCTCGCCGCCGTCACCAGGCGGGTCCAGCAGGTGGGCGACAAGGCGGTCCTGTTCACCCGCGTCCGGGGAACCGCGCTGCCCGTCGTCAGCAACCTGTACGGCAGTCACGAACGACTGTGCCGGCTGATCGGCGCCGAAACCGACAGCTTCTGCCGCTCGTGGGTCGAGCGGCTGCGGCAGCCGCTGGCGCACGAGGTGTACGACACCGCGTCGTCGTCACCCGCGGTCGAGCCCTGCCGGCTCGGCGACCTGCCCCTGATCACCTATCACGGAAAGGACGTCGGGCCCTACTTCACGTCCGCCATCTTCCTGGCCCGGGAACCCGACACCGGCACGCCGAACCTGTCATTTCACCGCTCGATGTTCGTCAATGACCGGGAACTCAGAGTGCGGCTGGGATCGTCCCACGACCTGGCCCGGTACCAGCACACGGCGGAACTCAGGGACCAGCCGCTCGAGGCCGCCCTGCTCATCGGCGTTCGGCCGGAGATCTTTCTGGCCGCGGGCTATTCGCTACCGTACGACGCCAACGAACTCGAGCTGGCGGCGAAACTCGCAGGCCGGCCCCTGCCGATGCGCCGGTGCCAGGCCATCGACCTGATGGTGCCCGCGGATGCCGAAATCGTGGTGGAAGGCCGCTTCCTGCCGAACGTCCGCCGGCCGGAAGGGCCGTTCGGCGAGTTCCTCGGCGCCTATGTCCCGGAAGGGCTCAATCACGTCTTCGAAGTCCTCGCGGTCACCCGGCGGACCGATGCCGTTTTCCATTCGATCACCTGTGGGACCCCGGAGGACCTCCGTCCGCTCGAGGCCCTTACGGCGGCGCGGGTGTACGAGCACGTCAGCCGGGTCGTGCCTGGGGTGCTGGATGTCTCCACCCGGCCGAACTGCCTGATCACGATCGTGAAGATTCAGCAGCAATACGAAGGGCACGGGAAGCAGGCCCTGCTGGCGGCGTTAGGCTCGAACATGGACTACAACAAGGTCTGCATCGTGGTCGACGCGGACGTCGACATCCACGATCTCGATGACGTGATGTGGGCCTATCTGACCCGGGGCCCGGCGGACCAGCGGGCCTTCATCCTCGAGCGCATCCCCGGCTTCTACCGGGATGAATTCAAGGATCACTGGGGGCGGCTCGCGCTTGACGCGACGATGCCCTGGGGACGCGCCGCCGAGTTCGAACGGAAGCGAATCCCCGGCGAGGATGCCGTGGACCTGGCCCGGTACCTCAGCGCTTCGAGGACGTGAAGACGGCCTTCGCGATCATGGCGTGGACGCCCTTTCGGCCGTCAACCACCTGGGTGATGCTCAGATCGACGGCCATGCTGCAGAGCATGTAGGCGTCATCCCGGGTCAGGTGCTTCTCGTTGACCAGGAAGTCGATCATCTCGCGGACGGCCATCTTGGTCGCCTCTTCCAGATTCTCGTGAAATCCCATCGAGATGTAGTGGGTCGGCGTTTCGGCCCGCGGCCACCGGAGCCGCATGCCCTTGCGGACGGTGAAGCGGAAGGTCCCGTTCAACGCGGTCTCGATGGCCGCGAGATCCACCTCGCCGTTCCCCTGGCCCGCGTGCCCATCGCCCACCTGGAAGAGCGCCCCCTTCGTGTGGACCGGAATGAATACCGTGGTGCCGGCGATCAGTTCCTTGTTGTCCATGTTGCCGGCGTGAATCCACGGCGGCGCGCTGCTGATCCGGTGAGAAAACGCCGGGGGCGCCACGCCCATGCTGCCGAAGAACGGCCGGAGCGGAATCTCGACGCCCTCGGCGAACCGGGCCACCATCCGGTCGCGGTCGAGCCGGATCAGCTTGAGTCTGGCGTAGGGAAAGTCGTCGCCCAGGAGGCCCCGCGCCGGATCGAACGCGTTGACCGCGTAATCGGTCGGCAACCGGATCGACTGGATATCGACCTGGAGTACGTCCCCCGGCTCGGCCTCCTCGATGTAGATCGGGCCGGTCAGAATGTGGCTCCCGGGGCCGCGATCCTTCACCTCACGGTCGATATCGCGGCTCGACTGCGGCACCTGGTCCGCCGGTAACCCCAGGGACTCCCAGAGGCCCGGCGACCCGCTCGTGGTCTCGATGTCGACGGTCTCCCCCGAGTGAATCCGAAGGACGGGTGGCGTCGTGGCGTCGTAATTGCCGACGACAACCGTCTTCGGCGTTGCCTTGAGGGTCTGGGTCGGGACACTCTGGGCCGCCGCGTTCAGGGCCAGGATGACCGAGAGGAAGGCGACTGTGGGCGAGAGCGGTCTGGTCATTTGCCGTCGAACTTCCGGGCGATTTCCTCCGCCAGCCGCTTCACCGCGGCCGACTGATCCTCCCCGCTGTTGCGCGACTCCACCGCGATCAGGTACCGGTAGCGGGCGACGGCGGTGATCTTGGCACTCTTGTTGTCCTTGTCGAACTCCTCCCACGCCCCTGCGTGGGGGACGTCGACCTTGATGGAGCCGACCCGGCGGTGGGCATCCTCCTGGCTGAAGCCCATCAGCATCGGGGCGGCCAGCATGGTGTAGCCCTGCTGCGTGCCGCCGAAGTCGGTGATGCTGACCTTGATCTCGGGAGTGTTGCCGCCGGCGCCCGCCGGCTTGACCCAGGTCTGCTCGGCCTCCGACATCGAGAAGGCCCCCATCGCCTGCTGGCTTCCGCCGGGTGCCTCCTTCGCCGCGTAGCCGTCGACCGAGGCCGGCAGGAACTTCTGCAGCGCGCCGTAGGCCATGGCCAAGGTGTCGCCCTTGGCGACCCTTTCTTTCTGGAATTGCTCCGCCTCCTTCATCCCCGCCTCGATCCTGGGCGCGGCGGTGGCCGCCGCCGCGATCGCGTTGGCGGCATTCTGGACGTCGTCCGCCTTCTTGCCGCAGCCGACCGCCGCCAGCGAGGCCGTGACAATCACCATGAACCGTTTCATGTGGAACCTCCGGGGTTGAGAAGGAGAAGATACGATCCGGCGACCCGGACGGCCAACCGGCGGCGCCGGTTCCCTTGCCGCTCCGCCCTGCCCGCCCTAGCATTGGCCATCCCTCGCAAGGAATCCCGATGACTGGAAACACCCGGGCCGCCGTGAGCGCCCTGGCCCGGCGCCTCGTCTTCGGCCTCTCGGTGCCGATCATCGCCGCGGCCCAGCAGGTGCCGGAACAGCCCGGCACCAAGTGGACCGAGCAGCAACTCAAGGCCGCGGTGGCGCCCGTTCGCGCCGGCCGGAAGCTGACTCCGAAGGCCTGGCCTAACGACGCCCGGGTCGCCGTCTGCCTCAGCTTCGACGTCGACAACGAATCCTACCTGCTGGCCGGAGGCGAGACCTCGCCCACCACCCTCTCCGCGGCCGACTTCGGGGCCCAGGAAGGCCTCCCGCGCGTCCTGGCGATGCTCGACAAGTACCAGATTCCGTCGTCGTTCTTCATTCCCGCGGTGAGCGCCGTGCTCCACCCCGAGATGATCCCGGCCATCATGAAATCGGGCCGGCACGAGATCGGGGTCCACGGATGGATTCACGAATATCCGCCCGCGACGGCGAGCGCCGCCGAGGAGGAGCGCCTCCTCACCCAGGCCATCGACTACCTCACCAAGGCCACCGGCAAGCGGCCGGTTGGCTATCGCGCCCCGGCCTGGGCCTTCAGTGCCAATACGTTGGGGCTGATCCGGAAGGCCGGGATGTTCTACGACAGCAGCCTCCAGTCGATGGACGAGCCCTATGAGATCGTCTCGAACGGCGAGGCCACCGGCCTGGTCGAGCTGGGAATCGACTGGACCCTGACCGAGACTCCCTACCTCGGCCGTGGCGGGACGATGCCGTCACCCGGCGCACTGTTCCAGCTCTACCGGGATGAGTTCGACGGCGCCTACGACCTCCACACCACCTTCGTGCTGACCCTCCACCCGCAGGTCATCGGACACCGGGCCCCGATGAAGTATCTCGATCAGTTCGTCGGGTACATGAAGTCGAAGCCCGGGGTCTGGTTCGCCACCTGCGAGCAAATCGCGCGGTACGTCAAGAGCGCGGCGTAACCGCCAGGACAGCACTATCGGCTCGCCCACGTTCTATGCCCGAACCGGCGCCGACCCCACGCCGATCCTCCGGGCCATCAAGCCCCTGATGACCCGGATCGATCCGAGGGGTCAATCCCTCACTCGGTCGACGTACGAATCGCCGGTGATCATCCGGACCACCCGGCCGCCCTCCTCGACGAACCGGACCACCTCGCCGACCGGCCCACCGCCACCCGGCGCGACAAACCGGAACAGCCCGCCCCCGATCGGCTCGAGCTGGACCGGATTCTCGGGGCTGGCGCCATTCGGGGTCAGGATCACCAGCCGCCCGTTGAGGAGCACGACCTGGGAGTCGCCGCCGGGGCCGCTGTAGTAGCCGGCGAACCGGGCCCAGGACGGGTCCCAGGCCACGACCTTGGGCGGGACGGCCGTCGCTTTCGCCACCGCCTCGCCGACCGTGTTCATGAGTTGGCTGGCGATGTCGAACGGGTTCGAGTCGTTGGTGTTGGTCAGGACGATGACGCCGACCCTCGAGTCGAGCTGGATCAGCGTCTGGGTGGTGTAGCCTGGGTAGCCACCGCCGTGACCTATATATGTCT
>JANXXJ010000003.1 GCA_025350665.1 Gemmatimonadota bacterium | reverse complement strand
CGACCGAGGTGGCCGATGCCCTCGCGTACGCGCACCAGCATGGCATCATCCCCCGCGACATCAAGCCGGAGACCATCCTGATGCAACACGGCCGCCCGATGGTGGCCGACTTCGGGATCGCGCTCGCAGTGAGTGCCGCGGCGGGCGGGCGGATGACGGAAACCGGTTTGTCGTTAGGCACGCCGCACTACATGAGCCCCGAGCAGGCCACGGCCGAAAAGGAAATCTCCGCTCGCTCGGACGTCTACTCGCTCGGGTCCGTCCTCTATGAAATGCTGACCGGTGAGCCCCCGCACATGGGCAACTCGGCGCAGCAGATCATCATGAAGATCATCGCCGATACGCCGCGCCCGGTCACGGAACTCCGGAAGTCGGTACCCCCGAACGTGGCGGCCGCGGTCGAGAAGGCGCTCCAGAAGCTGCCGGCCGATCGGTTCGAGACCGCCCGGCGGTTCCAGGAGGCGCTGACCAATCCCGCCTTTGCGGCGATGCCGACCGCGGTGGCCACGGCCGTGGCGCGGCGGCGCGGCGTCATGGCCGCCGCCGGCTGGGGCGTGGCCCTCCTCGCGACCCTGGCGTTCGGGTGGAGCCGATTCGTCGCGCCGCGCGCCGCGCCGGAACCCAGCACGCAGTTCGCGTTCTCGTTCGGGAACGAGTCGTCGCGGAAAATCCATATCGACATGTCGCCCGACGGGCGCCGGGTCCTGATGTTCGGGCGGGCCGGCCTGATCATTCGCGACTTGGGCGCAATCGAGCCGAGAGTCCTTTCGGCGTTCTCGGGAGAGCGGCCGGCTGTCTCTCCCGACGGGCGATGGGTCGCCTACCAAAACGCCGGTGGGACGTCCTACAAGATTCCGATTGACGGCGGGACGCCGACTGAACTGGGCAACTGCGAGGACCCCCGCTGGCTCGACCTGAATTCCCTCGTGTGCCTGGCACCGAATTGGGGCCTCGGTCGGCTGTCGAGTGCCGGCGGACCGGTCGAGCTGCTCACCGCGCCCGACACGGCCGCGGGTGAGATCGGTCATTGGTCGCCCTTCCCGCTGCCCGGCGGCCGGGCCGTGCTCTATACGAGCTATCGCCGCCCCGTCTCCCGGATCGAGGTGCTCGACCTCAAGACCGGGCGCCGCTCGGTGGTCGCCGAGGACGGGGTCTATCCGATCTACGCGCGGTCCGGGCATGTGCTCTTCGTCCGTGACAGCGTGCTGTACGCGGTCCGTTTCGATCCGGTGGCCCTTCGCACCGAGGGGTCGCCGGTCCCCGTGCTCGACGACATCGCGGCCCGGCCGAGCGACACCAAGGCAGGGGTCGCGATCTCGGACAACGGCACGCTGGTCGCGATTCGCCAGTCGGAGTGGTGGATCGACACCCGGATCGTCTGGGTCGGGCGCGACGGCCGCGAGGAACCCGCGATTCCGGCACCAGGGGCCCTCCGTTTTCCTCAGCTCTCCGCCGACCAGCGCCGGATCCTGGTGACGGTGGGACGGGACGGAGGACACCGGAACCTCTGGATTTATGACCTCGGGCGCGAATTGCTCACCCAGCTCACCCGGAACGCCGCCTCTGCGTTCGGAGGCGTCTGGACGCCGGACGGGCGGCAAGTCACCTTCACCAACGAAGATCCTTCCTATGATATCTACCGGATCCCGATCGATGGGAGCGGGGCGGCGACGGCCGTGGTGTCCAACATCAAGGACAAGTATCCGTGGTCGGTGTCGCCGGACGGAAAGGACCTCGCGTACGTTGAGTTCTGGACGGGCCACCAGCGGATCCGAGTGACGCCTCTCGACGGTGCGGGGCCTGGCCGGTTCGTCGGCGACTCGACGGTCCAGTTCGACGGCCCGCGCTTTTCTCCCGATGGGCGCTGGATGGCGGCGAGTGGGGCCAGTGAGACCAAGGCTACGCCGCACATCTTCGTGTTCCGAGCCGACGGCACACCCGGTGCCCTCCAGGTGTCGGCGG
Source organism: Gemmatimonadota bacterium (assembly GCA_025350665.1). GTDB lineage: Bacteria > Gemmatimonadota > Gemmatimonadetes > Gemmatimonadales > GWC2-71-9 > SHZU01. The sequence continues at coordinate 16,588 of JANXXJ010000003.1, read as the reverse complement.
GTGAGACCGGCGACAAGGATCCGCGCTGGACCCGGGGCGGACGCGAGTTGGTGTTCCGGCGCGGGACCGCAGTCTACGCCGTGGACATCGACCCCGCCACCGGAGTGATCGGGAAAGAACACCAGCTTTTCGACGGCGGCTATCCCCCGGAACATGGCTACGACGCGACGGCGGACGGCAATCGGTTCCTTATGGTGAAAGACGTCGACCGCCCGGGCGTCTTGCCGATCCTGGTGATCACCAATTTCTTCGACGAGCTCCGTCGGAAGGTGGGCCAATGACCCCGCCGCTCGACCGGCTTGTCTCCGCCCTGTCCGACCGCTACCGGATCGAGCGTGAGCTCGGCCAGGGCGGCATGGCCACGGTGTACCTGGCCCAGGATCTCAAGCACGACCGCCATGTCGCCCTCAAGGTCCTCCGGCCCGAGCTCGCCGCGGTCCTCGGCGCCGAACGGTTCGTCCAGGAAATCAAGACCACGGCGGCCCTGCAGCATCCCCACATCCTGCCGCTGTTCGACTCCGGCACCGCGGACGGGTTCCTCTTCTACGTGATGCCGTTCATCGACGGCGAAACCCTCCGCGCCAAGCTCGACCGGGAAACCCAGCTCGGCGTCGACGAGGCGGTCCGGATCGCAATCGAGGTCGCCGACGCGTTGGGGTACGCTCATCAGCACGGTGTGATCCATCGCGATATCAAGCCCGAGAACATCCTGCTCCAGAACGGCCGCCCGATGGTGGCCGACTTCGGGATCGCGCTCGCGGTGAGCGCGGCGGCGGGCGGGCGGATGACGGAGACCGGGCTCTCGTTGGGCACCCCGCATTACATGAGTCCCGAGCAGGCCACGGCCGAGAAGGAGATCACAGCCCGCTCCGACGTGTATTCGCTGGCCAGCGTCCTCTACGAGATGCTCTCCGGCGAGCCCCCGCACATGGGGAACTCGGCCCAGCAGATCATCATGAAGATCATCACCGAGACGCCGCAGCCGGTGACGGCCCTCAGGAAATCGGTCCCCGAGCACATCGCGGCCGCGGTGGCCCAGGCGCTCGAGAAACTCCCGGCCGATCGGTTCGCCTCGGCGGCGGAGTTCGCGGCGGCGCTCGACGGCCGGCTCGCGACCCGGGCGCGAACGTCGAGCTCGAAGGCCCACTCGTCCGACGGGCGGCGCTGGCGCTGGATTGCCGGCATTCTGGGCGTCGCGGTGGTTGCCTTGGCCGCACTCTGGGCCTGGGCGCTGTTGCGCGGGCAGGAAAGCCCGGCCGACCGGCAACGGGTCGAGTTCGCGTTCCGTACCACTACCTCCGCGACCGATCGTCCCCATGTCGAGATTTCGCCGGACGGACGCCGGATCATTCAGGCGGTTCGAGACTCCTCCGGTATTCGCCATGTCGTGATGCGGGAGCTGGGGTCGACCGCCCTCGCGCTGATTCCGGGTACCGAGGGCGCCGAGGATCCAATCTTCTCGCCCGACGGTCAGTGGATTGCCTTCGTCGCCGGCGGGATGATCCGCAAGATTCCCCTTGCCGGTGGGCTGGCCGTTGCGGTGGCGGACTCGGCGACCTTCGGTCCAGGCTGGAGCGGCGATGGCTCGCTGCTCTTTACCAGGGACGGCGACGGCGTTTGGCGGGTCCCGGCGTCGGGAGGCTCAGCCGTGCGGCTGACCAAACTCGACAGCGCCGGAGTGGAGTTCAATCACTGGTACCCGCAAGGTCTGCCCAACGGGCGGGCGGCGATCTTCAGCACGTTCTCCGCTCCGTTCGCCAAGTCGCGGATCGAGGCGGTCGAGTACGCTACCGGCCGCCGCACCGTCCTGGTGGAAGGCGCGATCTTCGGTCGGTATGCCGGCGGTCATCTGCTGTTCGCCCGGGAAGGGACGATCTTCGCGGTGCCGTTCGATCCTGAAGGGCTCCGGGTTCTCGGCCCGGCCGTGCCGGTCGTCGAGGACCTCGCCTGGAGCCTCACCGACGGGGTTGGGGGCTTTGCCGTTTCCGCCACCGGGACGCTCGTCTATCTCAGGGCCTCCGAGTGGAACGTCCCCCGCCGGGTCGTGTGGACGGACCGGGCCGGCAATGAGCGTGTGCTGGTCCCGGAGGCTGGGCCGTGGGCGGAGCCGCGACGCTCGCCGGATGGGCGATGGGTGGCGATCACCCGGGTCGAACCGCGCCAGATCTGGCTCTTCGACATCGGTCGGGGAGTCCTCACCCAGCTGACCCGGAGCCAGGGCGTCTCGTTCGACGCCCAGTGGCTGTCCGACAGCCGCTCGCTCATTTATACCGTCGAGACCCCGACCTACGATTTGGCCCGGGCCCCGGTCGATGGGACCGCCGGGGATACCCTGATCAGGAGTCGTCGGGACAAGCTGGCCTCGTCGGTCTCGCCCGACGGCAAATCAGTGATCTTCACGCAGACCGAGCGGCACGATCGGATCATGCTCGCCCCGCTGACCGGTGGTACCCCGACGCCCCTGGGATCAGGGGCGGTGATCCAGCGCAATGGGACGTTCTCACCCGACGGCCGCTGGCTGGCGTTCGAGGAAGTCGGGGCGAATCAGCGCTCCGATGTATTCGTTCGCGCCTTCGTCGGGCAGGGCGGCCGCCGTCAGGTCTCCGCCGACGGTGGCGACCAGCCGCGCTGGTCGCGCGGCGGCCGCGAGATCGTCTACCGAAAGGGCGACGCGGTGTTCGCCGCCTCGTTCAACTCTGCCACCGGCGATGTCGGCCCGCCGACGCTTCTGTTCCGAAAGGCCGACGCCGGCCGCCTGTCAGCGGGACGCACCATCGGCTACGACGTCACCCCCGACGGCTCCCGGTTCCTGATGGTGACGCCGGTCGAGCGGGTCGGCTCGCAGCCGGTGGTCGTGGTCCTCCACTGGCTCGACGAACTGAAGGCGAAGGTGCCTCGGTGAAAGGCTGGCTCACGCGGCTCGCCGCTAATCCCAGGAGACGCAATGGAGTGGAAAATCATCGGACTCAACTTTCTGTATGCGGTCCTTGGTGTCGTCTTGATGTTCACCTCCTATAGGGTGATCGACCGCCTCACGCCGGAGGTCAATTTCGCGGCCGAGCTGCAGAAGGGGAACGTGGCGGTGGCGATTTTCATCGCCGCGATCTTCCTCGGCGTGGCGATGATCATTGCGGGGGCGCTCAATTGAGGGCGGTTCTGCTGCTGCTACTGGGCGTCGCGGCGGCCCGGGGAGAGGCCCAGTCAGGCCCGGACCGGTACGACCCGACATTCCGGAAGTACTCGAAGCGGTTCTTCGGGGTGGGATTCGACTGGCGCCTGTTCAAGGCCCAGGGGATGACCGAGAGTCGTCTCGACCCCGATGCGAAGAGCCAGGTGGATGCCCGCGGCGTCATGCAGCTCATGCCGTCGACCTTTCGGGAGATTCAGTCAAAGAACCCCGAATGGGCCTCGGTGGACGATGTCGAGCGGAACATCGGCACCGGGATCTTCTACGACCGGCAGCTGTGGCGCCTGTGGGAGGACGGCGTCGATGATGCCGACCTTCATCGCTTCATGTTCGGGAGCTACAACGCGGGCCGGGTGCCGATTCTGACGGCCCAGCGGCTCGCCCGGGAGCGGCAGCTCGATCCGCGAGGGTGGAGCGCGATCGAACGAGTGGCGCCGGAGGTGCCCCGGTGGCGGCATCGCGAGACGGTGGACTACGTTGGAAGAATCGGCCAGAACCTCAAACGGCTCGACGGCAAGGGCCGGGTGGTTCGCGTTCGCCCTTAGCATGCCCGCGGGCGAGCCGGGCCTCCCGGGTCAGGCACCGGGTCGGGCCGAGATGAAGAAGGCGTCGCGTTCGTCCCCGGGGTCATCGGTATCGCGGAGCTGCGGGTTGGTCAGTCGAGCACACCGGCAAAGAAGGCCGCGAGGTCGCTGTCGAGCGGTTGGGGCGCTCCTTCGGGCTGCCAGGTCAGGCGTTCCAGCAGGATGTCGGGTCGCCCGTCCTCCGGCCGCCAACGCTCGACCAACCGCGCGTCGAGATCGACGATCCAGAACTCCTCGACCCCGGCGTCCTGAAAGGCCGGCCGCTTGACGACCCGGTCGTACCGGGCCGTGGACGGCGACGACACCTCGATCACCATCGCGGTGCCGGGGTCACCAGGAGCTCGCCGGCGACCAGTTCGTATCGGTTGCCGTCGTCCGGGAGCGCCCGGATGTCCTCTCGGGTCCACCGCCGTGCCAGTGCGGGCATGGCCATAGCTTATCCTCCTCGGCGATTCGTGGGCAAGGCATGGCCCCAGTGTTGACCGGTCCTGGGATCGGGAGGTAACCAATTCGCCGCGGTTGGGATCGTTCCGCGGCGGAGCCTTGCCATCCGGTCGCCGCTGCCACCGGCTTGCCCGCCGCCAGTCATTCCAGTGACAGCCTCATCCCCGCGGGCCTCGCAGATTGTCAGCATCATTCCGATCCGATGCTTCGTCGATTCGAGAGGGTGTTGCCGATGCGTATCTCCTGGCTGGCCGCCCTGATCGCGGCGTCACTGTCCGGCTGCGGAGCCTACGCACCGTCCCTGGATCCGCTGGTCATCACTACGGCGTCTCTCGCGGATGCTGCCGTGGCCCGGCCCTATGACGCGGTGGTGCGGAGCGCAGGAGGCAGAGCCGCCGTGTCGTGGGCGGTGGTCGAGGGCGCGGTACCACCGGGCCTGGTCCTGCAGCCGGACGGCCGCCTGTTCGGGATCCCGGTGCTGGACGGGCGCTATCGCTTCGCGGTCCAGGCCACGAGCGGGGCCGAGACCGCGTCGCGTCCGCTGGAACTCACGGTGGCCGGTCAGGCCGTCGACACGGCGGCGTTCGGCGGCCGGTTCGTGCTGATTCCGCCGGGGACGATGCTGATGGGCAGCGATGATCGCCCGGCGGACGAGCGTCCCGCCCACCTCGTGGCGCTCGACCTCCCATTCATGCTGGGCACGACCGAGGTAACCCAGTCCGAGTGGCTGGCGGTGATGGGGACCAGGCCCAGCTATTTCACCGGGTGCGGGCCAACGTGTCCGGCCGAGCAGGTGAGCTGGGACGATGCCCAGGCGTTTCTGGACCGCCTCAATGTGACCGATCCGGGGAAAGGCTATCGCCTCCCGACCGAGGCCGAATGGGAGTACGCGGCCCGGGCGGGAACCACCGGCAACTACGCCGGCACGGGCGTCGCGGCCGAGATGGGGTGGTACTACCAGAACAGTGGCCAGACGACGCATCCGGTTGGCGGAAAGGCGCCTAACGCCTGGGGGCTCTACGACATGCATGGGAACGTGGCGGAGTGGGTCCAGGACTACTATTCGAGCGGGTACTACCGCACCAGCCCGCGCACCGATCCCCGGGGTCCGGTGACCGGCGAATTTCGCGTCGTGCGGGGCGGGTCCTGGCTCGCCAATACGGTCGATGCGCGTTCCGCGGCCCGATCCCAGGGCCTGCCTGGCGATCGCTTTGACTCGGTTGGCTTCAGGGTGGCGAGGTCTCCCTGAACCGAGGCTCCGGTTGCTTGAGCGGCCGGGTGCCCCGGAGCGCCGACCGGATTTCGGTGGGGGTCATGCCGTGGCGGCGCCGAAGCACCGCCGTGAAGTGACTGTGGCTCGAGAAGCCGAGTTCGGCCGCCAGGCGGGAGACGCCGATGCGGGTCTCACCGAGGGTCTCGAGCGCGTTTCGGAGCCGGAGCTCCAGGCGGTACTCGTGGAGCGTACGGCCGGTGCCCTGCAGGAAAACCCGGCAGATATGAGATGGCGACGCCTCGAGGCGGGCCGATAGCTGCCGCAAGTCCGTCGGTTCGGCAACGTTGCGGGCCAGTTCGGCCTTGGCCCGCTCGATCAGCTCGCGCCGCGCCGATGACAATGTGGGACGGCCCCCATCGCGCCCGGCGGCCCGGCGCAGCACTTCTTCCACCAGCGTCAGCACCTGTTCCTCGACCGCGAACGGCTCGAGCTCCCGGCGTTCGATGGCCAGGAAGAGCCGGCGCTGGCGGAGGTAGAGTTGATGGTCGGCCGGCGCCACCTCGAAACGGAAGGCCCGCTCGGGTTCATCGAACGCCGAGGGATCGACTTCGCGGGCGATCGCGACGGCCACATCCGGGGCGACCGCAAACCAGTCGCTGATGTCGCCATCCGCCGACACGGGGGCCCGGTCGTAGTGGCGGCCGCGATTGTAGATGGTCACGATGCCGGGATCCGCCACCATGGACGGGGAGCCCGCCTGCCGGATCCAGACGCCGCGCCGGGGGAATGCCACGAGGCTTTCCTGAATCGGGCCCGAGTCCGGGAAGCGAGGATCCGATACCGGGCAGCGAAAGGCGCCGACCCGGACGGTCTCACTGGCGAAGATGATGCGGTCGATTTCGTTCATGATCCGTGGCTGCCCGGTCCGTCGAACCCTTCATCAAAGTAACGGTCGGGGTCGCGCCCCGGTTTCAGCCGGTCCAGGGGGCCGAGCAATGGCGTGATAGTCCGGCGGGCAATGCCTTGGTAGTCCTCGAGGCCGGGCCCGGCCATGGTTCACTGCGATTCGGCCAACCTGATGGAGTCCTGGATGCGTCCCTACCTGTTCTTGCTGCTCCTGTCGGTCTCACCCGGGCAGCCGTTGCCAACCGTGCCCCAGCCGCCGGCCGACACGCTGACCGCGGTCCGCCGCCTCAACGGCCAGAAGCGGTCGGCCGAGGCGCTCCTTCTGATCGAGCCTTTCGTCCGGTCGCATCCCGACAGCGCCATCGGGTGGCTCGCGCTCGGGAACACCCACCGACTGCTCGGCCACCTTGGCCCGGCCGCGGACGCGCTGACGAGAGCCACCACGATGCCGGCCACCGCGCCCCAGGCCGCCATCGGCCTGTTCGCGATGTACGCCGATTCCGGGCGGGCGGACGATGCCTTCACCTGGTTCAGCCGGATGCGGGGAAAGATCGACCTGTCGTCGATCGCGGCCCGGTCGGACCTGACCCGGCTCCACGACGATCCACGATTCGCCGGGCTCTTTCCGGATCGGATTCGGTTCAGTCCGCCGTTCGTCGAGAAGGACGTCCGAATCATCCACGAATGGCAAGGCGAGCGGGCGGGGGACGAATTTGGCTGGATTGCTCGTCCGGTCGGCGATGTCGACGGCGACAAGGTGACCGACGTCGTCATCTCCGCGACCGCGAATCCGCCGTTCGGCTCCACCCGCGGGACCGTGTACCTCTACTCGGGCCGGTCGGGGAAACTGGTCTGGAAGACGGTCGGAGACTCGGGCTCGGCCCTTGGCACCGGCCTCGAAGCCGCCGGGGACGTCAACGGCGACGGTGTCCCTGATGTCGCCGCGGGTGCGCCCGGTCAGAACAAGGTTCTGGTGCTCTCGGGCCGTGACGGAAAGTTGCTGCTCACGCTCCACGGCGATTCGGCCGACGTCAATCTCGGCTCGTCGTCGGCGGGGGTCGGTGACGTCGACGGTGATGGCCGGCCGGACATCCTCGCCGGAGCGCCCGGCAGCAACCACCACGGTGCCGGCGCCGGACGCGCGATCATTTTCTCGGGGCGCGACGGTCACCGCCTGCTCGTGATCGACGGCGAGCATCCGGGGGACGCCTTCGGGTCAACGGTTGGGGGCTCCGGGGGCACCTGGATCGTCGGAGCGGGCGGCGCCGGGCCGCGGAATGCCGGCCTGATCCGGGTCTATCACGGCCTCAACCTGACGCCGGTCTTCTCACGGGAGGCCGACGAGAGCGGCAACGCCCTCGGCGCGATGTTCGTGTCCGTCGTCGGCGATACCGACGGGGACGGCGTGCCCGACATCTACGCCACCGACTTCACTAACTCCGCGAAGGGCCGTTCCACGGGTCGAGCCTACGTTTACTCGGGCCGGACCGGCGCTCCGGTCCACACCTTCACCGGCGACTCGGCCGGCGAGGGTTTCGGGATCGGCGCGGCCCGGGTCGGTGATCTCGACCACGACGGGAGGGCCGACCTGATCATCGGATCGTGGCAGTACAGCGGCGCGGCCTGGTCCGGCGGCCGGGTGCGACTGTTCTCCGGTAAGGATGGTCACGTGATCCGCACCATCACCGGTGCCGTGCCGGGCGAGACGCTGGGGTTCGACGCCGTGGGTGTGGGCGACGTGAACGGCGACGGGATTACGGATTTTCTGCTGACCTCCGCCTGGAGCATGATCAACGGGGTCCGGTCCGGTCGGGTCTTCATCGTCGCGGGGAACGCGGTGACGCCTCGTGATGGCCTGGTCCGTCGGCGCGGAGGTCCGCCACGAGCTCGCTGAGATGGCGGATCACCCGTTCGGGTTCCAGGAGATCGAAGTGCCCCGCCACGGGCTCGACCACGATGGACCCCGGACGGTAGGCCTCGCCCAGGACCTTGTCGTCGAGATTCCGGAGTTGCAGTTCGCGGATCTGTCCCCGATACAGATCGTTGTCCTCGAAGACGCACCGCACCCGGCGGCCCGCCTCGGTAGCCGTCCGGTACCAGCGCACCAATGCGCCGATCCCCTCGGCCTTCCACGGCGCCACGATGTCGCGGGCGAATCTTTGAATCGGGCGCCAGTCGTGCTGGAAATTCCGAACGATCCGAACCAGGTAGTCGCCCAGGTTCACCCAATCGTTGACCGTCCCGGCGCCACCCAGCGCCAGATTGAGGGCGGGGAGCATGCTGTCCCGGGCATCGCTGCTGATGTCGGCCAGCACCCCGGTCACGAAGCAGGTTTCGATCCCGACGTTCGAGCCGAGCGCCAGACAGGCATCGATCCTGGTGCTCGGGGCGGCGTCGGCGGCCAGCCGGAGGGCGACGTCGCCTTCAGCCGAAAAGCCGCCCACAATGACGAACCGAGGGCGAATCCGCTCGGTCAGATCGTTTACCAGCGCTTCCAGCAGCGTCAGGTGGTCGGCGACCGACAGCGGGAAGCGGAGCTTCCGCCCGCTGTCGAGCCCGAACAAAGTGGGGATCACGATGCGGAAAGGCGCTCCCGGGAATATCGCGACGGGATCGACGGCGTCGAGTCCCCAGCCGAGGATCATGATCACCAACACGTCTGAATCGACCTGATTGTCGAGGTAGTTGAGCTTGTCGCCGATCATCCGGGGATCGAACGCGGCCCGTTCGATCCGGCGGCACATGTCTTCCGTGATGGTCAGCGCGCCGGGGGCGGCAGCCGTGACTCCCGCTGCCGGTGAGCCGCCAGCGGCGGAGTCCGACGTGAGCCGCCGCAGGAGTTCGTCGGCCGACTGCCAGCGGTCGGCCGGGCGTTTCTCGAGGCATCGCATCACCGCGACCACGATTCCTGGCGGTACGCTCGGCCGGATCGCGGCCAGCGGTTCCGGCGTCCGGGTCAGGTGTGCGGCCATGACCTGCTGGGGCGACGAGCCCGTGAATGGCGGTGAACCAGCCAGCATCTCGTAGGCGAGTACGCCGAACGCATAGATGTCGGCCCGGTGATCGGTCTGCGGGTCGCCCGCGGCCTGCTCAGGCGCCATGTAGGCCGGCGTGCCGATGGCGATGCCGGTGGCGGTGAGGGGTCCGCTCCGGCCGGCCTCGTGGTAGGCCTTGGCGATGCCGAAGTCGGCCAGCAGGGCGTGGCCCCGGGCCAGCATCACGTTCTCCGGTTTGAGATCGCGATGGACGATGCCCTGGCCATGGGCGTACGCGAGGGCATCGGCCAGTTCGCGGAGGAGGGCGATCGCCTCGTCGACCGGCAGCTCCCCCTCGCGGGCAATCCGGTCCCGGAGCGAGGGGCCCTCGACCCGCGGCATTACGTAGTAGAGGAGTCCATCGGCGTCGCCGGAATCGAACAGGCTCAGGATGTTCGGATGAGCGAGCCCCGCGGCGATCGCGATCTCGCGGAGGAATCGCTCCGGGCCGATCGAGGCGGCCACCCGGGGATGCAGCACCTTGATGGCCACATCCCGCCGGTGGCGGAGATCTTCGGCGACGTACACGGTGGCCATCCCGCCGGCGCCCAGTTCCCCGGCAACCCGGTACCGGCCGCTGAGGGCGGCTTCCAGGCGTTGGCGGTCAGTGGTCATGGCTGAAGTTCACTCTCGTGCCGATCCGGCACAAGCGCGGGCGATGGGTGACGCCGGTGCCCAGGCCGCCGTTCACGGATAGATTCCGGGAGCCTCTACCGCGAGCTCTCGTTGACGACGCGCCATCTGGCCACCGGAGTGGCCGCCATGTTGCTGGCCGCCCCGGCGGCCTCCGCCCAGACCCAGGCCCAGGCCGACAGCGCCGCCAAGGCCGCGGCCAAGGCCAACACGCTGCCGCTCATCACCACCCGGCGGCTCAAGTTCACCACCTCCGAAGCCACCTGGCTCTCGCTCGACCTTGCCCCGGACGGGAAGACACTGATCTTCGAGATCCTGGGCGATCTCTACACCCTTCCGGTCTCGGGAGGCACCGCCGCCCGGATCACCAGCGGCTCCGCCTATGACATGCAGCCGCACTTCTCGCCCGATGGGCGGCGGATCGTGTTCGTGAGCGACCGGAACGGCTCCGAGAATCTCTGGATTGCCGACGCCGATGGCGCCAACGCGCGGGCCCTCACGACCGGAGAACGGGACAACTACGTCTCGCCCGTGTGGACGCCTGACGGCCGCTACGTGGTAGCCACGAAGGACAACCAGCTCTGGCTCTGGCACGTCGATGGCGGGACCGGGGTCCAGATGACCGGCCGGAAGCCTAACGGCGCCGCCGGCCCGGCCGCTCCCGGAACGCCGGCTCCCGGATACCTCGGCGCCGCCTTCGGCAAGGACGCGTCGAAACTCTGGGTGAACATTCGAGGCGGGCTCGGCGGCACCTTCGGAGCGGACGACGACCTCCTCGACGCCGCACCCCCATCCGCGGACGATCCCCGCAGTTCCGCCCGGATACCCGGCCCCTGGCAGATCGCCGAGCTGGACCGGGAGTCGGGCCGGCCGCTGATCCGGACCCATGAGCTGGAAGGCGCGCTCCGCCCGGTGCCGAGCCCCGACGGGCGCTGGCTGGTCTACGCCACCCGGTCCGACGCGCGCGAGGCGATCCGGCTCCTCGACCTCACCACCGGCGAGGAGCGCTGGCTCGCGATGGACGTGCAGCGCGATGACGCCCTGGGTGGCGGCACCCGCGACCGCGACATCTACCCGGCCTCGGTGTTCACGCCGGACTCGCGGGCCTTGTTCACCAGCTTCAACGGCAAGATCTGGAAGATCGCGGTTCCGACCGGCGAGCGGACCGAAATCCCGTTCACGGCCGAGGTAGATCAGCCGCTGGCCCCGCTGGCCAAGTTCGACTATCCGATCAACGACACGACCCTCACTGTCACTCAGATCCGCGGCGCCCGGCCGTCGCCGGACGGGCGGAGGCTTGTCTTTGCGGCCCTCGACCGGCTCTGGCTCGCGGATCTGCCGGCGGGTGGCGGGGCGGCCACGATCCGGAACGCGCGCCGGCTCACCCAGGCGTCGGTGGTGGAGCACGCGCCGGTCTGGTCGCCGGATGGGCAATGGGTGGCGTACGCGGTGTGGAACGATTCCACCGGCGGCGACATCTATCGGGTCAAGGCCGAAGGGGGCGCGCCCGAGCGCCTGACCCGGCTCTCCGCCTTCTATGACAAGCTCGCCTGGTCGGCTGACGGGATGCGGATCGTGGCGGTACGCGGCTCGCGGCTCCACCGGCTGCGTACCTTCGAGGACTTCGGCACCCTGAGCGGCGCGGGAGAGCTCGAGTACGTGTGGCTGCCGTCCGCGGGCGGCGAGGTAACCCGGATCGCGTGGATGGGCGGTGGCGCCACGGAAGAGGGCCGCAACGTGCCGCATATGGGGCCCGATCCCTCGCGGATCTATGTGTGGGAAGGGGCAGCCGGGCTCAAGTCGCTCCGGTACGACGGCACCGATGCCAGGACGGTGGTCAAGGTGACCGGACCCACGACGCCCGGATTCCGCGGCCCGCCCGAGCCGGCGGTGCCGGATGAAGTGGTACTCTCGCCGGACGGGACCCGGGCGCTGGTGCACGTGGCGCGGAATGTCTATCTGATCACCGTGCCTCCGATGGCGGGCGAGGGAGCGACGGTGGCGGTTACCGCGGGTTCCGCGATGCCGGCCCGCCGGCTCACCCGAATCGGCGGAGACTTCATCGGCTGGCGTGCCGACGGGAAGGCGGCGCACTACTCGATCGGCCGGAGCTACTTCCAGGCCGACCTCGCGGCGATCGACGCCGCGACCAGCGACTCCGTGACCCGCGCCCGTGCCAGCGCCACTCCCGCCGACACCTCGGCGAAGAAGGGCCCGGCGTACGAAGCGCCAAGGGTGGACGTGGAGATCGTGGCGCGGAAGGACCAGCCGGCGGGATCGGTGGTGTTGAGTGGCGCCCGGATCATCACGATGAAGGGCGACGAGGTCATTCCCTCAGGCGACATCCTGGTAACCAACAACCGGATCACCGCCGTGGGCCCGAAGGGTTCGCTCAAAGCGCCGGGCGACGCGCGGGTGATCGATGTGACCGGGAAAACCATCCTCCCCGGGTACGTCGACATTCACGCCCACACCTGGGTGTCATGGGGTGTTCATCGCCGTCAGGTGACCCAGTTCCTGGCCCAGCTGGCCTACGGCGTCACCACGCAACGGGACCCGCAGACCTCATCGGAGGACGTGCTCACCTATCAGGACCTGATGGAGACCGGCGAGCTGATCGGTCCTCGGCTCTATTCCACGGGGCCCGGCATCTTTTCGATGGACAACATCAAGAGTCTCGACGAGGCCCGCGACGTGGTCCGCCGTTACTCGGATCACTACGACACCAAGACCATCAAACAGTACCTGGCCGGCGACCGGAAAGTCCGTCAGTGGGTCATCACCGCCGCCCGGGAGCAGGGGCTCACCACCACCACTGAGGGTGGTTCGAACTTCACCATGAACCTGACCCTGATGCAGGATGGCTATCCCGGGCTCGAGCATTCACTGCCGATCAGTCCGTTCTTCAAGGACGTCGTGGAACTCGAGAAGACCAGCGGCATTACCTACACGCCCACCCTGATCGTGAGCTATGGCGGGCCGATCGGCCGGGACTACTACCTGACGCACACCAATCTCGATACCATGCCGCGGCTCCGGCGGTTCACCCCGCACGAGGAGCTCGACAAGTGGAAGACCGTCACGTTCAGCCGGGATGACCAGTACGTCTTCCCGCTCCACGCCCGGCAACTCACGAAGCTGGTGGAGGCGGGCGGCCGAGTGGGCCTTGGTTCGCATGGCGAGGTCCAGGGCATCGGGGTGCACTGGGAACTCTGGATGCGGGGATCGGGCGGGATGCGGCCGATCGACGTGCTCCGGGCCGCGACCCTGCACGGCGCCGACGCGATCGGACTCGCGAAGGACATCGGGTCGCTCGAGGCCGGGAAGATGGCGGATCTCCAGATTCTCGACCGCGATCCGCTCGAGAAACTCGAGAATTCGACGTCGATCCGGTGGGTGATGAAGAACGGCCGGCTCTACGATGCGGCGACACTCGACGAAGTCTGGCCCCGGAAACGAGCCCTGCCGAGCCAATGGTGGTGGCGCCTCGACCCGCCCGCCCCCTCGCGGTAACCGAAACTCGTAGCGGCCGGCGTCAGCCGGCCGCCGCCCCCGCCCCTGCCTTCGCCTCGACGATCCGCCAGGGCAAGGTCGTCCCCGCGTGGTACGGGACCACGGCGATGCCATCCGCCGCGATCCGTTCCGGGACCACCGTCGGCTCGCGCACCAGCGTCACGGTTCCCTCGTTCAGGGACAAGCCGTGGAATCGCGCCCCATGCTCGGACGCAAACCCTTCGAACCGGTCGAGCGCGTGCTCCTCGTCGAACACTGTAACGTAGGACTCGAGCGCCACCGGGGCGTTGAACACTCCGGCGCACCCGCAGGCGTGCTCCTTGGTTTCCACCGCGTGTGGCGCCGTGTCGGTGCCCAGGAAGAATTTGGGATTCCCGGATGTGGCCGCCTGGCGGAGCGCCAGCCGGTGCTTTTCCCGTTTGAGGATCGGCAGGCAGTACATGTGGGGGCGGATCCCGCCCTGGAAGATCGCGTTCCGGCTGAACTGGAGGTGGTGGGGTGTGATGGTGGCCGCCACCCGGTCGCCGTGACCCAGGACGAACGCGACCGCCGCTTCGGTGGTGATGTGTTCGCAGACCAGCTTGAGACCGGGAAAGTCCCGAGCGATGCCCGACATCACTCGCTCGAGAAAGACCGCCTCGCGATCGAAGATGTCCACAGCCGGCTCCGTCACTTCGCCGTGCACCAGGAGCGGCATCCCGATCTTTTCCATCCGCTCGAGCACCCGGTGAATCGCCCAGACGTCGGTGACCCCGTGGGCCGAATTGGTGGTGGCGTGGGCGGGATAGAGCTTGCAGGCCGTGAGCACGCCGCGCTCGAAGCCCGCCGCGATGTCGGCGGGGTCGGTGCCGTCGGTCAGATACGCCGTCATGAGCGGCGTGAAGGTCCGTCCCGGTGCCAGCCGCGCCAGAATCCGGCCGCGGTACGCCTCCGCCAGTGCGGTGGTGGTCACCGGCGGCACCAGGTTGGGCATCACGATGGCGCGGCCAAACTGGCGCGCCGTGTGGTCGAGTACCTGGGCCAGCATGGCCCCGTCGCGGAGATGAACGTGCCAGTCGTCGGGCCGGCGGATCTTCAGTTGGTTCATGGGTCGATTCTAACGATGGGCCGCTCCGAGAGGGAGCGGTTCATCCCGGGCGGCCGATTCGGGCCGCGATTCTGGCCGCGAGGTCCGCGGGGTCGAACGGCTTCTGGATCATGTCGGTTGGCGCGGGGCCGAGGTTGTAGCGGTGAACCAGATCGTCCGCGTGTCCCGTCATCAGGAGCACTGGGAGATCCGGCCGGAGTGTGCGGGCCCAGGCGGCGAGTTCGGGGCCGTTGCCGCCCGGCATGACCACATCGGTCAGCAGCAGGTCGATGGTCGCGCTCGACCCGATGATCGCCCGCGCGGTCGAAGGACTGGCGGCCACCAGGACCCGGTAGCCGCGCTGCATCAGGGCTCGCCGGATCACTTCCCGCAACGCCGCGTCGTCTTCGACCGCCAGGATGACCTGTTCCGGGGTGGCCCGCGTCGGCCGGGTCGGGGCGGCGGTCGGCTGAGGGGGCGGGGCCGACGGTGGCCCGATGGTCGCCGGGAGGAAGACCGTCACGCTGGTCCCGAGTCCCGGCGCGCTGTCGATCACGACCTCACCGCCACTCTGCTGAACGATGCCGTAGACAGTTGCGAGCCCGAGGCCGGTGCCCTTGCCGACTTCCTTGGTGGTGAAGAAGGGCTCGAACGCCCGGCTTCGGGTGTCGTTGTCCATTCCCTCGCCAACGTCGGAGACCCGGAGCACCGCCACGCCGGCCTCGCCGCCAACGAATTCCGCCGGCCGCTCCGGATCCTGGTCCTCGAGCCGCTGGGTCGCGACGGTGAGATGGCCGCCCCGGGGCATCGCATCGCGGGCATTCGAAGCCAGGTTCACGATGACCTGCTCCAAACGGCCGCGATCCACTCGGACGATGATGGGGTCGTCGTCAAGCTCCATCACGATGGGGATGTCCTCCCCCAGGAGCCGGACCAGGAGACGCGCGGTGTCGCGCACGACCTCGTTCAGGTCCAGCACTTCCGGGTTCAGGTGCTGCCGGCGGCTGAAGGCCAGGAGCTGGCGGACCAGCCGCGCCGCTCGGTCCGCCGCCTGACGGATTCCACCCACCTCCTCGATCCGCGGATCGCCGGGCCCAAGTTCGGTTCCCAGGATGTCGCTGTGCCCGATGATCGCCGTGAGCAGGTTGTTGAAGTCATGGGCGATCCCGCCCGCGAGCTTGCCGACCGCCTCCATCCGCTGGGTGTGTCGGAGCTGTTGCTCGAGGAGCCGGTGGTCAGTGATATCGTGGAGACTCACGATCACCTCGGTTACCGGGCCGCCGGCCGCGTCGAACCTGGGTTCGGCGTCCACCAGGAGCCACCGGCGCTGGCCGCTCCCGGGAACTTGCACGCCGATCACCAGGTCCCGTACCGCGCGCCCGGTCGCGAGCGCCACCGCCGCCGGCTGGTCCTCCGGTCCGATCGGCCGCCCATCCTCCGTCGTCACCTCCCAAGCCGGCCGGCTCAGGGACGATCCCTCGACTGCCCCGTCGAGACCAAGCAGTTGGGCCGCCGCCGGGTTGGCGACCGAGACCCGTCCCTCCGGCCCAATGATCGCGAGGCCGACCTTGAGATGCGCAATGGCGTCGCGAAACCGGGCCGCATTGCGCTCGGCTTCCAGTTCCCGGACCAGCAGGACCGTTTGGCGTTCGGTCAGGCGCTCGCGAACCATGATCAGCAGGGTCATGAACACCGCGGTGAGCGCGAGGGGTGCAAGCGGTTGGGTCCAGGGTCGCAGCGCCACGGTCAGGAGCAGGATGTAGACGATGCCGCCCAGCGCAACCGGTAGCCAGTTGCGGCGGGCCGGGCCGGTTCCGGTGGGTCCGTCCCCGGTCAGGTTCCGGACCGGCGCCCGGCTGAATGCCTCGGCCGCCCAGATCAGGCCGACGTAGCCGACGAGATCGATGATATCGGGCCAGTCGACCGGCAGTCCCGGGATTCGCGGTGGCGAGAGCTGATAGGTCAGGTCGCCCGCCAGATAGATCATCTGCGCGGCCGCCAGCAGGC
>JANXXJ010000343.1 GCA_025350665.1 Gemmatimonadota bacterium | reverse complement strand
CGGGCCTTGGCGAGAAGATCGATCATGGTTCCAAACCTCGGTCGGAGAGCGGGAGGACTCGGTAGCGGCCAATCTGGGGGGGCGAGGTCACCCCGGTATCATTGCGCGGTCATCCCAGGCTCAAGGCCCGCCACCTACCCTGTCACGACCTCCCGCCGGCCCGCCTCACCCCTCCACCGGCTCGAGCGGAAGGGCTGGCTCTCGGCCGAATGGGGCCTGTCGGACCACAACCGGCGGGCCAAGTTCTATCAGCTCACGCCCGACGGGCGCCGGCAGCTCCGCGCCGAGTCGACGACCTGGCGGACCTACACGGCCGCGGTGTTCCGGGTCCTCGACGCGGCCGGACTCGAGGCCTGACGCCATGAACCGGGGAACCGGGTTTCGCTGGCCCTGGCGCCGCCGGACCGAGATCGTCCGGGCCGTCGACGACGAGCTCGAATTCCACCTCGCCGCCCGGGCGGCCGAGCTCGAGGCCGAGGGTCTGGCTTCGCGGTCGCCATGATCGGCACCAGGGTGTCGGCGATCAATGGCCCGCCGCCTCGAGCGCACCCGAGAGCCCGCTCATGAACGCCGTGGACTCCGCCTCGAGCTCCGCCGTCCCCGGCACCGGCCAGGTGCTCCAGGTGACCACGACCAGCTTGAGCTTCGGGTCGATGTGGATCGATTGCCCGAACACCCCCTCGGCCGCGAACGCCCGGTCGACGTTAGGCACGGCGCCCTTCCCGGCCGGCGGATAGAGCCACCAGAGATAGCCGTAGCCCATCGCCAGCCCGGGCTCGAGCTTCCCGTAGCCGGTGGCCGGGATATGCGGGGTGCTCGCATCCCGGACCCAGCTCTTCGGCAGGACCTGCTTCCCACCGGCCATCCCGCCGTTCAGGATGAAGAGCCCGAACCGGCCCCAGTCCCGCAGCGTCATGTTGCAGCCGCCGCCACCGAACTCCTGGCCGTTGTCGGACTCCAGCAGCCAGTAGCCGTCCGATTCCATCCCGAACGGCGCCCAGATCGTGTCCGAGAAATAGTCCGCGAGCGGCTTCCTGGTAGCCGCCTGCACCACGAGGCCTAGCAGATGGGTTTCGGCGGTGTTGTAGTTGAACCGGGCTCCTGCGGGCGCCTCCCGGGGCCAGCCGGCCGCGGCCTTCTCGATGCATCCCGGCGTCCGGCCGGCCATGCACTCCACCACGGTGTTGATGTCGGCGTCGCGGTTGAGATAGGCCTCGTTGTACTTGATGCCGGATGACATCGACAACAGATGCCTGACCGTCACCCCTTCATACGCCGACCCCTTGAGGGCCGGGAGATAGGTAGTGACCGGATCGTCGAGACTCTTGATCGAGCCGTCGGCGAGCGCCGCACCCACCAGGGTCGAGACGACCGACTTCCCCACCGAGAAGGACATCCAGTGGCTCCGTTCGTCGTTGCCCTGGAGATAGCGTTCGTCGAGGATCTTCCCGTCCTGGATCACCAGGAACCCGGCCACATGATTCCGGACCAGAAAGCTGTCGAGCGGAAGGGTTCGACCGGCCAGCTGATAGGTCACCGGCGGGAGAGCCCGTCCGGACTTCGGGAGCGGATACACCGCGGCGCCTTTCCGGAACGGACGCGCCGCGAAGATCCGGTCCATGTGCCGGTAACTGGGCGGCTGCTGGTCCGGCTTCCAGAACAGCAGGTCACGGGCGGCGCCGAGGGAATCGGTCGCGGGAGCGGCCGCCGGGTCGGCGGGCCTGGGGGCGTCGGCCCGCGGGCCACAGGCGGCCGCGAGGAAGGCGAGCGGCAACAGGTATCGAGTCATGTCGAAAGATAGCGTCCGCTTCCCTGGGTGTCCCTCCCCTTGAAACTCTAGGGCACCAGGTTACGTTCTCCCCTAGGAACTCATAAGGAGACCGGATGCCGGCCCCAACCGTCGAACTGCTCCGCGGGTCCCTGGACCTGCTGATCCTCCGTGCCCTCACCAGGCGGGCCCTCCACGGGTACGCCGTGATCCGCTGGATCGAGGAGGCCACCGGCAACGCTCTGGCCATCGAAGAAGGCTCGCTCTACCCCGCCCTCTACCGGCTGGTGGACCGAGGGTGGATCGAATCCGACTGGGGGATTTCCGCAAACAACCGCAAGGCCCGTTTCTACAGCCTGACACCGAAAGGCCGAGGTCAGCTCAAGACCGAGGTCCGGGACTTCACCCGCTTTGCCAACGCGGTCTTCCAGGCGCTGGCCGCCCCCGAACCGGCCCACGGAGGCACCCGATGAAGGATGATCCGTTCTGGCGCCGGTACTGGCGCTCGCTCGGGTTCGGCCGCGAAGTGGCGGATGAGCTCCAGTTCCATGTCGATCTCCTCACCAAGGACCTGATCGCGGGCGGCATGGAACCGGCCGCCGCGGCGCAGGAAGCGGCCCGCCGCTTCGGCGACCAGCGGCGAGTCCAGGCCGATCTCGAAACCATCGAACGACGCCGGGGGCGCCGCATGAACGTGAGACTCTTCGTTTCCGAATTGTGGAGCGACATCCGCTACGGCGCCCGCGGGCTCCTCAAGCGCCCCGGGTTCACCATCGCCGCGGCCCTGTCGTTAGGCCTGGGGATCGGCACCGCCACGGTCGTACTCACCATCGTGGACAACTGGCTCCTCCGCCCGCTGGAGGTCCCCGCCGCCGAGGAACTGGTGGTGGCCGGCGCCTCGCTCAAGGCCTTCGGCTCGATCCCGATCGCGGTGGTGCCGACCCCGGCGCTCACCGAGATGGCCGCCCGCACCGACCTCTTCCAGTCGGTCGGCGGCTGGTACCTGCAGACCGTCGGCATGAAGCTCGGCGAAAGCAAGAGCCGGATGGCCTTCTTGCTGGCCACCACGGGCAACTATTTCGACCTGCTCCGGGCCCGGCCCGTGCTGGGACGGACCTATTCCGAGGCGGACGACCGGGAGCGGACCCAGGTCGTGGTACTCAACGACCAGGCCTGGCGCCAGCAGTTCGCCGCCGATCCCGGTGTCGTGGGCCGGACCGTCATGCTGAACGGGTTGCCGTTCACGGTCATCGGCGTCCTCCCGCCCAGCTTCCGGGGAACCGAGGCATTGCTCGAGGTCGTCGGGTTCGTTCCGTCCGGTGCCCCGCTCGGCGAAGAAATCGCCGACCTCGCGACCAGCTGGAAGAACGGCCGGAACACCATGATCGCCCGCCGCCAGCCGGGCCAATCCATCGGGCAGATCCGGGCCGCGCTCGAAGTGATGAATGCGAACATGGTCAAGGCACATCCGGAAATCCCCGACGGCTTCCATCTGGTCGCCTATCCGGAGACTCGGGCCCGGCCGACGATCAGCTCCACCGGGTTCGTCCCCACGATCGCCGCGATCCTGTCGGCGTTGGCCGCGCTGGTTCTGGCCGTGGCCTGCGCCAATGTCGCCAACCTGATCCTGGCCCGGGCCAGCACCCGCGCCACCGAATTGGCGGTCCGGCTGGCCCTCGGCGCTTCCCGCCGGCGCCTGATCCAGCAGCTGCTGACCGAGAGCATGCTCCTGGGTCTCGGCGGGCTGCTGATCGCCTCGGCGCTCGGGACCGCGGCGGTCCGGGGCCTCTCGGCGATTTCACTGAATGGCGCCGTGCCGATCAGCCTCCACCTGGGCGTCAACCCCCAGGTGCTCCTCATGGCGGCCGCGGTCGCGTTAGGCGCCGGGCTGCTGAGCGGCATCGGCCCCGCCCTGCTGGCCTCCCGGGGTCAGCTCCATGACTCCCTTCGGCAGGCCGGCCGCTCAGGCCTCTCCGGCCGGGGGCGACATTTCCGCGGGGCCCTGGTGGTCGGCCAGGTGGCGGTGGCGTTGGTCGTTCTGGTCTGCGCCGGCCTGTTCGTCCAGAGCTCGCGCCGCGCGGCGAACGTGGACATCGGCTTCCAGCCCAACGCGGTCATCATCGCCCACCTCGAGGCCAAGCACAGCCGGTACACCCTCGAGCAAGCCGGACCGATCTTCGACCGGGTCGTCCGCCGAGTCCGGGAGATGCCCGGCGTGGTGGCGGCGGACTGGTCCGAGAGCATGCCGGTCTCCGGCACGGGGGGCGGCCGCGTCGTCGACGTCTATACCGGCACCGGCGGCGGCCAGGTGGACCGGAAGGGCGCCCAGGGCATGATGACCAACGCCGTCGGGCCCGACCACTTCACGGCGCTCGGCCTCCGCTTGCGGGCCGGCCGGCTCTTCACCCCCGGCGACACGAGCGCCGCTCATCCGGTGGTGATCGTCAATCAGCATGCCGCGGAGGAACTCTGGCCCGGTCGCGATCCGGTCGGCCAGATATTGCGCCTCGGCGCAGACGCGCCGCCGGCGGACGTGGTCGGGGTGGTCAACGACTCCCGGATCATGTTTCTCGGTGAATCGCCGAAATCCGTGCTCTACCGGCCGTGGGCGCAGGCGCCAACCACCTGGGCCCACCTGGCGGTGAGAATGGCCTCGGTCGATCCCTCAGCTCCGGCGCGGCTGGGGGAGGTCATCGCGTCGGTCGATCCGCTGCTGACGCCCCAAGGTATCAGCTGGTACGATCGGGTCATCCACGACGGGGCCAACGGTCTGGCGGGGATCCGCCTGGGCGCCACCATGGGCGGCGTGATCGGCCTCCTGGCCTTGATCCTGGCGGTGGTGGGGCTCTACGGCGTGTTGACCTTCTCGGTGACCCAGGAGACCCGGGAGATCGGCGTCCGCCTGGCGTTAGGCGCAGAGCCGGGCGCCATTGTCCGCCGGGTGCTGGTCCAGGGCGCCCGGCTGGTGGGAATCGGCGTCGTGATCGGCCTGGCCGTGGCCCTCCTCGTCACCCGGGCCCTGGGCGGGTTGTTGATCGGGGTGAGACCCACCGACGTCGAGGTGTTCACTTTCGTGGCCGTCGGACTCGTGGCGGTCGCGCTGGTGGCGGCGTTCCTGCCGGCCCGGCGTGCGGCGCGGATGGACCCGGTCGGGGCGCTCCGCACCGACGCCTGAACGTAGCGGTGATTCAACCATCGTTGCGGTATTTTCGGTTACCAGGACCCGTGGGGGGCTGACCATCGTGAGCGCCGACCGCCAACTCGAGCAGTACCGGATCCCGGTGATGTGGACCTGAGTCGTCCCGTTGACGGTCGCTGAGTACACTGCCGGACCGGGGAAGCACCCCGTGCGTCGTTCCCGCCGGACCGGGCATCTGTTCAGAGGTCGGGACACCGGAACCACCCACACCGAAGGTCTCATGAAATTCGGATTCGTTTTGACGGCGACCGTGCTGGCGGCTAGCGCGCCCGCCGCGGCCCAATCCAGGACCAGCGATTCAGCCGCGGTGGCATTCCCCTCCGGTGAGCGGGCCGCCCTCGCTCGGCGGTGGCTCGACACCTACAACGGTGGCGACGTGGCTGCCTATCGGAAGTTCATGGAGGCCAACGCCGAGTCCGGTGGCACACCGATCGACGCCCGGGTCGAGCGCTACGGCGAGATGCAGCAGAACCTTGGCAAGCTCACAATTCTCGGCGCCACGGAGACGCCCGATGGCATCGAGCTCAAGGTCCGGACCGGGCATGGTGACGAGGGCACTGTGACCGTGATGATCAGCCGAGCGGCGCCGTTCAAGTTCCAGGCAGTTCGGGTCGAGATCTAGGTGGCGGGCCTGGCGGTGTCCACTTCCGCGGCCACCATATAAGGCCCCGCCTTATATAAGTCGGACACTACGGCAAGACGCTCGACGAGGTTGAAGGGAAGTGACGGACTGCGACCATCGCCATGCAGCTGAGGGATAACGACCTCAGAAAACCACGGCCACCGGCTACCATATAGGAAACCCGGCGGCCGTGTCGCGTCCGCCATCCCAACGTTTTCACCCCGGCCCCGATCCAACCAGACGAGTACCCTGGACTTCAATTCCGCTGCCGAGGTTCCCATGCCCCACTCCGCGACCCGGTGGTTCGCCGCGGCGCTCTGCCTGTCGTTCGCCGCCGCTCCGGCCCGGGTCGTCAGCTCGCCGCGCCCCGAACCCGGCCGCCTCGACTCGGCCCAGGTGGCCCGGCTCCTCGGCGAGCTGAAGAAGAGCGACTCCGCCGTCTGCGAACTGGCCGGCCGAACCCTCACCAACGGCTGGTGGAACTTCGGCGCCGCTGACGAACATCTACCCATGCCGATGCCCATGCCCACCCCGATGCCGATGCCGATGGCGGGTCCGATCGCGCCCCAGGTCGGTATGATCGGGTTCGACGACGGCGGCGGCCGCGACCACTGGGGCGCGCCGGTCCTCGCCGTCTTCCGTACCGTCCTCCACGACCCGAACGCCTGTGTACGGAACATCGCCGCCAGTATCCTCGGCAACGCCCGGCAGGCCGGCGACTTCGACCGCCTCGCCGCCCTCCTCCGCGACCGGGACCCATCCCTCCGTGAAACCGGCGCCATTGGCCTGGGATCGGCCGGTGACCGCCGCGCCCTCGAGGCGTTGAAGCCCGCGATCCGGGACCCCAATGTCACGGTCCGCACCCTCGCGGTCTGGGCCCTCGGCGAACTCGAGGACGCCGCCGCGATCGGCCCGCTGACCGACGCCACCCGCGATGAAACCGCCACGGTGCGGCGCGCGGCGGCTTGGGCCCTGAGCCAGCTCGACAACCCGAGCGCCACCGGCCCGCTGCTCCCCCTGCTCAAGGACCGAGACACCCGGGTGCGGATGACCGCCGCCTGGGCGTTAGGCAGTCTCGAGGCCCGCCAGGCCATCGACGGTCTCGGCGTCGCGGTCCGCGACCCGTCCCCCGAGGTCCGACGGTCGGCGCTCTGGGCTCTGGGCCAGATCGAAACGGCTGGGTCGGTCCCGGTCGTGGCCGTGGGCCTCAAGGACAGCGATCCGGACGTCCGCTCGCTGGCCTGCTGGGCGCTGGGACAGATCGATGATGCATCGGCGGTTGATGCCCTGCTGCCGGTCGTGAAGAACGACGACGACCCCGGCGTGCGGGTGGCGGCTGCCTGGGCCCTGGGTCAGATCGAAAGCCCCCGCGCCACTGCCACCCTGGAATCCCTCAAGAACGACCGGTCACCGTCGGTCCGTCGCGCGGCGGCCTGGGCCCTGAACCAGGTCGACAGCGATCACGAGACGCCCCACCCCCGCCCCAAGGTCCGATTCCGCCACTGACGGCCGAAACAACCCCGTCGAGGGCGCCGTAGATGTTCCATACCCTCTCCGGAGTCATCATGGTGCCCTCGTCATCCGGCCGCAGCCGCCGGTCCACAATGCTTGCCGCTGGGATCCTGGCCCTGGCGGCGGTCCCGCCCACCCTTTCGGCCCAGACCATTCTGGATCAGAAGTCGGCCGCGGATATCCGGACCCAATTCCTGGCCGACCTCGACTCAGTCCACGTCAAGATCATGGCGCTGGCGGAAGCCATCCCCGAGGCCAAGTACACCTGGAGCCCCACGCCCGAGACCCGCACCATCGCCAACGCGTTGATGCACGTGGCCACCGAGTGGTACGTCTACGTCCCGATGGCCGTGGCCGGGAAGTCGCCCGCCGATTTCGGTGCACCCCGGGAAACCGTTCCGCGCCTCGAGAAAGTCACCGCCAAGGCCGAGGTCCTGGACCACCTGCGGAAGGCGTGGGCCCATGCCCGGGTGACCGTGGAGAATGCCGACCTCACGCCCTTGCTGGGAACCCGGCAGCTCGGCAAACGCTCGATCACCTTCGTCGAGTTTGCCTTGGCCATGACCGGTGATCTCCACGAACACCTGGGGCAATTGGTGACCTACACCCGGTCGATTGGCGAAGTCCCACCGTGGAGCCGCAAGCCCTGACACCGCGACCATCGGCACCGGCTCGCGACGATCCGGCTACCAACGAACGAGGCCGGCACTGACTTGTGTGCCGGCCTTCGTCGTTTGCCGTATCGACGCCGCCTACCGAGGCCGGCCGCCGCTTGGCCCGCCTCGTCCCGGGCCCCCTCGGCTGGGACCGCTTCGCCCCGGCCCCCGGCCGCCACCAGCCCCGCCGGGGCCCCCCGGGCGTCGCGGCCCACCGCGGCTCGGCCCGGCGCCGGAT
>JANXXJ010000277.1 GCA_025350665.1 Gemmatimonadota bacterium | reverse complement strand
CGCCCCGCGTTCACGTACCCGACTCCGCCGGCTCAGGCGTCCGCGGCGGGCCTCAACACCAGCACCGGCCGATTTGAACCGCGGATCACCTTGTCCGCGACACTGCCCAGCAACAGCCGGCGGAACCCGGTCGCCCCGTGGGTCGTCATTGCGACCGTATCGAAATTCCCCTGATCGGCCTGGCTCAGGATCGTGCCGGCAACGCCCAGTCCGACAATCACCCGTGTGGCGACACCGACTCCCTGGCTACGCAGCCGGTCGGCCACCCGGTCGAGGTACTTCTGCGCGTCGGTGCGGAGCAACTCCAGGGTGTCCTGCGGAACCGCGACCGGGTACGGCGGCACCGCGCCCGACACGCCAAGGACCGGTTCAACCACATTGATCAGCGTGAGGTGCGCCTGGGTCAGCCCGGCCAGCGAGACCAGTGGCGCCAGGATCGCTTCGGCTTCGTCGGACCGGTCGAGCGCCACGAGGATCCGTTCCATCTTCATCTCGGGGGCGGGCACCGGATCGCCGTCCCGCGGATGAAGCAGCAGTACCGGTGTCGTGGTGTGCCGGATGACGTGGTCCGCCACGCTGCCCAGCCAGAACCGGCTCAGGGGACCGCGCCCGTGGGTGGACATCACCAGGAGATCGGGCACACTGTGCTCGAGCTCGGTGACGAGCGCCGGACCGGCCAGGCCCTCGAGCAGGGTGTAGTCGACCGCCAATCCGCCGACGGTGCCCAGGTCCCCGGCCAGACCGGCCAGACCGGCCAGATACGCCTTTTCTTCGGCCTTGAGTGCGACCTCGTCGGGGCCGACCGTAACGGGAATATCGGCCGCCGGCACCAACGCCATGACCGGCTCATGCACCATCAGCATCCGGAGCCGGGCACCGGCCTTGCGGGCGAGGCGGGCCGCAACCGGGATCGCCGTCTCGGCGAACCGCGAACCATCGACCGAAACCACCACATTGCGAATCGTCATCATGCCCTCCTTCGTCGTCAGGGACGACGGGAACCCTGCTTAACGGCTGCCTTCCGAGCCCGACGACCGGCATGTCGAGATCCCCAGGAGCGTATAGAGTGGACAGTTGCCGGTCAGAGCGGTACCGATCGGGATGAGGCCAGCCAGAGCCAGATACTTCCACGGCGCGTCGAGTGCGCCATACAGGCCGAGGGCCAGGACCCCAAGCACCAGGCGGATGGCCCGGTCCGCCGTGCCGATGTTTCGTGTCATGAGTCCCTCCTGTCGAGGCAAGACTATCCCGGTTCGTTTGAGTGGAGGCTGAGGCAATCATGACGATGTCTTCAGACTGAATCGATCAGCGAGGAACGGTTCAGAGAGGAACCGTCAGAACGGCCGATGGTGCCGCGTAGAGGAGGTTGCGGGCAATGTCGGTCGGGCCGACGATTTTGGGAGGGCCACCGCGACGATAGCCGATGACCAGGAGATCCGCCGGCAGGGCGGTCACCGCCAGGAGAACTTCGTCGATCGGATTGCCCTTCCGGACCTCGAGCGCGACTCCAGTCGCGCCGGGCCCGCCCCGCGGAAGACGCATCAGCAGGTCGCGAAGTCTGACGCTTCGCCCACGCGGCATCGGCCCGTTCGCCGGCGGCGATCGTTCATCGTCGAGATCGGGCTCGACGGTGACCGCCGAGAGCGCCGCCCCAAATTCCCGGCTGGCAGCGAGGGCCACCTCGAGAACCTGGGCCGCCCGCTCCGTGCCATCGAGGGCGACGAGAATCCGGCGGAACTCCTTGACATCCGGCGGCACAAACAGCACCGGGAGATCGCTCCGCCGAACGACAGCATCGGCGGTTTCCCCGAGCAGGAGTCGATGGTCCGGCGTCCGGTCGCGGCGCCCCAGCACCACGAGGTCCGCTTTCCGAAGGGCCGCAAACCGGCCGATCTCGATCCCGGCGATCCCGAACGCGACCGCCACCTCGGGCGCGTCCGCCAGAGCTCCGTTCCTCGCCTCCGCGCCAAGCCAAAGCCGAAAATGCTCGAGCTCGCCGTGGTGACCGCCCGGACCGGCCGTCGACGTGGAGATCCACCGGCCGGCCGGCACGTCACCGGCCGACGGGACGGTCAGCACCTTGAGGATCGTCACCTGGGCGTCGTTCGACGCAGCTAGCGTCCGGGCGGCACTCACCGCATGCCGCCCGTCCGCCGACTCGTCTGCCGCCACCAGGATCTGACGATACGTCAAGGGAAAAGTCCTACTCCTCCGAGTATGGGGCGCAAATTAGGCGCCTGCCTATTAAGCGGCCATGAAGGCGGGCACAACGAACCGGCAAGATTTACCGCGTCCGCCCGCCGGGGGTAGATTGATGGCATGAACCTCGACCGTCCCGGTGGAAGCAGGCTGGAACGGCTGATCCGGGCCACTCCGGAGTTGGTCGCCGAACACCAACTCGACCAGGTCCTGAATCGAGTAGCCGAACTCGCCCGGACCATGCTGGAGGCGAAGTATGCCGCCGTCGGTCTCCTCAACCCGGACAACCGGACCCTCCAGTCCTTTACGACCTCCGGCTTGTCCGAGGACCAACACGCCCGGATCGGCGCCCCCCCGGTCGGCCGAGGGATCCTCGGCCTGGTGATCCGGCAGGCCAAGGTGATCCGCCTGGCTGACCTCAGCACCCACAAGGCCTCGGCCGGCTTCCCGCCGAATCACCCTCCGATGAAGTCGTTCCTGGGGGTACCGATCAGGGGCCGTCAGGGCGTTCTCGGTGAGTTGTACCTGACCGAGAAGATCGGGGCCGATGAGTTCTCCGACGAGGATGTTCACATCGCAATGCTGCTCGCGAGCGTCGTTGCATCTGCCGTCGAAAATGCCCGGTCCCACGAGCGAACGACCCGCCTTCTCGAAGAAGTACAGCAGCTCCATCGCAGCCGGGAGCGGTTCTTTGCGATGGTGAACCACGAGCTGCGCAACGCGCTCGCCGCCGTCTACGGCTGGTCCGAGATGCTGGTGCGCAAGAAGGACCCCGAGACGGTCCCGCGGGGTGCTTTCGAGATCCTCGAAGCGGCCGAACAGGCGGTCGCCCTGGTGAATGACCTGCTCGATCTGAACCGGCTCGACGATGACCGCCTGAAGCCGGTGATTCGCGACGTCGATTGCTGTACCGTCGTCCAAGGGGCGATCCAGCGAGTCACCCCCGCCGCGAACGAGAAGCAGGTTGCCCTGGCCGGTGTGGACCGGCAGCCAGGCTTCGTCTGCCGAACCGACGCCCACCGGATCGAGCAGATCTTCGTCAATCTGCTGTCGAACGCCATCCGCCACACCCCTGCGGGCAGCACCGTGTCCGTGAGCGCTCACCTGATTCCACCGATGGTCGAATTCCGGGTCGAGGACGAAGGCCCTGGAGTCCCGGCCGGCGCGATCGATCGAATCTTCGACATCTACTACACGACAGCCTCCTCGGACGGCGGCGGGGCGGGACACGGCGTTGGTCTGGCGCTCTCGCGCCGGCTCGCGCGGCTCCTCGGCGGCGATCTGACCGCCGTACCAAGGGCGGGGGGTGGGGGTCTCTTCGTTCTGACCCTTCCGGCTGCGGATTCGTGAAGTAGGCTTCACGAACCGTTCGACGGCCCTTTAGCGTGAAGGCTCTATGGTAGACCCATGAAAGTTCTCGTCGTGGAGGACGACCGGAAGGTCGCCGGCTTTATCGAGCAGGGCCTGAAGGAAGAAGGCTACGTGGTCGACGTCGCCCCCGACGGTGACGAGGCCACGATGCTGGCCCACGTCTACGAATACGACGTCATTCTGCTCGATCTGATGTTGCCGAAGAAGAACGGGTTCCAGGTAGCGCAGGAACTCCGGCGTGAAGGCCGCAATACCCCGATCCTGATGTTGACATCGCGTGATGCGGTGGAGGATATCGTCCGGGGGCTCGATGCTGGCGCCGACGACTACCTCACCAAGCCGTTCCGGTTCGAGGAGCTGTTGGCGCGGCTCCGAGCTCTCCATCGTCGGGGCGGCGCGGAGCGGCTCGAGGTGTTGCGGTACGGCCCATTCGAACTCGACCGGCTTCGCCACCAGGCCGGGGTGGAAGGGAAGCGCCTCGACCTCACCGCCAAGGAATTCCAGCTGTTCGAGTTCTTCATGCTCCACCCTGAAGAGGTGGTTCGCCGCACGACGCTCCTCGAGAAGGTGTGGGACATGCATTTCGACCCGGAGAGCAACGTGGTGGACGTCCACGTCGGGAACCTCCGCCGGAAGCTGATGAAACACACGGTCGACCCTCACATCGAGACCGTGCGAGGCGTCGGGTTCTGCCTTCGTCACACGGCCGGCGTACCAGCGCGCAGTGGGTCACACTAGGCTTCGTTCGTACTGGGCAGCGG
>JANXXJ010000261.1 GCA_025350665.1 Gemmatimonadota bacterium | reverse complement strand
AGGTCTCGAAGATCTCGGTGACGCCCCAGCCGCCGGTGCCGTTCCCCGCGCGGGCCGCCTCGATCTGCGCGGCCAGACTCGCCGCCGGACCGCCGCCCTTGGCGGTGGCGGGACCCGGCGTGGCACGGCCGGGACCGTTCGGGCCACCAGGACCGCGACCCGCGCCGCCCGTCGCGCCGAACGGATTGACGAAGCCGCCCAACTTGGTCCGCGACGACACCACGCCCGCCACGCCCGCCTGCTCGAGCCGCGTGCCGAGTGTCCCGGTGCCGAGGGCCAAGCCGTAGCCGGTGCCGCGATAGAGCTTCGTGCTGTCGGGACTCGGCGCATACTCGCGCTGCATCAGCGCCACCGCGGTGTCCATCCGCGCCTTCGACTCAGGGGTAGCCCACTTGAGCCAGTCCTCCGACGGCCGGCAGGTGGGCCACGCGGGAGAGACCAGCACGATCTTGCCCCGGGCCTGCGGGAGCCACTTCACGAACGCGGTGCTGTCGTCGAACTTAGGTAAAGCGATCGCCTCGGCCCGCACCGCCTTCCCCTTCGTGCCGGGGCTCCACGCCAGCATCGTCCCCTCGAGCGACCGGACCCGCGGCGCCACCAGATCGATGTGCGACACCCCGCGCCGCCAGCCGCGCCAGGTCCCGTAGGTCTCCTTCCGCGCCTCGATGCCCCACGACTGGTACATCTTCACGACCCAGTCGGCCGCGTTGGAGTAGCCGCCGCTGCCGGTGAGCCTGGGGCCGATCGAATCGAAGAGGATCTGGGAGAGACCCTGGACGTGGGAGCTGTCCATGCCGAGTCGCCAGATCCGCATCAGGGTCTGATCGTCGTTGGGGAAGGTGGTTTTCTGCGCGGCGGCGGGAGCGGCGGCCAGGAGCAGGGCGGCCCCGAGGGCCAGGCGGCGAAGTCCGGTCATCTGCGGCACGGTGTTCGGATGGGGCCGGGCGGCGCCCGGCAACCCATCAATGATACACCCGGGGCAGGGGGGTGCCAGCCGGGGGGTCCTCCTCCAACATTCGACCGGGCTGTGGCACCGGAGCTGTGGGGGGCTCATTTGCCCCAGAGGTATCGAATCCCTCGCGTGTAGGCGACCGGCAGGACCGTGAGGTGGTCCTCACCCGGGAACACCCGCACGCTGAGCTCGAGGGACGGGTATTTGCGTCCGGCCAAACGCTCGGCGACCAACGCCACCGTCGAGGCGATTTGGGCCGCGGCGTAGAGAGTGGCCTCCGCTTCCCCCGCGCTGAGGAACACCCGGGCCTTGAGATCTTTGTGCTGGGCAAACCAGGCCTGCTCCATGTCAAGCCACGGCTGATTGGCCGCCGGACTGCTGATGAGGTACTTGGTGAAGCTCTCCGGCCGATTGAACAGCACGTAGAGGCCAAACTGGCCGCCACCCGAATGCCCGGCGTACCCGTGATCGGTCGGGTCCATCCGGTATTCCTTGGCCAGGAGCGGTCGAAGCTGGTTCACCAGGAAATCGAGAAAGCCCGCCGCACCGCCGATCATCGAGTCGGGCACCGCCGCGAACATCGGACCCATCTGCGATTTGGCCGCGATGAAGTCGTAGGTTCGTCGCCGCTGAAACTCGAGCACCCCGGTTTCCCGCGGCGCACCGACGGCCACCACGATCATCTCCGGGACGAGGCCGGTCCCGGCCCCAAGGAGACCCGCCAGCACGACCTCGAGGCTGTTGTCGGTGACCCAGAGCGTCGGATAGGTTCGATTCGAGGACCGGTAGGTCGGCGGGAGCCACACCCGCACTTCGTGGTCCCACTGCCACCCCTTCGCCCGGACGAGACGAGCGGGTTCGGTGAAACCACCCCAAACGACCTGGTCGGTGAGCGCCGGCGGATTCTGCGCCGCCGTTGTCGAAACGGCGGCGACGATGAGCGCGCCGGCCGAGACGAGTACCAGGCGCCTCCACGATAGGCGTTGCGGGTTCATCGGTCACGGCTCGATTCGAAGGGTGAGAACTCAACCTATCGCCCACGTGTGCTCGGTGCAATCGAGTGATCGGAGCGGTCCCACGGCGGACCCCGACCTTGCCGGCTTGGCGGAAGTGGAGTATACATAGACGTGAAAGGGGTAACGTCATGGGCACCGATTCCACGCCGCTCCTCGCCGGCACCCTCGATCTCCTGATTCTCAAGACGCTCTCCGCGGGCTCGTTCCACGGCTACGGGATCGCCGCGCACATCCAGCGGCTCTCGCGGGACGCCCTCCGGATCGAGGAGGGCTCCCTCTACCCCGCGCTCCAGCGAATCCAGGTCAAAGGCTGGATCGCCTCGGAGACCCGGAAGTCCCCCACCGGCCGCGAGGCCCGCTACTACAAGCTCACCGCCGCCGGCCGTCGCCAACTCGGGCAGGAGGAATCCGCCTTCACCCGCTCGGTGGCCGCAACGGTCCGGGTGCTCAGAGGCGCCGAGTCGTGACGGGAAGGGAGATCTGGGGCCGGCTCACGGCCTGGACTCGGCGCGGCCGGCTCGATCGCCAGATGGCGGTCGAGCTCGAGGATCACCTGGCGCACCTGGCCCGGGATTTCGAGGCCGAAGGGATGAGTCCGGCCGAGGCCCGGCTGGCGGCGCGACGCCAGGCCGGTTCAATTTCCAGGTCACCACCAAGGACTACTTCACCGTGATGCGAACCCGGATCCTCCGCGGCCGCGGGTTCGACGACGGGGACCGGGCGGGGGCGCCGCCGGTCGTGGTGGTGAGCGCCGCGATGGGCCGGGCGCTCTGGCCCGGTCAGGATCCGCTTGGCCGCTGCATCGAGGTGACCTGGGGCCCGGACGGTCCCGCCTCCAACGGATGCAGCACGGTGATCGGGATCGCCGAGGACGCCGCCCAGCAGGGACTGCTCGATCAGCAGCGGTTCATGTACTACCTCAACGTGAACCAGATCGACCCGGGCGGGGCGTCGACACTCTACCTCCGAATGAGAGGCTCCGACATCGAACGTGACCTGGAACGGGTCCGCCGCGAGTTGCAGGCGGTCATGCCGGGCGACGGCTACGTGGAGGTCCGCCCGCTCCAGGAGGTGGTCGACGACCAGCGGCGGAGCTGGCAACTCGGCGCCACCCTGTTCGCGGCCTTCGGCGTACTCGCCCTGGTGGTGGCGGCGGTCGGCTTGTACGGGGTGATCACCTACAGCGTCTCGCAGCGGCTGCACGAGCTTGGCGTCCGGATCGCGTTAGGCGCCCGGGCCGGGCACATCGTCAGGCTGGTGGTGGCCCAGGGGCTGGGTTACGCGGCCGCCGGTGTCGCCGTCGGGTTGGCCCTCGCGGCGGTGGCCTCGCGCTGGGTCGAGCCGCTGCTGTACCGCGCCTCGGGGCGCGATCCGGTGACCTACGGGGCGGTCGCCGCGCTGATGATGGTGGTCGGGTTGGTGGCCGGGGCGGTGCCGTCGATCCGGGCGGTGCGGGCTGATCCCAACCGGGCGTTGCGGGTGGACTAGGGGTACCTGATGGGAGGCAGGCCGGCGCCCGGCCGGCGTTCAGCGGGGCGCCCGGGCCGACGCTCCCGCCGGCACAACCGTCAGCGTCACCGCTGACGGTTGGCCGGGGCCGTGGTGAATGACGTTATGCGCTACCACCGGGTCCTTCTCGTTGTAGTTGGGCCCGCCGGTGCTGCTCCTCGGCGCTCGAGGAGCAGCCCAACGCGCCGACCTTGCCGTTCGACCAGGGCTGCTTGGAGAGCCAGTCGATCCTGTCGTAGGAGTCGGCGCCCGAGCCGCCGAGATTAGGTGTAGACCCCTTCCGAGAAATACCGGCCCCGCACGTTCACGTAGGCCAGCGCGTAGCCCTGCTCGAGGAACCGCTTGTTCTCGGCCGAGGTGGGATTGATCTGGTAGGGGAAGAAGGTCAGGATCACGGGCAGGTTCTGCCGCGGCCGGTTCTTGGCGAAGAAGAGCGAGCCGTTGAGTCGCTTCCCGTCCCGCATCGGGATCCGGATCATGTCTTCGTGATCCACCTGGGTCGCGAAATACTCGGCCAGCGGGTTGGACGGCCGTCTGGCCGGGCAGCGGGGCCGGCCGGCCGGAACCGAGGGCGAACGCGATGACCGCCAGGCAGCCGGCCGACGGTCGGAGAGCGAAGAATTTCATGGCTGGTCCTATGATGAGTCCGGAACTCCCTCTCAATCTGGCTCCAGGCGCCCGGCGATCGACCCGACGATCGGCAGGCCGACGAACGCGAGGACGAAGAACGCCACCAGCGGAAATCGGCGGATCATACTCGGCCGCAGGTTGGTCGCTCTTAGGGCCGGGGCCGCAACTTCTTCAGCTGGTCCAGCGCACCGGAGGCCTTCTGCAGCATGTCTCCCATCGACTGGATCTTGTAACCGGCCGGCGGCTCGAACGTGGATGCGGGAACGCTCTTCCGCTCCAGTTTGATCAGCTCGAGCGAGACGTACGGCTTGCCGTCTTCGATCGTGGTCGCCTTGACCAGTCCTTTGCCCTCGCCTACCATCTTGCGAAGGTGCTCCCACCGGTTGTTTGACTGGCGGCCCTGGAACATCGGGTTGCTCATCATCGCCTGGAAGATGCCGAAGCCGACCTCGCCGATGCAGGCATCGCCCTCCTCCGTTTTGCCCTTGCGGTCGGTCACGACGTGATACCACTCGCACCGGACGCCGGCGACGGTTTCGGTCCGCCCCGTCTTGGTGATGGTCGGTTCGGTGAACTCCGGGACGGCCGGCTTCTTCCGGCCCGCCAGCATCCCTTCCGACATGGCCCGCATCCGCTCCTGGTCTTCCTTGGTCATCACCATCGCCGTCTTCTGTGACGCATCAAGCACGATGATGCGGTTCTTCTCGGCGTCGATGATCATCCCGCCACCGCCTTTGTCGCCGCCGAATCCATCCATGCGGAGATTCTTCCCCTTGGTGGTCTGATAGACGGTGTCGCTCTTCTGCCCGTGCTCGGTTCGGGTGACGAAAGTGGCCACACCGTCGACCTGGGCCTGGGCAATGCCGGCAGGGACGGTGAATGCGAGGGCGACGGCGGCGAACCACATCTGGCGGCTGAACATGGGGGTCCTCGGGTTACGGGCTGGCGGGGGACGATCATCCGCTCATCCCAACCTATCAGGGGCAGGGGGCACGGTCCACCCGGGAGGCGGCCCTTGCCGTCGGCCGAATAAGCGAGATCTTCCAGTACCCTCTCCATCGAGTCACACCATGCCCTCGGCCACTATCCGCCGCCTGGTTCCGGTCGTTTCCTTCGTGCTGGCTGCCGCCACCCCCGCCGCCGCGCAGGATGGTGTCCGCCCCTCAATCGACCAGCTGCAATCCGTCATCGCCGCGATCGGACCCAACGAGGCCCCGGTCTGGTCGGCGGACGGGGCCAGCTTGATCTACCTGAGCGGCGTGGACGGCGGCCTCTGGATGGTGAAAGCCAGTGGCGGCGCGCCGACCCGCCTGACCGATCCGCTCGGCGGCGCCACCCAGCTCCGCCGGTCGCCCGATGGCCGGCTGGTCACCTACGTGAAGCCCGCGCCCGGCGGGAACGACATCTTCGGCTGGGACCTGGGCGCCCGGGCCGAGCGCCGGATCACGACGCTGTCGGGCCATGTGCGCTCCTATTCCTTCTCGCCCGACAGCCGGTCGATTGCCCTGGCCAACGATCGCAACGGCAGCGAGGACATTTGGGTCGTCAACGTCGCGGACGGCGCCGCGAAGCGCATCACGGCGAGCCCGCTGTACGAAGGCTTCCCCTCATGGACGCCCGACGGAGGCACGGTGCTGTACACCCGGCTCGATTCCCGCTGGGTGGACCACGACGTCTTCGCGATCGCTCCGGCCGGCGGCCCGGCCCGCCCGGTGCTCTCCGACAAGGACTACTTCGATTATCGCCAAGGCGCTTCGTTCGGCTTCGTGCGGGTCGCTCCCGACGGGAAGACGATGCTGTTCCGGTCCCAGCGGAGCGGCTGGGCCACCTACTGGCTGGCACCACTCAAGGGTGGAGTACCCCGGCCACTGGCCGCCGAGCCGGCCGACCAGAGTGATGCCCGCTGGTCGCCGGACGGATCCCAGGTGCTGTTTCTCTCGATGACCAATGGGACCCAGAGCCTCAAGGTGGCCCCTGCCGCCGGCGGGCCGGCGCGGACGGTGGTCGCCCCGGCGGTCGGGATGGTGACCCGGGCCGAGTGGTCGCCGGACGGGAGCCGGATCTCCTACGGGTTCGGCACCCCCACGATGGCCCAGGACCTGTATACGGTGGCCGCCGCCGGCGGCCCGCCGACCCAGCTCACCTTCTCCGAGCAGGCCGGCTCGGCGCCGGGCGATCTGGTCACGCCCGAGAAGATCAGCTGGACCAATGAAGGGCTGACGATCAACGCCTACCTGTACCGGCCCAAGGGCCTCCGGCTCGGCGACCGGGCCCCGGTGATCATGTTCGTCCACGGCGGTCCGACCTCGCAATTCAACGATGGCTACCAGCTCCAGCCCCAGTTTTTCGCCAGCCGCGGGTATGTGGTGATCGCGCCTAACGTTCGGGGCAGCTCAGGCTACGGGAAGCGGTTCGAGGACCTCAACAACCGGGACTGGGGCCACGGCGATCTCCGCGACGTGCTGGCCGGGGTGGCGTGGGCCAAGAAGCAGTCCTACGTCAATCCCGGCAAGATCGGCATCACCGGGATCAGCTACGGCGGCATGCTCACGATGTACGCGATTGCGTTTGCGCCGGGCGTGTTTCAGGCCGCCATTTCCGGGTCGGGCTACGGCGACGTGAAGGACTTCCACAACATCGTGCCGGTGCTCCAGCACAGCCAGCTGCTCCACTACGAACTCGGGACCTGGCCGTCGACGCCGGCCGTCGAGGCCATCTACCGGCGCAGCTCCGCCATCCTCAAGGCCAAAGACGCCACGGCGCCGGCCATGATCATCCACGGGTACGGGCTCGACGTGCTCGACACCGATTATGCCGCGTGGAAGTTTGCCCGGGAGCTGGCCAAGAACTCGAAGATCGTCGAGTACAAGGCCTATCCAGGGGAGACGTACTACGTGTACGGCCGGGAGAATACCAAGCAGATGCTGCAGGACATGCTGGGCTTCTTCGAGCGGTACTTGAAGGACAACTCCACCGAGGCCGGTCCAGACCAGCGCTGAGCTGGTCGGGCCGGGGTGGCTCCGGTAGTGCAATTCCCCGCACGACCGGGAACCAGTCCCCCGGGTAATTTCCGCTAACTCGTTGTATTGTAATCCCTTAAACCATTGGCACGGTTCTCGATACTCCCTGTGACCGGGGTAATTTGGCGGTGACCTCGGTTCCGCGGGTTTCGACCCGTCGGGCCGGCGTCATCGGTCCTTTTCGAGTGACCATCAATGACGCTGTCTCGCTCCTTCCGGAGTCTGCTCGCCGCCGTAGTGCTCGCAACGCCACCGCTGGCGGCGCAAGCCGTGTGCGGGACTCCGGGGAAGGACGGCCCTGGCGGTGTCCTCGCCGGCATCGTCAACACTTACTATCCCGGGCTGACCGCGACCGCATCCGGAACCGGCGCCATCACCCTCGGCGCCGCGACGGGCGCCGTGGCCAGCACGATTGCCCCGGGGGACCTGCTCCTCGTCATCCAGATGCAGGACGCCGCGATCAACTTCACCAACAATTCCGCCTACGGCGCGGGAACCACGACCGGAAGCGGCAGCACCAATCTCAACAATGCCGGCCGCTACGAGTATGTGACGGCCACGACCTCGGTCGGAGCCGGCGGCGGGTCGCTGACCTTCCGCGGGACGGGCGCGGGCAACGGCCTGCTCAACACCTATACCGATGCGGCCGCGTCCGGGGCCCAAGGCCAGCGCCGCTACCAGGTCATTCGGGTTCCCCAATACTCCCAGGCCACCCTCGGGGGCACGCTCACGGCGGCGTACTGGACCGGCACCACCGGCGGCGTCCTCGCCATCGATGTCGCCGGGCAGCTCACGTTAGGCGGAACGGTCAGCGTCGACGGCCGAGGGTTTCGCGGCGGCGCCGGCCTGGGTTTCACCGGCGGAGCCGGGGGCGCGAACACCGATTTCCTGAGCCTCTCGAGCAATCATTTCCACGGGATGAAGGGCGAAGGGATCGCCGGGACGCCCCGATGGGTGATCGACCCGCAGACCAACACGAACACCGACCTCGGCATCGAAGGCTATCCTAACGGCGACGCGGCTCGCGGCGCTCCGGGGAACGCCGGCGGCGGTGGCACCGATGGCCATCCTTCGGTCAACGACCAGAACTCGGGCGGCGGCGGCGGATCGAATGGTGGAGCGGGCGGCCAGGGTGGTTTCTCGTGGAGCACGGCGCTCGACGTGGGCGGCCTGGGCGGAACCGCGTTCCTGGTCGGCGATGTCGATCGGATCATTCTGGGCGGGGGCGGAGGTGCCGGCAGCCGGAACAACTCGGCGGCTCCCCAGAACGGCGGTGGTGCCGGCGGCGGCATCGTTCTGGTGCGGGCCGGCACGGTCGCGGGTGCAGGGACCATCAGCGCCAATGGTCTGGTCGGCAACTCGCCGGCCAACGACGGCGCCGGCGGCGGTGGTGCGGGTGGCAGCGTGGTCGTGCTGGCCCTCGGTGGCGGCCTGGGCGGTTTGACGGTCCAGGCCCACGGTGGCAAAGGCGGGGATGCCTGGATCACGCAAGCGGGTGCCGCCGCCGCGCACGGCCCGGGCGGCGGTGGGAGCGGCGGG
This sequence comes from Gemmatimonadota bacterium, assembly GCA_025350665.1. GTDB lineage: Bacteria > Gemmatimonadota > Gemmatimonadetes > Gemmatimonadales > GWC2-71-9 > SHZU01. The sequence goes on along the minus strand of JANXXJ010000261.1, from coordinate 3,150 downwards.
ACCGTCGTGCTCTCGAGTGCCTCCACCGTTGATATCGCCGGCGGGGCGCGGGGCAGCACCACCAGCGGATTGCTCGCTTACGGCGCCGCGCCCGGGGCCAGTGGTCGAAGCCTGACCGCGGCGATCGGGACGAGCCCGGGCACCCCGCCCGGCGCCTCGTGCGGCCCGGTCCTGACCGTCATCAAGACCACCACCACCGATACCGTCACCAATGGGCCGAGTGGTACGACGGCCACCTACCGGATCGTCGTTTCCAACGCGGCGAGCCGGGATACCGCTCGCAGCGTCGTACTCGTCGATACCTTGCCCGCCGGTTTCACCTACGCTTCGAGTTCAGCTCCGGTGCTGACCGGTGGAGCGAGTCGGCCGGTGACCGGCGATCCCTCCGCCGGCGCGGCCATTCCCCAGTGGACGACCTACTCCATCCCGGCCGGTGGCAGCGTCAGCCAGACCTTCGTGACCACCGTCCCGTCGACGGTCGCGAACGGGACCTACAGCAATCCGGCTCGTGCCGTTTATCTCGATCCCGCCCGGGCCACGCCCACCGGGACGACCAGCGCGGCCTACGATTCCGCCGGCACCGGTGAGGATGTGACGGTCCTTGGCGCCGACTTGACGATCACCAAAACCCATTCGGGAACGTTCACGGCCGGCCTCGATGAGGTCTACACCATCGTCGTCCACAACGGCGGCAGCGTCGCTTCGAGTGGCGTGGTAAGTGTTATCGACACGCTCCCGGCCGGCCTGACGTTTGTCTCGGCGACCGGTACCAATTGGACCTGCGGCGCGGTCGGATCGGTGGTGACCTGCACCGAGCCGAACCCGATCGCCGCCGCGAGCAGTGCGGCCGCCATCACGCTCACGGTGAACGTGGGATTGGCGGCGGTGCCGAGCGTAACGAACCGGGCCTGGGTGTCGGGGGGCGGAGAGCCGGCCAGCAACGAGGGGAACAACTCCGCCACCGATCCGACTGCCGTGGCCGTGCTGCCCGCTGATGTGGCGACCACCAAGACCGGCCCGACCAGCGCGGTTCCCGGGGCCGCCGTCGTCTACACGATTTCGACCACCAATGCCGGCCCGAACGCGGCGCTCGACGTCATCATCACCGACACCCTGCCCGCCGGGGCGACGTTCGTCGCCGCCTCCAACGCCGGGACGGTGTCTGGCAACGTGGTGACCTGGCCGACCATCCTCAGTGTGGCGAGCGGAGCACCCGCCGTGGTCCGCACCGTCACCGTCAGCTACGCGGTGGCCGGTGCCTATCTCAATCTGGCGGCGAGTTCGGCGGCCACGCCGGATGCCACGCCGGCCAACAACGATGGTTCCGCGGCGGGGGCCCGGGTCACGACCACCGTCGCGCTGTCGGCCGATGTCGGGGTGACCAACACGGGCCCCGCGACGGCGGCCGCCGGCGTGAACGTCGACTATGCCATTGTCGCGACGAACACCGGCCCCAGCGCGGCAGTCAACGCGGTCGTGACCGACACTCTTCCCGCCGGCGCCACATTCGTCAGTGCCACCGGCGGCGGAACGCTGTCGGGCAACGTGGTGACCTGGCCCGCCATCGCGAGCCTCGCCACCGGGGTACCGACGAGCTACACGCTGACGCTGAGTTACAGCACCGCCGGGAGTTATACCAATACGGCGGCGGTGACGTCGACGACGCCCGATCCGAATCCGGCCAACAACGCGGCGCCGGCCACCACCGTGATCGCCGCCAGCGCCGACGTCGTGACCACCAAGACCGGCCCGGCCACCGCCCTGGTGGCGCAGAACCTGAGCTACACGATCACCGTGACCAACAACGGACCCAGTCCGGCGGCGAACGTGGTCGTCACCGATACGCTGCCGGCCGGTCTCACCTTCGTCAGTGCCTCGGCCGGCGGCACGCTAGCCGGCACCGTGGTGACCTGGCCATCGATCGCGTCGTTGGCGACGGGGTCGCCGCTGAACCTCACCGTCACGGTCCGGGCCACCACCGGCGGGAACTACACCAACATCGTGGCCAGCACCTCGACGACTCCGGATCCGACGCCGGCCAACAACAACGGCCAGGCTCCGGCGGCTCGGGTGCTGACGGTGATCGCGGCCACGGCTGACGTGCAGGTTGTGAAGAGCGGTCCCGCGACTACGATCGCGGGGCAGGTCGTCGGATATACGATCACCGTCACCAACAGTGGACCGGCCTCGGCCGCGAACGTGGTCGTAACCGATACCCTGCCGGCCGGCACTGTTTTCGTCGCCGCGACAGGTGGTGGCGTGCTGGCCGGTACCGTGGTCACCTGGCCGACGCTGGCCTCGCTGGCGGCCGGCGCCTCCCAGGTCCTTGCCGTCAGCCTGCGGGCGACCACCGCCGGCAGCATCACCAACGTGGCGGCGGCGCTGTCGCCGACGACGGATCCGACTCCGGGCAACAATCGGGCGACCGCGACGACCACGGTGACGCCGCCGCCACTCGTTGCCGATCTGGTGACGACCAAGTCCGGTCCGGCCAGCGTGACCGTGGGTGCCGACGTGGTCTACACGGTGCGGACCGTCAACGCGGGCCCCGATGCGGCGGCCAGCGTCGTGATCACCGATACCCTCCCCGCCGGCCTCACCTTCGTGAGCGCCAGCGGCAATCCGACGGTTGCCGGCAACGTGCTCGCCTGGCCGATCGTCCCCAGTCTCGCGAACGGTGCCAGCGTCACCTATACCGTGACCGTGCGGGCCCCGTCGGCCGGAACGTTCACCAACATCGCCTCCAGCACGTCGCCGACGCCCGATCCGAACCACGGCAACAACAACGGCTCATCGACCGCCTCCCGGGTCGCGACCATCGTGGTTGAGAGTGCCGACCTGGTGACCACCAAATCCGGTCCGGCCACGGCGACCGTCGGCGACCAGATCACCTACACGATCGCGACCCGGAACGACGGGCCGAACCCCGCGGCCAACGTGGTGGTGATGGATTCCTTGCCGGTGGGCGGGCAATTCGTCGGCGCCTCGAACGGCGGCGTCGTCACGGCCGGGGTCGTTGGCTGGCCGGTCGTTGCCAGTCTGGCGAACGGGGCCACGCTGACCTACACCGTGACGACGCCGCCGTTCGAGGCGCCGACGAATTGCCCGCCCACCGGCAAGGAATCCATCACCACCACGTTGGCCGCGGGG
>JANXXJ010000257.1 GCA_025350665.1 Gemmatimonadota bacterium | reverse complement strand
AGGTACGTGCCGCCGCGGTCGACGACCAGCCGTTCAACGAGCGCCAGCAGGAGTCGCGCGGCGCCCGTGATGAAGGCGGCGAGTGGGGGAAAGCAAAACTCGCCAGGCGTTTCGGGGCTTCGCACCTCCGTGTCAAACCCTGACGCACGACCATACTCCACCCGGACGGTCTCGGTCTGGTCACCCGGCAGACGGTGCGTCGTGAACTCCGCCAGCACCCCGTATGACCCAGAGTTCGCAAAGACCTTCAGGCCCCGCTGGAGCGCGTCGCGCTCCGCTTTGGGGAGGGTGCGATCCCCCTTCACCCGATGGCGGGCTTCGATCACCGAGCGAAAGATGTCCTCGGTCCGCGGGTCGATGATCGTGTCGCCGCGAAATGTGACGGGGGCGAGGCTGTCGAGCGATCCCACCCCGTCGAGCCGGAATGCCCGCCGGATGCGTGGTACCTTCGCGGTGAGGAGAGAGGAGGCCGCCAGGTCGAACCCGGTGTACCACAACGGGATGTCGCTGCGCACGGGGTTGACGCCGATTGTCGGGACCTGGTTCCGTGGATCATAATGCGCCCGTAGAGGAAGCACGTCCCCGTCGGGGACCACTTCGGCGAAGAACCGCAGCGACGGCCAGGCGTCCGGCCGAAGGAGATCGTCTCGCGTGAGGCTGGCGAGCGTGGCCCGCGCCGCCGTGGTGCACTCGAGGACGCCGAGACGCGCCGCTCCGAGCAACTCGCGTAAGTTCGCGAGAATGTTGACCGTGGGGTACATCGAGGTCACGTCCGTACTCACGACGGGCACCACGGTTTTTCGAATCCGACATTCGGCTCGGCCGCCGAAATACGAGGACGTGGCTTGGCCGAGCCGTCGACGGGACACGCGATGTATGCGGCTGAGCGGCGGGGTCACGCCCAGCTTTCGAAGGTAACCCTTGACGATCGTCGCTGGCGACCGGACTTCATGCGGTCGGACGTCGATGGGGTGCCGATCGAACTCCCGCCGCACCTGTTCCAAGAGCGAGGCCGTGGCGGCCACATCACGCCGCCCGTAGACCAGGCTGTCCGGCGTGATCGTTCCGTACTCATCCAACGCCGATTTCCGGACCGGCGCGTCGAACACCTCCCCCGCGCGGGCGAGACTCATCCCCGCATCGGTCAACGCGAACACCAAGGTCTTGAGATCGAGAAACGCCCCCGGTCCCGGGAATACCTTCGCCTTCGGGTGGACGGGGCCGAAGCGTATCAGCGATCGGTTGCGATCAATGTGCTTGATCTGGACCCGTGGCCGAAACCGGTCCTCCGACCCATCGGGCCGCTGCCAGAGCTGGAGCGACCAGGCATCCACGTAACTCGGCCGGAGCCGGTGCCCGTCTTTCGTCACCCGCGTCCGGGGGCGAGTGGCGCCCGCATGCACCGCCAGCCGCGCGAGGTCGAAGGGCAAGTTGTACCCCACGACCAACCCCTTCGCCTCGACGGCGACCGGCCAGACGACCTCGTCGAGAAACGCGCGGCGGGAATAGCAGTAGAAGGTGCGGTCGCCGTGGCGGGGCGTGTCCGGCCGTTGGTCGCGGACCCACGTCTGAAGCCGTCGAGAGGCGGCCGGGTCCCGGCTGGCCAAGTCGTCGTCGTAGAACAGCCCCTCTTCGTCCACGCTCAATCGCCAACCGTGGTCGACCGTCGGCGTCCACGAGACCACGCGGTAGCAGCCGAACAACAGGCGCTGGGTCGGGTCGTTCGTGGTCTCGGTGTCGAAGATGAGTGCCACGGGTGGCCAGGGATGCGCCTCCTTCGCGGGCGTTCGCGATGGCCGGCGCCGTCCGCTGTGCTCCCCCACTGGTGGCGCAAACGCCCGCACGGACGCCTCGACCTGGTCGATGGGCTCATCCAACGGCGTCCCCGCCCTGGCGGGGCCCTTCCCATTCGAACGGCGCAAGGCCAGCCCCCGCCTCCCATTCCGGTCCATGCTGCGTCACGAGCCACGCGTTGGCGCGAAGGAGCCCCCGCCCGAGGGGGCCACAGTATTTATAAAGACAGTAGCCGAGCGCGCCGGCCATTGCCAAGACCGCAACTGCCATGAGCACCGTGCGCCCGTGCTCATTGGTCCACACCTCCACCGGGTAGTCATGCTTCCCGTCCTCGATCACGCGGTGGTCGTTGGCCGGGACCGGAATCGTCTCGGGTGTCTGGAGCGCGGCGACAAAATGATGCTGTTCGAAGGCGGGCAGGCCGCGCCGCCGGTTCAAGCAGCGGTAGCACACGACCTGGTCGTCAACCGTCGTCAGCGCCTGAAGTCGGCGGGTGCGACAGTCGGCGC
>JANXXJ010000207.1 GCA_025350665.1 Gemmatimonadota bacterium | reverse complement strand
GACGGTCGTTGCGTTGCTCGGGCCGACCAGTACCGGCGGGGTTCCTGCCGGTCCCGAACCAGATGAGGATAGCGGCGGGACCGTGAGATATTGCACGTTCAAGGCCGGCACGGCTGCCATGATCTTGTCGCAGGTCACTTTCACGAGTGCGACGGCCGCCGCCAAGGCAACGACCCAGGAGCTCGTGTCCTCCCGGATGGAGGGCGACGGAACCAAAATCGCCGCGGAACCCGGCCTCGGAGACAAGGCCTACTGGGCCTATAACGCCGAGGGGGCGGAATTCGTGGTTCTGAAGGGGTCTGTTGTGCTCGGGATAGCCCTCGGGGGACAACTTCCAAAACCGCCGGTCTCCTACAAACAGGCCCTGCGGGTTGCCGCGGCCGCGGCACTCCTCAAGTTGTGATCCCCGGAGGCACCATGGCTCTTGATCGACACGACATCCGGCTCGCCCTCCGCCGCCTCGTTCGGGCCCCGGTCTTCACCGGCGTCTCCCTCGCGACCCTGGCGGTGGGCATCGGGGCCACGGTCGCGATCTTCGCCGTGGTCGACTCGATCCTCCTCCGGCCGCTCCCGTACCCGGCGGCCGACCGGCTGGTCTCGATCCTTCACACGGCGCCGGGGCTTGGCATGGCCGAGGTGCCCCAGTCGGACGCCAGCTTCTTCCTCTACCACGACGAGTCACGGGCCCTGGCTGGAGTCGCGGCCTGGTCGCCGCAGCCGGTGAACCTCGCGGGGGATGGCAGCCCCGAGCGAGTCGATGCTCTGGCTGTCACCGGCGGCTTCTTCGATGTTCTCCAGGTTCCGATGGAACTCGGCCGCCCCTTCAGTGACGCCGACGACCAACCGGGGGCGCCCCCGACCGTGGTCCTGTCGCACGGGCTCTGGCAACGCCGCTTTGGCGGTGTGGCCGGCGTCATCGGGCGGAGCATCCTGATCGACGGCACTCCCGCGCAGGTCATTGGCGTGGCGCCCGCGTTTGTCCGGATCGGTGGTCAGCCTGAGCTGTTCCAACCGGCCCGCCTCAACCGGGCCACCGCCAATTCGGGCGCGGTCCGTTACTACGCCGTCGCCCGCCTTGCTACCAGTGCCACCCGGGAAACCGCGCTCGCCGACCTGGGGCGACTGCTTCCCCAACTGCCCGAGCGCTACCCGGGATTCCCGAAGGCGAAGTTCGAGCAGGCCCGGTTCGCCCCCATCGTCCGGCCCCTGCAGGCGGAGATCGTGGGCGACATCGCCCCGATCCTCTGGATCCTGCTCGGCACCGTGGGCGTGGTGCTGGTGATCGCCTGCGTCAACGTGGCCAACCTCTTCATGGTGCGGGCCGAAGGCCGGCATCGCGAAATGGCGATCCGCGCGGCCCTCGGCGCCGGCCGGTCGCAGGTTGCCGTTCACCAGCTCATCGAGGCGATGATCCTGGCCCTTGCGGGCGGCGGGCTCGGCATCCTGCTCGCGTGGGGCGGCCTTCGCGGGTTCGTCGCGCTGGGGCCTGCCACGCTGCCCCGGCTCCAGGAGATCGGGCTCGATGCGTGGAGCGTTCTGGTCGCGGTTTCAATCTCGCTCATCGCCGGGCTCGGCTTCGGCTCGCTCTCGGCTCTGCTTCCCGGCTTCCGGCCGCAGTTCACCAGTCTCCGCGAGGGCGCCCGCGGGGCGAGCACCGGCCGCGAGCGGCACCGGGTCCGCAACGGCCTGGTCGTGCTGCAGGTGGCACTGGCGCTGGTCCTCCTCGTGTCGTCGGGTCTCCTGTGGCGGACCTACCGCGCCCTTCGCGCCGTCGATCCCGGGTTCAGCAACCCCGCGTCGGTCCTCACCGTCAAGGTGGCGCTCGTCGGCGAGCAGTTCCCCGACCAGGCCGCCGTGGCGCGGGCCGACCAAACCATCGGCGACCGGCTCCGGCTGATTCCGGGCGTGGCGGCGGTCGGCGCCGTGAGCGACTTGCCGTTGGAGGCGAGCCGGATGGTGATGTTCGTGCCGGTGGAGGACTTCCCCGTCGCCGACGGAGCCTTGCCGCCGACCCGCCCGGTCCACTGGGTTTCGGGTGACTACTTCAAAGCCCTCGGCATACCGGTCGTCGCGGGGCGGGTCCTCGAGCAGGCGGACCAGGCCCGACGGGCGGTGGTCAACGAGGCGTTCGCCCGCCAGTACTGGAAATCGGCGGCGGCGGCGTTAGGCAGGCGGATCGGGATCCGGTTTGGGCTGTGGGAGATCGTCGGGGTGGTTGGCGACGTGCGCGATCGGGGACTCGATCAGGAACCGGTGGCCACGGCGTTCTTTCCGACCGTCGGGCCCGACGCGACCCCCGGCGCCCAAGATTCGCTCTATGCCACGGCGGGCCTGACCCTGACGGTCCGCGCGACTCAGGCGGCCGGCATGGCCCTGGCGCCGGCGGTCATCCGCGCCGTCCACGAGCTCTATCCCGACCTTCCAGTCTCGCGAGTCCAGACGATGGAGGACATCGCCCAGAGCTCGATGGCGCGGGCCTCGTTCGCGACGGTGATGCTTGCCCTCGCGGCCGGCGTGGCGCTCTTCCTCGGCGCGGTTGGGCTCTACGGCGTCATCTCCTACGTCGTGGCCGAGCGGACCAGGGAAATCGGCGTCCGGATGGCGCTCGGGGCCGAGAGTGCGGCGATCAGCCGGATGGTGCTGCGCCAGGGCTTCGTGCTCGCGGCCGCCGGGATCGGACTCGGCGCGGTTGCCTCCGTGGGCCTGACCGGCCTGCTCCGGTCGCTGCTCCATGGGGTGAGTCCGCTCGACCCGCTCACCTTCGGGACGGTCGCGCTCGCTCTCCTCGGCGTGGCGCTGGTTGCCAGCTGGCTGCCGGCTCGGCGGGCGGCGAAGGTCGATCCGACCGTGGCGTTGACCGCGGAGTAGGCGCGGTTGGCGGGAGGGGCAACGACCTCACATTTGCCGGCGCGTTCCGCGCCCAGGGACACCATGAACTGGCTCCAACGGCGAACCCTTCTGGTTCCGGCCCTGACGGACCGGAACAAGGACTTCACCTGGAACTACTTCGTCCGACACCTCGGCGGCGCCGAGCCGCCGTTCGAATTCAGGGTCAAGTCGAACGCGGAGTATCTCCAGGCCGAAATCATGGGCGCGGCCGGGAACTGACGACCATGCAATTTCTTCAGGTCTTGCGTGACCGGATTCGGCGAGGCGAGATCACGTCCAGCGTCCGTCTGTGGCAGCGACCGCATGTGAAGGTCGGCGGACACTACGCACTCCCTCCCGGTGAGATTGTCGTGACCGCCGTGTCGGAGATGTCGCTGGCTGACATCACCCCGGCTCTCGCGCGGGAGTCCGGATTCGTCGGCCTGGTAGATCTGCTCAAGACGGCGAAGCATGGGCCCGGGCGGCGAGTGTTCCTCGTGGAGTTCCGCTACCGGAAGCCGCGCAAGCCGCGCTCGACTACGGGCACCCGCAAGGTGCTGTCCGTGGCCGCGAAGCCGGCCCTCCTCACCGGCGGCAATCCCCAGATCGGGAAGGCCGACGGCGACGCCCCGGTGCAGGCCTACATCGCGGCTATGCCGGGCTGGAAGCGCGACGTCGCGCGCCGGCTCGACGCGATCGTCGTCCGCAACGTCCCCAACGTCCGCAAGGCCGTGAAGTGGAATTCGCCTTTCTATGGCATCGATGGCCAGGGCTGGTTCCTCGGGATGCATACCTTCACCAACTTCGTCAAGGTCACGTTCTTCCAGGGCCGGTCGCTGCGACCGGTTCCAGCGGGAGGCGCGAGCAAGGACGCGCGCTGGATCAACGTCCACAAGGACGGCCTGGACGAGGAGCAGACGGCGAAGTGGGTGAGGCAGGCGGCTGCGCTGCCTGGGTGGCTTACCTCTGACATCCGTCGGCGGACGTAAAGGAATCACCGGCCCGCCGCCGGCACATTGGCCGGAGGTGCCCGGCCGCCGTATCTTTTTCTCCCATCCAATCGACACGTCTTCCAGGAGGAGCCGTGACCGCCGTCAGAGTACTGGTTGGAACCCGCAAGGGCGCGTTCGTGCTCAACTCGGATGGCAAGCGCCGCGAGTGGGAGGTGAGCGGTCCTCACTTCGCGGGCTGGGAGATCTACCACCTCAAGGGTTCGCCCGCCGACCCGAACCGGATCTACGCTTCGCAGTCCAGCGGCTGGTTCGGACAGAAGATCCAGCGGTCGGACGACGGGGGCCGGACTTGGGAGCCGGTCGGCGACCGCTTCGCCTACGACGGCCCGACTGGAACCCATCAGTGGTACGACGGCAGCCAGCACCCGTGGGAGTTCAAGCGGGTCTGGCACCTCGAGCCTTCGGTCAACGATCCCGACACGGTCTTTGCCGGCGCCGAGGATGCGGCCCTGTTCCGGAGCAAGGACGGCGGCCGGAGCTGGGATGAGCTGCCGGGCCTCCGGAACCACGGCAGCGGACCGCAGTGGCAGCCCGGGGCTGGGGGGATGTGCCTCCACACCATCATGCAGGACCCGACTCGGCCCGACCGGCTCTATGTCGCGATCTCGGCCGCGGGCGCGTTCCGGAGCGACGACGGCGGCGCGAGCTGGAAACCGATCAATCGGGGCCTGGTCTCTCCGTACATTCCGAACCCGACCGCCGAGGTGGGCCACTGCGTCCACCGGCTGGCGATGCACCGGGCCCGGCCCGAGACGCTCTTCATGCAGAAGCACTGGGATGTGATGCGAAGCGACGACGCGGGCGAGAACTGGCGCGAGGTAAGCGGCAACCTCCCAACCGACTTCGGCTTCGTGATCGACGTCCACGCGCACGAGCCGGACACGATCTACGTGGTGCCGATCAAGAGCGACGGCGAACATTTCCCTCTCGACGGCCGGCTCGCGGTTTATCGGAGCCGGGCCGGCGGCGGTGAGTGGGAAGCGCTGACCAAGGGACTCCCGGCCAAGGACTGCTACGTCAACGTGCTCCGCGACGCGATGACGGTGGACGGGCTCGACCCCTGCGGCGTCTACTTCGGGACCACCGGCGGCCAGGTCTACGGCTCGGCGGACGCGGGAGACAGCTGGACTCCGATCGTGCGGGACCTGCCTGCCGTGCTCTCGGTCGAGGTCCAAACCCTCCCGTGATCCGGATCGTCCTCCCCGCCCACCTGCAGGCGCTGGCCCGGGTCGGCGGCGAGGTCGAGCTCGAACTCGACGGCCCGCCGACCATCGGCTCGGCGCTCGACGCTCTGGAGGCGCGTTACCCCGTGCTCCGCGGAGCGATCCGGGATCACGACACGCTCAAGCGGAGAGATTTCGTTCGGTTCTTCGCCTGCCAGGAGGATTGGTCGCACGAGGCGCATGACACGCCGCTCCCGGGTCCGGTGGCCGCGGGGACGGAGCCGCTGCTCGTCGTGGGAGCCATCGCCGGCGGCTGACGATCCGCGCGTCAGGGCCGCCAGCCGTAGCCGATCTTGGCGAAGAAGGTGCGGCTCGTGGTCGTCAGATCCAACCGCTCCCCGCCCACGCTGGTGCCGGAATAGCCAAGGAAGAACACCGTCTGCGGGTTCACCTTGTAGGCAAAGAGGAACTGACCCGTGAGCCCTTTGTCGTTCCGATCGACGGCGGCGGCGTAGGCGAGGGGATTGCGATCGACGTTCCGATTTTGGACAATCGCCCGGGCCATCGTCCGGGTGCTGAAATTGTAGGCAACCTTCGACTGAAGGATGTTGGCCGTGAACCAAAGGCCGCATGACAGGCTCTGACCAAACGAAGGCCCGCCTGCTCGGCGCCGCCGCCACAGTGCTGACGCTCGTCGCCGCGAGCCAGGTCGCCGGGGCGTTCGCTCCCAGGATCCCGTTTCTCTCGATCGTCAGCGCCGTGACACAATTCTTCGTCGATTGGCCGTGGACCGTCATCCTGGCCGTGGCCGGCGGCGGTCTGGCGTTCCGCCAGTGGCGCCGTAGCCGGAGCCGCTACGTGGCCGTGCTCATGGGTATCGCCGCGGCGACGGCGGCGGGCGCAATCGTCATCACGGCCCGGATAGTGACGGCGATCGGCGGCGCCGGCGCGGACGTCCGCGTCCTCGGCGCCTTGAACCCGATACCGCTCCGGCCGGAACCGAATCCCGAGGACGTGACCTACCTGACCGACGGCGGAACACCACTTGTCCTCAGTGTCTTTCGACCGCGCACCGCAACGGCGGGAGCCAGGGCACCGATCCTCTTCAATGTCCACGGCGGAGGCTGGACCGGAGGGTCGCGAAAGGACCAGACGGCCGACTGGGCGTGGTTCGCGGAGCACGGGTGGCTGGTGATCAGCGCCGACTACGCGCTGTCATCCGAAACCAGGCACCTCTGGAATGTCGTACCGGGTGAACTCGGCTGCGCCTTGGCATGGGTGGCCACGAATGCCGCCCGGTACGGGGGCGATCCCGGACGGCTGGCACTGACAGGAGGCTCCGCCGGCGGAAACCTCGCCATCAACGCCGCCTACATGGCCAACGCTGGCACCCTGCCGTCGGCCTGCGGGGGCCCGGTGCCCAAGGTCCGGGCGGTATCGGCACTGGTTCCCGGTGTCACGCCGGCGGCGCTCTACGACGGGACAATGCCCTTCTTCGGCAGCGGCGACCGAAGACTCCTCCACGCCTATGTTGGCGGCTCACCGGCCCAGTATCCGGATCGCTACCGGTTCGTCTCGGCTGAAGCGCACCTGAGCGATCAGACCCCGCCGACGCTGCTGCTGGCGGGCGGCATCGACCACATCGCCTCGACACCGAGCATCGATCGGTTCGCGGAGGTGGCCGCCGCCCGGGGGGTCACCATCCGGTTGGTCCATTTTCCCTATGGCGACCACGGCTTCGCCGCGCCACCGAACGGGCTCGGCTCGCAAGCGTATCGGCAGCTCACCGTCAACTGGTTCCGGGAGCACGGGCTGGCCCCGTGACCCTGCCTGCCCGCCAGTGGACCATTCCCAGGACGTGATCCAGTGGCTCCTGGAGGAGCCGCGGCGATTCGGCGCGGCGCTCTTCGACAACGGCCTTCGTCAGGACGGCGGGAGCGAACTACTTCTTCTTGGCTGGCGCGGCAGCCGGGGCCGGCGCCGCCAGACCACTGAACATGTCCACGACATAGCGCCACTTGCCGTCGGCGCCCTTCCGCAGAACCTCGGCGTACTTCACCGTCTCCGCGGCGCCGCCCATCTTGAAGCTCGCCGTACCGACCAGGTAGGCCAGGTCGCCGATCCCGTACGCCATGGTCGAGGTGAGCGCAAAGTCGCTCGCGCCGCCGGCGATCATGCCCGCAATGACGGGATGCCCGGCAGCCCCATCCAGGACCGGGGAGTCGGGGGGCATCAGCTTGGCATCGGCGGCATAGACCGCGAACACGGCCGCCGTATCTTTGGCGTTCATGCCCGCCGCGAAGGCGGCGTCGACCGCCTTGACGGCATCGAGCTCCGCTGCCGACAGGGCCGTGGGTGCGGTGGCGGCAGCCGGCGTATCGGGCTTGGGAGCGCAGGCGCCGGCAAGCAGGCCGAGCCCGAGGAGGGATGACAGGCGCATTGGGACGACTCCAGCGTTGAGGAGGCGGACAAGGGATTTGGCGCGGCAAAGTTAACCTGCCGCGCCCGGTTCCATCAGGTGGCTCCCTCGGAAGTGTCATCGAACCTCTTGCAGAGGGACGGGCGCTCCACATCTTCGATCCACTCCGCTCCGAGTCGCGGTCCACCGTGCCGAGGTAGGGGCATGGAGCACGATGCGAACTCCCGATTAGCATAGAGACCTCGGACGAGAAGCCCTCCAGTGACCGAGCATCCCACGACGACGTCGCCGTCGCGCTATGGGGCATTGGGGAGGAGATCATCCGGCGCGGGTTTCTGCTCGGACGCATCCAACAGCTCCTGGGGCCGAGCCGGCGGTGATGACCGGCACGTTGTTCGGTCTGCTGTTTGTGATGACCGGGCGGTTCCGGCTGCCGATGGCGGTCCATGCGGCCTACGATGTCGTCGCAGTACTCCTTATCTATTGGGGGTTCGAGGAACGGGTGGCGCACCGGATCCTTCGGTAGCGCGATTTCAGGCATCACGCCCCCGCGGAGCACGATATGACGAACGACACCGTTTCCCCAGGAGCCTCGCACGCAATGCGCCTGGGCCGGCTGCTCGCACCGCTCTTGCCAGGCACCGCCGTGTACTTGCTCGCTGTTCCTGGCTTCGCCGACTGGGAACCTGCAGCCGCCTGACCCATGCCGGAACTCACGATCCGCGCCGTCACCACGCCCGCCGATGGCCCGGCCGCCGGTCTGACCGGATTGCTGATCGACTCGGTGCACGGCGGCGCCTCGGTGGGCTTTCTGGCGCCGCTGCCCGAGCAGACCGCGCTCGAGTATTGGAACCAGATCTTCGCGTCGCTCGACACCGTCCTGCTCTGGGTGGCCGAGATCGACGGGCGGGTGGTCGGGTCGGTGCAGCTGGCGCTCTGCACCAGGCCTAACGGCGTCCACCGGGCCGAGCTTCAGAAGCTGCTGGTCCACTCCGGCTACCGGGGCCGGGGCATTGCCGGCCGGCTCCCGGCGGCGTGCGAGGACTACGCCGTGTCCGTCCGCCGAACCCTGCTGTTCCTTGATACCGAGGCCGGATCGGAGGCCGAGTCGATCTATCGGCATCTGGGGTGGGAGAAAGCGGGAGAGATTCCCTTCTATTTCGCCCGTCCGACCGGCGAACTGCATACGACAGCGCTCTACTACAAACGACTCGAGCGCTGATATGGCGGAGCGGGACTATCTGTCCTAGATTCGACCTTTCGTCCCTCATCAATGGAGACCGTATGCCGAAATACGTGATCGAGCGAAACATCCCGGGCGCTGGCAAGCTCACCCCCCAGGAACTCAAGGGCATTTCCCAGAAATCCTGCAGCGTGCTGAACGAGATGGGCCCCCGGATCCAGTGGCTCGAGAGCTTCGTAACCGACGACAAGATCTATTGCGTCTACATCGCGCCCGACGAGGCGACAGTGCGAAAGCATGCCGAGATGGGCGGGTTTCCGGCGAACTCCGTGGCCGCCGTGCGAACGATCATCGACCCCACGACCGCCGGCTGACGGCGCGGGTTACCGCGGGCGGGCCTTCGGACGCACCGGAGGGCCCGCCGTGAGATCCACGACCTCGAGGCGCGGATCCGCCAGGATTGCCGTCTCATCGAACAGCACCGGCTTCGATTTCTTCTCCGAAAACAACAGCGTCTGATCGGCGTGATGCGGCGAGTCGGGGTTGTCCGACTGGGACGGTGCCAGCACCGACCGCGCCACCGGTCCCTTGTCGGTGTACTGAATCCACATGATGAAGCTGGAACCGTGGATCATGTTCTTCCAGCCCTTGCCCGGCACCCAGCCGGTTTCCGAGATGTGGGCCAGGTTGTACTGGCCGGTCTGGGCCGGTCCGCCGTGGATCGGAATCCGTTTGCCCGAGCGCTCTTCGATCTGATAGTCCCGGAGGATGGCGCCGAGCGGCATGCCGGAGTCGCGGAGGTTGCTGATGGCGGTCACGAGGGCGCGGGTCACCTTGGGGTTGGCGGTGTTGAGACCGCGCGGCGTGGTGGCCGGGTCCCTCGGATCGAACGGGACCGTGAAAAACTCCGGCTCGGGGGTGGGACCGCCGGTGAGATTCTCCATGAACCTGCGCCAGAGCACGGCGCCGGGGCTGTCGAGGTCATCGGTCATGTCCCAGCGGGACAGCACGTCGCAGGCTTCCGGGATTCCCTTCTGGTTGGGCATCCGGCGGCATTGGGCCACGAGGGAATCCCGCCAAAGCTCCGCCGAGTAGACCCGGTTGTTCATGGTGATCTGTTCGAGCTGCGCCAGGGTGAAGCGGTTGCCGGGCAGGCCGTCGGTTCCGGCCAGCCGGCCGGTGATCTTCGCCAGGCCGTTCCGGGTCCGCAGACTCCGCGGGGTCCGCTCGTCGCCGACGATGCTGGCAAAACCCTCCAGGGGTTGAGCCGGATTGTTGGCCCAGTGGCTGTCGTTGGAGTTCATCACGAAATCGGTCCGGTCGAGCATCGGAAGGCGCCGCGGCCCCATGATCCCGGGCACCGGGGCATCGGGATCGGTGGCCCATTCGCAGTCGGCGCGGGAACCGTCCAGCACGGCGATGCCGCCCTGGAGCTTCCGCCCCAGATCGGAGGTGACGCAGCGGGCGAGCAGCGCATCGTCAACGTTAGGCACCGCCGACCGGTCGGCGTAGACGACCCGGCCGGAGTCGTCGGCGGCGGCGGTGTTGAGCCAGCCGAGCGCCAAGTACCGCTGGCCGGCCTGATCGAGTTCCCGGGCCGAGCGGGCGGTCATCATGCCGACCTGCTGGTTGAGCCAGCGGAAACTCCAGGTCACCACGCGGACGGCATAGGCGGTGGAATCGGTCCAGACGAAATTCTGGTCGGCCACCACCGGGCCGAAATGGGTCTCCCAGAACGTATGGCGCACGGGCGCGATCCGCCCGTCGGGCTGCCTGACGTCGACCGTGACGGTGAGCGGTTTGAGGGGCATGGCCCGGCCGTCGTATAGATAGGACGGCTCGCTGCCCGGCAGCAGGTGCAACTGGTAAACCGTTTCCCGGCGGGGGACGCTGGCCGTGTGACTCCAGGCCACGTGCCGGTTCATCCCGAAGAGGATGAAGGGCAGCCCTTCGAGCGCGCCGCCGTAGACGTCGAGCTGCCCGGGCACGGTGAGATGCGCTTCGAAGAACCGTTCCGGCTCATGCCAGCGCCAGTGCGGATTGATGAACACCATCCCGCGCCCGTTGTCGGTGGCATCCCGGCCTAACGCGATCAGGTTGCTCATGGTGAGCTTAGCGGGTGGCGGGGTGGGAGTAGTGAGCAGGGGGGCGGCGGGGGCACCGTGGTCCTGGCCGGCCGGGCCGGGCGAGCGAAGGCCGCGGTCGGTCGGGGGCACGGCATCCGCCATGGGACCGATCCACCGTCGGCTGGTCAGGCCGGTCCAGTGGAGCGCCCGCAGATACACATCTTCCTCCGTGATCGGCCGGACCCAGGCCTTGCCCCGGCAGCGCGGATCGGGAATGCCGGCGACACCGACCTGGGCCAGATACCTGTTGTACCCGGCCGCGTAGCCCCGCACCATTTCGCGCACTTCGTTCGTGGGCCCCACCGGCGCCGCCTGGCGAAGTTCGCGGCCCACCACATCAAGGGCCAGGACCCGTTTCCAGTAGAAATCACTCTGCAGATTGGTGACCTCCTGCTGGCCGTCCCGGACGCCTTCGGGGCCGAAATATCGAGACCGTTCACCCCGGACCGTCACCCAGCGGTCCGCGACGGTGCAGAGTTCCTCCCTGGCGAAGGCGTACCCGAAACCGAAGCCCGCGCCGGCCAGATCCTTCGCCAACACATGGGGCACGCCATACGACGTGGTCCGGATCTTCGCGGCGAGCGGCGCCGGCTGAGCGCCGAGGCGCGTCGCGGCGGGCCCCGCGAGGAACAACCCAAGGAAGGCGACCGGGAGTCGCATGGCATCTCCGGACTGCGGATGGGAAAGGCACGAGCGGGCTGGAACCGGGATAATCTTGGGGCCCGACGCCCGCGGACGCAATTGGCCGCCCTCAAACTGTACCCCGCCCTCCACCGTCTGGAATACCGGCCGGGCGAATCCCTGATCGACGACCCGACGGCCGGGTGGATCCAGTTGTTTGCCCGAGCCCGGGCAGGATCGAGCGATGCCGCGATCCAGACCGAGGCTCGAGTTCTCGGCGCCCGCGCGGTGGCGGCCTCCGATACCGCGGCCCGGGTGACGGCGTTGGTCGTACCCGCGTCGTTCCTCAACACCCCCAAATTCCGGAGCGAGGTCTTCCCCGCCCTGGCGCTGGTGTGGCTCGCCGTGTTCATGATTTTGATCGTGGCCTGCGCCAACGTGGCCACCCTGCTGCTGGCCCGGGGATTGTCGCGGCAACGCGAGATCGCCGTCCGGCTCGCGATCGGAGCCGGCCGGGGCCGGCTGCTGGTGCAATTGCTGACCGAGAGCGCATGGCTGGGCATTCTGGGTGGCGGCCTCGGGTCTGGCGTTCTGGGTTCCCGCCCGGCGAGCGACATCGGTCCGGCCGGCCACGGTGTTGCGCGTCGACTGACGGGCGAGATTGGCGCAGGCCGGGCGGCGGGCGCATGTTTCCAGTCCCCATTCGGGACCAGCGACCCATGTCTGCCGACCGACCGGATATCGCCCATGTGGTGGCGCCGCCGCCGTTGATCTACGCCGTCCCCCTCGCGGCCGGCCTGGTGCTGCACCATTTCCTTCCGCAAACCGTCATTGCTCCAACGTGGGCCCGGATCGTCGGCCCGGCGCTCGTGCTGCTCGGCTTCTTCGGCCTGCCGGCGGTCATCGCTTTCTTTCGGGCGGGAACGCCTCCTCAGCCGTGGCGCCCATCGACGGCGCTGGTCACGACCGGGCCCTATCGCTTGAGCCGCAACCCGATGTACGTCGGCTTCACCCTGTTCTATGCCGGGATCAGCCTCTGGGTGAACTCGCTGTGGCCCCTGCTGGCGCTCCCGATCGTTCTGGTGATCATGCAGCGCGGCGTGATCGCCCGGGAAGAAGCGTACCTGGAGCGGCTGTTCGGCGACGACTACCGGGCCTACCGGGCCCGGGTCCGTCGCTGGGTCTGAGGGTTACCAGATGCTGCTCACGGCGGTGCTCCGAAGCCTCCGGGCGTTGTACGGCAAACCACCCCGGCCAATCAGCACGGATCCGTTCCGGCTGATCCTGTGGGAGCAGGTTGCCTATCTGGTGCCCGACACCAGGCGTCGGGCGGCGTACATCGCGCTCCGCACCCGAATCGGCCTGACCCCGGCGGCCATCCTCGACGCCCCGCCGGCCGCACTGCTCGCGATCACCCGGCTCGGCGGCTCGATCGCTGCGCCCGAGCGGGCCGACCGGCTTCGGCGTTCGGCGGAACTGGCGCAGAAGCAGGGACCGGGGGGCCTCCGCGCCGCGCTTCAGTTGCCGATCTCCGAGGCCCGGCGCGTCCTCGCGAAGTTCCCGATGATCGGCGAGCCCGGGGCCGACAAGATTCTGGTGTTTGCCAAGGCCGCGCGACTGATCCCGCTCGACTCGAACGGGCTCCGGGTGGTACAACGCCTGGGCTTCGCCACCGAGGCGAGGGACTACCGGGGCTCCTATCGCCGGGCCCAGGCGGCACTCGAATCCCAGGTACCGAAGACCATGGCCGCGTGCGGCGAAGCCTACCAGTTGCTGCGGCAGCACGGACAGGACCTGTGCCGGCGAACCGCCCCGCTGTGTTCCCGGTGTCCGCTCCGATCCGGATGTCCGACCGGGAGCAGTGAAGCATTCCGCTCCCGGCCGGCCGGCGCATGATTGAACAGCTGTTCGACCCGTCGACCTACGTCGCCGGCGTTCCCTTCGAGATGCTGGCCCGGCTTCGCCGCGAGCAGCCGGTCGTCTGGGTGGAAGAGCCCGGCACCGCAAATTCTCCCGCCGGGCCGGGGTTCTGGCTGGTCCTCCGGCATACCGATGTGCAGTCGGTGATGAACCGGCCGGAGATCTTCTCTTCGTGGTTAGGCGGGACGCAGACCCGCGATCCCGCGACCCCCGAGGCCCTGCGCTATGTCCGGCGGATGATGCTCAACATGGACCCGCCCGAACACACCAGGCTCCGGCGGTTGCTGACCCGGTCGTTTACACCCCGGGCGGTCGCCCAGCTCGAAGTCCGGATTCAGGGCCATGCGGCCGCGATCGTCGACCGGGTGACGGCCGGCGCCTCGAGCGGCCGGTGTGACTTCGCCAGGGACGTGGCGGCCGACCTGCCGCTCTTGACGCTGGCTGAGATCCTGGGGGTGCCGGCCGAAGACCGGATGCTGCTGTTCGACTGGTCGAACCGGGTGATCGGGTACCAGGACCCCGACTACGCCTCGTCGGCGGCGTTTGACCTGACCACGGGGTCCGGCCTGGCGCGCGAGGCGCTCAAGCTCCGGCCGACCGCGGCGGCGGACGGCGCGATGCCCGACCCGCGGACCCGCGAGGGGATGCCCGATCTGTACGCCTACGCCCATCTCCTCGCTGAGGAAAAGCGCCGGCGGCCGGGCCAGGACATCATGTCCGTTCTGCTGGCCGAGGTGGACGATGACGGCGGGCGATTGTCGATCGAGGAATTCGAGAACCTGTTCTGGCTCTTCGCCGTGGCGGGGAATGAAACCCTCAGAAACGGAATCCCGGGCGCCTGCATCGGATTGCTCGAGCATCCGGCGGCGCAGGACGACCTCCGGGCCGATCCGACGCTCATGCCGAGCGCCATCGAAGAGTTACTGCGCTGGTGGACTCCGGTCATGACGTTCCGGCGAACAGCCACGGCGGACCTGCGCCTGGGCGAGGCCGCGATCCGGGCCGGACAGAAGGTCGTGGTGTCATTCACCTCCGCCAATCGGGATGAGACCGTGTTCGCCGATCCCGACCGGCTCGACCTCCGCCGACAGCCGAACCCGCATCTCGCGTTCGGCTATGGCCCGCATTTCTGTCTCGGGGCGCAGCTCGCCCGGGTCCAGATGCGGGCGTTGTTCGCGGAGGTCCTGGCCCGGATGGGCCGCCTCGCCTGCGACGGCCGGCCAGCCTTCCTCCGTTCGAATTTCCAACGCGGCGTCAAGCGATTGCCGATCACCTGGTCCTGCCTAACGGGGCCCGGCGGGTGAGCGGGTCCTTGCGCATCCAGCGGGGCGGAGACGGCGACCCCGTGCTCCTGCTCATCCACGGCCTCGGCGCCACGGGGGATGTGTGGCAGGGCCTGCACGAGCTGTTGCCGGGACGGTGGCCGGGCCGATGGATCACCCCGGATCTGCCGGGGCACGGCGGCTCGGCACCGCTCCCGGCCTATTCGTTCGGCGCCCTGGCCCGCGCCGTGGCGGGCGCCGTTCCCGCCACCGGCCGCCTGGTGGTCATCGGGCATTCGCTCGGCGGCGTGGTCGCGCTCTCGCTGGCAAGCGGAACGTTCGGCGTCGAGCCGGCCGCGGTTCTGGGACTCGGGATCAAGGTCGAGTGGACGGACGACGACCTGGCCCGGGCCCGCTCGCTCGCGAGCCGCAGCAACCCGGTGTATTCGACCCGGACCGAAGCGGCGGAGCGATATCTCAAGGTGGCGGGCCTCACCGGTCTGGTGGGGCCCGACCAGATCGGGACCGCCGCGCTGGTGCAGGCCGAGGCCGGCTGGACCCTCGCGTTCGACCCGGCGGCGTTTGCCGTGGGCGCTCCCGACATGACCGCCCTGGTGCAGGCCGCGCAAGGAACGGTGGTCCTCGCGGCGGGCGAGCGAGACCCGATGTGTTCCGAAGGTTCGCTCCGCCGGCTGGTCCCCGATCCCGTCATCCTCGCCGGACTGGGGCACAACGCCCAGGTCGAGAATCCCGCGGCACTGCTGGTGATCCTTGCCCGCCTCTGATCCGCCCCGCGGGACCGCCAACCCGCCGATCATGGCGTCCGTCTTCGTGGGAACCAGCGTCGATGGGTTCATCGCCCGGGGCAATCACGACCTGGACTTCCTCCCGGAGGGCGGTGGGGAAGAACATGGGTACGAGGCATTCATGGCCACGGTCGACGCCCTGGTCATCGGGCGGAACACCTTCGACAAGGTCCTGACCTTCGACGCGTGGCCTTATGGCCCCAAGCCGGTGTTCGTTCTCACCACCCGCCCGGGGCCGCGCCCGGTTCCGGCCGGCGCGACGGTGGAGTTCCTCGCGGGGGAGCCGTCCGAGATCGTGGCGCGGTTGGGCGAGCGGGGCTTTCGTCATCTCTATATCGATGGCGGCAAAACGATTCAGCGGTTCCTGCGCGCGGGCCTGATCCAGCGGCTCATCGTCACCCACGTCCCCGTCCTGATCGGCGAGGGGATCAGTCTGTTCGGCAGCCTGGCCGAGGACATTCGGCTCCAGCACGTTCGAACCCGATCGTTCGCCAGCGGCCTCGTCCAAAGCGAGTACCTCATCGGCCCGGCCGGCCGCGACTCCCCGGCGCCCTAGGACCCATCCGATCGGCCGAGGCGATATCTTTCACGTAACGCTCTCCCCGAGGATTCGTGATCGATACCCCGAACGTCATCCGCACCGAGCCGGCCCGGACGGCCGTCATCCGCGTGACGGTTCTCCGAGAGCAGATCCGGGAAGTGATGGGTCCCGGCATCAAGGAACTGCTCGCCACCGTCACCGCGCAGGGCGTCGCCATGAAGGGCCCTTGGTTCACGTATCACTTCCGGATGGACCCAGCGGTGTTCGATTTCGAGATCGGCGTCCCGGTGGAGAAACCGGTGACACCAGCGGGCCGGGTCACGAACGGCAGCCTTCCCGCGGTCACCGCGGCCCACACGGTGT
This sequence comes from Gemmatimonadota bacterium, assembly GCA_025350665.1. Taxonomy (GTDB): domain Bacteria; phylum Gemmatimonadota; class Gemmatimonadetes; order Gemmatimonadales; family GWC2-71-9; genus SHZU01. Next base: position 18,671 of record JANXXJ010000207.1, on the reverse strand, counting down.
ACCACGGTCCCTACGAGGGACTGCCCGAGGCCTGGGGTGAGTTCGACCGATGGAGCGACGCAGCCGGCCATCGGAAGACGGGCGCGCTCTGGGAGATCTACACGGTGGGACCGGAATCCGGCGCGAACGCGGCGACCTGGCGCACCGATCTCTATCGACCGCTGGTATCCTGAACTTCGGAGCTCCCCGATGATGCACCCGATCCGCCGCGTCGCCCTCGCCGTCCTGTTCGCCGCCGGGGCCGCCGTTCCGGCCGCGGCCCAGCGGACCCCGGCGTTTCCTAACGATGACCAGACGCTGATGCGGATCTGGCGGCTGGGGATGGACAGCTCGCAGGTCCAGAAACTCTCCCAGGTCCTGTTCGACTCGATCGGCCCGCGCCTCACCGCGAGCCCGGGCTTCACGGCCGCGAGCGACTGGATTCAGCAGACCTATCGGAGATGGGACATCGAAGCCCGGCGGGAGGCCTACGGCACCTGGCGCGGCTGGCGCCGGGGCGCCAGCCATATCGATCTCGTAGCCCCCAGAGTTCGCTCCCTCGAGGGGACGATGCTGGCATGGAGCCCGGGCACCCAGGGCCGGGCGATTCGGGCCGAGGCGATCGTGTTGCCCAAATTCCCGGACACCACCGCATTCGTGAACTGGCTGCCTGAGGCCAGAGGCAAAATCGTGCTGGTGTCGCCGGCCTGGCCCACCTGCCGGCCCTCGGAAGACTGGATCAAGTGGGCCACGCCGGAGTCGAAGGCCCGGATGGATACGGCGGTTGCGCTCATGCAGCAGGACTGGGCCGTCATGACCGGTGCCGACGGACGTCCCGACAGCACCAGGCTCTACCGAGGCACGGGGTACAGCCTGGCCCTGGGCACCGGATCGCTGGGTACCAGGCTCGAGCGGGCCGGCGTAGCCGGGGTGGTGTCGTCGCGCACCAAACTGAGCGGCTTCCCCAATCCGTTCGGCAGCGCCGGCGGACGTGGCGGACCGGCTGGTCCGGGGGGACCGCGCGCCAATGGACCGGCGGGACCGGCCTCAGCCAAGGGCGGCGGTCCGGCCGCGAGCATGGCCGCGGCCAACGAGGCGCTCCGGTCCGGTCAGGGATCGGGCGGCTGGGGCGTGACCGAAATCTTCGAGACCTACAACACCGTCGCGCCGGCGGTCACGTTGAGCTGCGAGGACTACAGCCTGGTCTACCGGCTGGCCGAAAACCGGCAAAAGCCGATGCTCGAGTTCCGCCTCGATGCCGAGCTGTTGGGGGAAAAGCCGGCGTTCAACACCATCGGCGTCATTCGGGGCGTTGAGAAGCCCGACGAATACGTCATGCTGTCGGCCCACTTCGACTCCTGGGACGGCGGGTCGGGCGCCACCGACAACGGCACCGGCACCATGATGGCGATGGAAGCGATGCGGATCCTCAAGCTGGCCTATCCGAGGCCGAAGCGCACCATCATGGTGGGCCACTGGGCGAGCGAGGAACAGGGGCTCAACGGATCGCGGGCTTTCACCGAGGATCATCCCGAGGTGATGAAGGGCCTCCAGGCGCTCTTCAACCAGGACAACGGCACCGGCCGGGTCCAAGTGCTGAACGGCGCCGGTCTGTCCGCGATGGGGATGCACCTCAAGGCCTGGTACGGCAAGCTGCCGTCGTTCTACACCGACAGTCTCAGCGCCAATGTCGTATCGTGGAGTTTCAATGACGTCCCCACCGGCAATCCGGGCGGCACCGACGGCGCGGTCTTCGCGTGCTACGGCACTCCAGCCTTCGGCATGGGCGCGGTGCCGTGGAACTACGGCACCTACACCTGGCATACCGGCCGCGACACCTTCGACAAGGTCGTCTTCGACGACCTCAAGCACAACGCGACGCTGGCGGCGATGATGATCTATCTCGCCTCGGAGGACCCGGAGTTCATCGCGCGGGACAAATCGCCCGGTACCTGGCCCGCCGATTGGCCGGCCAACTGCGGCAAGGCCCCGAGAACGACGAAGCCGCGGCTCTAGATGAACAAGCTGCTGGGCGGGGTCGGCGCCACGGCCGGCGGGGCGTTAGGCTGGTGGGTCGGATCGCCCTTCGGCTTCTTCACCGCATTCGTGGTGAGCACGATCGGCACGGGCGTCGGCCTGTATCTCGGGCGGCGGCTGGCGGCCGCCTGGTCCTGAGGCGGGGCCTATAGGCTGGCGGAAAAGAAACAGCCAGCCTGACCGAAGTCAGGCTGGCTGCGTCATCCCCGTAAGGGGGCTGCCTCAGGCAGCGGCGATCTTGCTGACTCGCTCGGCGGCCGGGCCCTTGGCGCCCTGGACCACGTCGAACTCGACCCGCTCGCCCTCGGCGAGCGACTTGAAGCCCTCGGCCATGATGGCCGAATGATGGACGAAGCAATCCTTCGTGCCGTCCTCGGGGGTGATGAATCCGAAGCCCTTCGAGTCGTTAAACCACTTCACCGTTCCAGTAGTACGCGCCATGTTCCCTGCTCCCTTACACCTGGGTCGGCCGCCGGTTTCAAGCCGTTGCTGCCAACCGTCTTTCCCGCGACAATGCCCTCACGGGAGGGGTCGTTCCCGCGGCGCGGAGCTTCGCTCCACCGCCGTGCACGGTCGTCGCAATGAAAAAGGGCCCGCGTTTCCGTGGGCCCTTGACGTCACTCGGAACTTTTTCACGCACGAAGGCGCTTCGACCGTGCCATTAGTATAGCCCCATCCCCCGAAAAGCACAATGACCGGCTGGTTCCGGGCCCTGGCGGCCGTTGCGGAGCGGCCAGCCCGGGCTATGATCCCTCGACCATGACCTACCAGACATTGCTGGTCGAGCGCCGCGGGGCCGCCGAATGGGTGACCCTGAACCGCCCCGAACGGCGGAACGCGGTCGACGCACTGATGCGGGAGGAACTCCACCATTACCTCGATTGGGTGGCCGAGGACACGGAAGTCCGGGTCCTCGTGCTGGGTGGGGCCGGCCAGGGGTTCTGTTCGGGCCTCGACCTCAAGGCCGATCTGGAGGTCGAACCGCCCGGTTCCCCCGGGCTGGCCCATCGGCGGCTGGCGTGGCAACGGCGCTGGAGCCAGCTGGCGGTCAAGCTCCGCCGCGCGCCCCAGCCAATCGTGGCCCTGGTGAACGGGCACGCCGCCGGGCTCGGCTTCTCGCTGGCCCTGGCCGCCGACATCCGGATCGCGTCGGAGTCGGCGGTATTTTCCGCGGCCTTCATTACCCTGGGCTTCAGCGGGGGCGATTGCGGCAGCTCGTACCACCTGCCGCGAATCGTTGGATCATCGGTGGCTCGGGAGCTTCTGATGACGGGGCGTCGCTGTCCCGCCGACCGGGCCCTCCGGATCGGTCTCGTCAGCGCGGTCGTACCAGAGGCGGAACTGACGCGGGCCGGCCAGGCGATGGTGGACGACCTGCTGGCGACCGGATCAAACGGGTTGCGGCTGACCAAGGATCTGATCAACGCGGCGGAGTCAGGCCTCGGCCTCGAGGACCAGATCGCCATCGAGGATCGGAACCAGATGTACTGCCTCGAAGCCGGTGATCCAATCGAACGAATCAGGGCCTTTGCGCAAAAGCGCCGGGGAATCACAACACCTCAGGAGCCAGGACCATGAGACTGCATTCGAACCGCCGCGGATTCGTGGGAACCGTTGGCGCGCTGGCCGGACTGCTGACCCTCGACACCTCGGCCGCGGCGGCGGAGCCGAAGGCCCGGGGCTGGGACATGTCCTGGCTCGACCGCCTGACGGGCAAACACAAACAGGTGTTTGATTTTTCCGACCTGGACATCGGCCTGCTCGTCGTGTCGAACTGGCTCAACGCCCACGAGGAGGTCTACGGCCTCCGGCACCCGGACGTGAATGCGGTCGTCGGCATCGGCGGGCATGCGTTCCCGGTCAACGCCACCGACGCGATGTACACGAGGTACCCGATCGGCGAACTCTGGAAAGTCACCGACCCGGCGACCGGCAAGGCGGCCCTCCGGAACATCTTCGTCGACGGCGGGGCCAATCCGCGGGAGCAGGCCGCCAGGGTCCGCCCGCTCCAGAGCCGGGGCGTCATCTTCTGGCAGTGCAACAATGCTCTTCACGGAGTGGCCAGCCGAATCGCGGCCGCGGTCAAGGCGCCGGACGCCGAGGTCTACGAAACCCTCAAGGCCGGCCTCAATCCCGGCGTGATCCTCGTGCCGGCGCACACCATGCTGATCGGGCTGACGCAGGAGCACGGCTGCGCCTACGAATCCTTGTGACCCGAACGATGGAGTCGCCCCGATGACCGACTGGGCCGGCAGGATCGCGCTGGTGACGGGCGCGGCGTCGGGCATCGGAGCGGCCGTAGCCGCCCGGCTCACCGCGGCCGGCGCCACGGTCATCGGCGCCGACCTGAACGAGTCCGGGGCACGGACGGCAACCGGTGATGCTCACCGGGCCGTCGGGCTCGACGTCCGGGACGAATCGTCCTGGCTCAGGGTGGTCGACGGGATCGTGAGCGCCCACGGCCGGCTCGACCTGCTGGTCAACTGCGTGGGCGTCGCGGCGGGGAGCCCGATCACGGAGACCACGATCGAAGAGTGGCGGCTGGTGTTGTCGACCAACCTCGATGGGGCGTTTCTCGGCACCAAGCACGCGATTCGGGCCATGAAGACCACGGGCGGCGCGATCACCCACATCGGTTCGGCCTCGGGAATCCGGGCGGCCGCCGGGGCCGCCGCCTATTCCGCCAGCAAGGCGGGACTCGCGATGCTGGTCCGGGCCGCGGCGAAGGAGTGCCGGGACGCCGGCCTCAAGATCCGGATCAATCTGGTCAGCCCCGCCGGCGTGAAAACCCCAATGTGGAGCTCGACGCCGTTCTTCCAAAACTTGGTCCGCAACCTGGGCACCGAGGAGGCCGCCTACGCGTCGATGGCCGGCGCGGGCGGCGGCCGGTTCATCGACCCCGACGCCGTGGCCCAGGCGGTCTGTTTTCTGGCGGGACCTGGCGCGGAACACATCACCGGCGTCGAGCTGCCGGTCGATGCCGGCTACATCCTCTGACCAGCGGTACCGTTAGGTAAATCGAGCCACCGCGGCTAGGTTGTGCCCATGCGCCGATCGCCGGACAATGAGTACCACGACCCCCGCTCGTTAGGCTCCCTCAGTGGAGCCCTGCGACTGTGGCAGACCGTCCGCGCCGGCCGCCAGGAAGCCAACCCCCAGCACGTCACCTTCACCTTCTCCTGTCCGACCGAATCGCGGGCCGATCGGGTGGCGGGATATCTCCGCCGGCGCCGGGCCTGCGTGACGACCCGGGTGAGCCACTCTGAAACCGTCGGCCCCGAGGCCTGGCGGGTCGAGGGCCTCACCCATCATCAGATCCAGTCCCTTCCCAACCTCGAGCACCTGTCGACCTGGCTGCGCACCGCGGCCACCAGTTACCGCGTCGACCTCGTGAGCCTCACGCTGGATCCAGCCGCCGCCTGATTCCGCGGGGCCCGCCGCGACTCGGCGTCCGGTTTGCCAAAGCCCCGACCGGGCGTCACATTTGCCGAGACGCCAACGCGAGTTCGCCGTGACTCCTGCCACGCTCTACCACATCGCCAGCGCCATTCTGATTCTGTTCGCAGCCGGGCACACCCTGGGATTCCTCCGCTTCACGCCGGCGACCGCCGAGGGCCGTTCCGTCAAGGACACGATGGATACCGTCCGGTTTCCACTGGGCAGCCGGTCGTATTCGTGGGGTGGTTTCTATCGGGGTTTCGGAATCTACATCACCGCCTATCTGCTGTTCTCGGCCGCCTTGGCGTCCCACTTCGCCAGTCTGGCCCAGACCGATCCGCAGGCGATCGGCCTGATGGGGTGGGCGCTCTGCCTGCTCCAGGTCGTGGGACTGGTATTGAGCTGGCTCTACTTTGCGCCGATCACCGCGATCTTTTCGGCCCTCGCCGCTGGGTGCCTTGGGTGGGCGGCATGGCTGGTCCGCTGAGATACGGGCCCGTCTGAACGACGCGATTTCGAGCAGGAACCCCCTCAACCCGTTACCTTCCGCCCGGCGTAGTCGTCATCGCGCCGGTCCCTCCCCGTACCTCGAGACGCATTTGCCCAAGCGGAACTACGGCTTCGAAAAGCGCCAGAAAGAACTGGCGAAAGTCAAGAAACGCGAAGAAAAACGCCAGCGGCGCGCCGAGCGCGGTTCGGGCGACCCGGCGGACTCGACGGAGCCGATCGACGGTGCGGAGCCGCCCGAAGTAACGGAAGCCGAAGCGTAAAGGGGCTCGAGCACGTCACTCCCTTGTTGTGCGGAGCAGGCCATGAGCAACTACAAAACAGACCAGTGCCGGATTCTCCACCGCGGCAAAGAGTTCCATTTCGTATCGTATGAAGGCGTCGAGGCGAACCTGGCCAAGAACCTGAGCGCCGCGCCGGCCATGTGGTACCTGATGCGGGCGGGCCACCGTCACGCTGTCATGGCGCAGATCGTCGGCCAGGAGGCGCTCGAGCGGGACCGGTTGCTGGCCGAGTGGCTCGACACCGAAGTGTTCGCCGCCATGGTCGCCGTGGCTCCCGTGATTGTCCGGGCCGTACCCCGCCGCCGATCGGCCTGAACGACCTCAGTACCGCTGCCCCGGCCCAGGCCCGGGGCGGCACCATCCCCCGCTCCGAACCCGCCCGATTCGTAGTAAGTTCTTCTTCATGAGTCCGACTGAAAACCCTGCACCGCCGGTTCGCGTGCTGGCGGTCGCCGGCGTGTTGATTGCGGTCGCCGCATGGTTCCTGTTCCGGAGTTACACCAGCCCGGGCGTGCGCCAGTGTCTGGCCCTCTATCACGGAGCCCGGACCGCGACCGATACGGCCCGGGTGGACGAGACCGTGACCCCGGGGAGCCATGCCGCGGCCGATCCCCGAAGCTGCGGCTCGTATCGTTCCGCCGGCCGCTGGCACTGACCCCAACTCGCTCCCCAAATCCGGAGTTCCCATGCTCGTGAATATCCTGCTCATTCTCGTGGCCATCGTCGTGGGGTTGCTGCTCTTTGCCGCCACCCGCCCGGACACCTTCCGCCTCGAGCGACAGACGACCATCAAGGTGCCGGCGGATCAGATCTTTGCCCACCTCAATGATTTTCGGGCCTGGGCCGCGTGGTCGCCGTGGGAGAAGATGGACCCGGCCATGCAGCGGACCCACAGCGGCGCGACAAGCGGAGTTGGAGCCTCTTACGGATGGGAAGGCCCGAAGGTGGGCGCCGGGAGGATGGAGATCCTCGAGGCGACACCCCCGCACGGTGCCGTCATCAAGCTCGACTTCAGCAAACCCTTCGAGGCCCACAACACGATCCGGTTCACGCTCACGAGCGCGGGCGGCTCGACCACGGTCAACTGGGCGATGGAGGGCAAGAACAACTTCATGGCCAAGGCGATGGGGTTGGTCATGAACATGGACAAGATGGTCGGGAAGGATTTCGAGGCCGGCCTCGCCAACCTCAAGGCACTGGTCGAACAACCGTAGCGGGCACTGGTCGAAAGGACGAACGCCGGCGGGGCAAACAGCCCCGCCGGCGTTCATCGTTCATTCGAGTCGAACTAGTTGGCGCTCGCCAGACCGCGAACGGCGCCAGCCAGCATCTTCACCTTGGAGGCGTCGGCACCCTTGGCGTCGCCATCGAGCTGACCGGCCAGCTTGGCGAGGGCATCGCGCCGCGCCGCGCCGGACGCCCGTTCGGCATCCGCCAGCGCCATCCGGGTCGAGGCGACCTTGCCACCACCCAGGCCCTTCGAACGTTCAAGCTGGTCGACGTACGCCCGCGCCAGCGCGAACGTGGCCGGCCAGACGAACTTGGGCTGACCCTGGGCGTTCAGGTAGTCGAGTTTGACCGACTTCGCCGCGTCGATTTCGTTCTGCGAAATCGCCAAGCTCGGGGTCAATTCGAAGACGTCGAGGCCGCGGCTGATCTCGGAGCTCACGATCACGCCGTTGTACCAGTACACTGACCAGGAACCGCCGTTCCCCATCCGGGCCGCGTCAACCGGGCCCCGGTCGTGGAAAGCGATCTCCTTCGGGTGCGACGCGTCGGTCCAGTCGAACACCGAGATGCCGCCCTGATACCAGGCCTGCACCATCACGTCTCGGCCGGGAATCGGAATCAGCGAGCCGTTGTGGGCCACGCAGTTTTCCTGCGGGGTCTGCGGAGCCGGGAGCTTGTAGTAACTCTTGAACTCCATCTTCTGGTTGGTCAAGGTGAAGATGGCGTCGGCGCCCCACTCCTTCGGATCCGAGGCACGGCACTTGGCCCCACCGCCGCCGCCCCACTCGTCGGAGAACAGGATCTTGGTCCCGTCGTTGTTGAACGTGGCCGAGTGCCAGTAGGAGAAGTTGGTGTCGGAGACGGCGCCGATCCGCTTCGGGTTGACCGGGTCGTGGATGTCGATGAGGAGGCCATACCCTTCGCAGGCACCGCCGGCGTAACCGATGCCCGGATAGACGGTAATGTCATGGCACTGGGTCGGGCCGGGCTTGGGACCATTGGCGTTGCCCGGGGCCGAACCCATCATCTTGGCGATCATGGCCGGCAGGCCGGCGCGCAGGGCCGCGCTGTCCGCGCCGGTCGGGGCGCCGGTGCCGCTCCGGGCCTTCACCACGCTGTCGAGCAGCATGGTGGCGAAGCCCGCGGGGAGCACCATCTGTTGGCCGCCGATATCGGCGATGAAAGCCCCCTTGGCCTTGGCTTCCTCGATCTCCTTCTTGTCGTCCGGAGCCAGGCCGTGGTGGAGCGGCGCCACGAGATCGTTGAAGATCCGGGGCGACGACACGATGGCTGCCTGCTCGGGATGAGCCAGCGGCACCTTGATGACCTCGATCCGGAAGAGCGACGAATTCGGATCCTTGTCCGGCGCGGCGTTCACGCAGCCCGCGAGTTCCTCGGCCGGCCGGACACCCGACGAGCCCGAGACGTAGACGTAGACATTGTCCGTGTCCTTCGGATCGACCAGCACCGTGTGGGTGTGCGAGCCGCGGCAGGTCTGGACGTTGGCGACGTTCTTCGGATTGGCGATGTCGGTGATGTCGAAGATCCGGATGCCGCGGAGCCGGTCCTTGCTGACCGGATCCTTCACACCCTGGGCACCGCAGTCGAGCCGGGCCGAGGTGCCTTCACCCGACACGAACAGCAGATTCTTGTAGGACGAGACGTCGCTCTGGGAGGCCGGGCAGTAGTAGGCGGTTTTGAGCGTCACCGCCGACGGGTTGCTGATGTCCCACACCTGGTAGCCGCTGTAGCTCCCCTGAATCGCGTAGTGGCCACTGAAGGCGAGGTCCGAATTGGTGATCCCCATGAACTTCTCGGACGGCTTGGTCTTGGAGAGGACCCGGAGGTTCCAGGCGGCTTCGCCGGCGTCGAACTTGCCGGCCTTGAGGCCGATCCGGGGATCGGGACTCGGCGCCGAAAGCGCGGCCAGCGGCGAGGGGCCGCTCGAGCTGGAGCCGGTCGAACCGGCGCAGCCCGCGAGAGTCGCCAGCCCGGCGACCAGCGACAAGGAGGCCCAGCGGCGGGCCGGAAGCACAGATACCATGACAGATCCTCGGTTGGGGCTTGAGTGGGGGGTTCCCGACAGGGATAACGGGCCAATCACGGCGCGGGTTTCGCCTGGGCCATCCCGGCGAGCATTCGCTCCATCCGGGCAATCTCGGTGCTCTGGTCGACCTGGACGTCGTTGGCGAACTTGAACACCACTTCGTCCTGGGTGGCGCCATAGCTCGCGAACAACTCTTTGACCATCGACACGGCGCCCTTGTGGTGCTGGATCATGAAGGTGACGAAGAGCCGGTCGAAATCAGGCCCCCGGGCCCGATCAAGTTCCGTCATCTGCGCTTCCGTCAGCATCCCGGGCATCAGCATCTCATGCTCGGTGCCGTTCATCACCATCTTCATCCCGCGGGGATTGGCAGCGGGAATCGGGCGACGGCGGTCGGAGAGCCACTGCTGCATGATGACGATCTCGTCGGTCTGGGCGTTGATCACCCGGCCGGCGAGCGTCAGCAGGCTCCGGCTCGCGCCGTGCGAGGGGGCCATTCGGGCCATCACGATGGCCTGGGCGTGGTGACTCACCATCCCCGACATGAAGCTGGCGTCGGCTTCGACCCAGGGAAGCCGGACGCTGTCCGCCTGGGCCTTGGCGATGGATTCCGGGCTCGAACTGACCACAACCGGAGTCGGAGCGGGCAGCACGGGCATGGGGGTGGCCGACGGGGCAGCCGCCCCGCCGCAGGCGGCCAGGGTCAGGGCCACCGCCGCCCAAGGGGTGCCGCGGAGCGAGAAGTTTGTCATGGTGCGGTCGATCGTCCCGGGAAACGACACCCGTCCGGGCCCCGGATATTCCGGACGGGGCATTGATGGTACAATGGCCGGGCTCCATTGGTAAGCCGCCGGCTCCCCGCCGGCCTGGACCAGGCACCCTGAGCCGGGCCGCTGGAACCAGATTGACCGAGCACCTGAGCCGGGCCCGGGCCATGCGGGATGCCGGTCCCCGAGTTAGAATTGGCGGTTCGATTGCGCCGCCCCCGAATCCCCGAGCTTCCCAGAATGCTGACGCTTCGACCTGCCGTCTCCGGCGATCGTGCCTTTCTCATGGCCATGACCGAACGTCTGGCCGATTTTCCGATCCCGGCCTGGCGGACAGCCGAGCAGATCGCCGCGGCGGACCGCCGCCAGATGATTACCGCCGCCGATCACCCGACCCCCGATGCGACAATCCTCGTCGCCGAGACTGGTGAAGGCCTGCCGGCCGGGTGTCTCTTCGTCACCACCCGGCAGGATTACTTCAACGGCCGGCCCGGCGCCCATGTCGAGGTCCTGGTGGTCAGCGTGACCGCACAGGGTCGTGGCGTGGGCCGAACCTTGCTGGAAGCGGCGGAGGCGTGGGCCAGGAACCGTGGGTACGGTCATCTCACACTCAGTGCCTTCGTCGGCAACGCCCACGCCCGGGCGGTCTACGAGCACCTCGGCTACGAGGCCGAGATCGTCACCTACCGCAAGGCGCTCGCCTGACCGGTCCCATGATCCGGTGTCCCGACTGCGGCGCCCGACTGGCCGAGCCGGAAACGTGCCGCGAGCGCTTCGGGGCATGCCTCACACTCGAGTATCTCCATCCAGCCACCTTCGGCGCCGTGCACCACCTGTCAGTCATGTGCTACGCCCTTCAGCACAACCAGTATGCGAAGGCCGCCTGGCTCGACGCCCGCGACATCCTGGGCCGGTGCGTCCGCGAGGACCTGACGGGCGCCGTATTCCTCCGGCTGATGCGGGAACGCCTGGGAACGAAGCGAAACGGGAGCATCTCCCGGGGACCAAAGCTCGAGGGTGTGTCGGGGATTCCGTGGTCGACAACCGTGGCCGACGTCGCGACCGCCGACCCCGCGGCCTATGAAGCCGACATTCGCCGCTGGGCCGCGAGCGTGGTGACGGACTCCGCGGCGTTCGAGCCGCGATAGCGGAGACGCGCTGATGGCCACCCCTCCAGCCAGACCGGCCGCCCAGCTGGGCGGATTCCTCGCCCGCTACACCCCTGACATCGCCCGGCGGACCCGCGCCATTCTCACCGCGATGCGGAAACGGCTTCCGGGCGCCACGGAAATGGTGTACGACAACTACAACGCCCTGGTAATCGGCTTCGGCCCATCGGCCCGGACCAGTGACGCGCCGTTCTCGATCGCCGTCTATCCTCGGTGGGTGACCCTGTTCTTCCTCAAAGGCGCCACCCTGCCAGACCCGGGCCGGATCCTCAAGGGGTCGGGCACCACGGTGCGACACATGGTCCTCGACGGCCCCCACACCCTGGACCTTCCCGCGGTCCGCGGGCTGATGAGGGACGCGTTGCGGCGGGCCCGGCCGACCATCGACCCTGCGGCCAAGCGGGTGCTGGTGATCAAGTCGGTGTCCGCCCGCCAGCGGCCGAGGCGGCCGCCATGACCAACAGCCACGCCAGAGCCTAACGCTCGACCCGCAGTTCCCGCCATTCCACCCGGCGGTTCCGGACCGCCTCGCGCACTTCCTTTTCGCGGGCGCTTAAGCCCGCCGATCCCGTCTTGATCTCGAGGAACACGACCTGGGTAACCTCGCCCGTCGCCAGGCCGTCGAAGACGATGAAATCCACCGGCGAGCCCAGGAACCGGGCGTCCTTGGGGTTGAAGTCGAACCCGGGCAAGTGGGGGACCAGTTGTTCGTGCACTCGGCCGGAGATCACCGCCGCGCTCCGGGCGATCGCGTCGCGACGAATCTCTCGAATAGCGGTCAGCCGCCAGACCGCGAACACCAGGAGCCCGATCAGGAGGCCGAGGCCGAAACCGACCACGCCCTCGAGGCTCAACGCCGCCTCGCCACGATCAGGACCTTGATCTCGTCCGGCCGCGGGTTGGTGAAATCGAGCCGGATTCGGCCGTCCTCCGTCAGTGATACCACCGCCGGGATGCTCGCCTGGGTGAGCCGCCATCCCGCCGGCAGCACGACGGCGTTCCGGGCCCGCCCGAAGGCCCGATCCCAGATCAACTCGTCGCCCTCCAACCGGTACCGCGCCGGATCAGTGTAGGTCTCCGATATCCGCAGCCGAATCGACCCCCCGGCCGGCGGCGCGGGGAACGGGATCACGACGACCTCGGTTTCCGGCGTGAGCGGTTCCTCGATGGTGAGCCCGGCCCGGGTGACCTCCGCCCCCTTGAGAATTCTGGTCGCGAGCGGGGCACCGGTGTCGAGCACGACGGCACTCGGGTTGGAAACCCGGCTCCCCGCCCGGACCACGTTGAGATATTGATTGGCAGTCGGCCGGGTCTCGGTGTAGTCGTGATAGAGATCGAAGGCGTGGGTCGCGGGCTGCTGCAGGAAATAGACGATCTCCCGCGTCTCGGCCGCCCGCTCGGTGAGCCGGCCGGCCAGCGAATCCGTCCGCGATCCCGTCTGCGCCCTGGCCTGGGCCGTCATGGCGGCAACCATGGCGATGCTCGTGATGACCACCGATCTCATGGGATCCTCCGGCCGCGCACGAGGTAGGAAACCGGATCGGGCCCGGGATTCATGAAGCTCACTTTGATGCGGCCATCCGTTTCCGTGAGAACCTGCGACGGATAATTGACGCCAACCAGTTCGAAGCCGGCCGGCAAGACCACCGCGTTGTACTTGATCGACAGGGAACGGACGAAGGCGACGGTGTCGGCGCCGGCGACGTAGCTCTTGGCATCGGCATAGGTCTTGACGATCCGGATCCGGATCTCGCCGTTCGCCGGCACCGGCCGAGGCAGGGTCACCCGGATGTAGTTGGTCTCGGTGTCCGCATCCGTGAACCCGGCGGCGCGGGCCGCCGCGCCCGACATGACCGACCAGACGAGTGGCCGACCGGTCGTCGGATCCCAGACCGACTCCTCGGTCGCGACGCTGCCCTTCCGGATCGGGTTGTAGAAGGCCGCGGCCCCGGGGGTGGTGGCCGTCACGTCGTAAGTGATCTTGAACTGGGTCGAGCCCGGAGCCAGCAACTCGTACCGGGTGTACTCATCCGCCGACGTCTGTCGGGCCTGTGCTGCCAGGAGGCGAGGCCACGCCATCGGCGCAACCAGCGTTCCCAGCAAGACGACCAATCCCATGCCTCGCATCGTTTCCCTCGTTTCGGAGATCATAGCAGAGCCCCACCGCGAGTCGCGGCGACTCGCGGTGTCAGGGAAGGTACCCGATACGGCGGGCTATTTCGATCAGGGGAGTCAGTTCGCCCGGGCAAACGCCAGCGAGGTTCGAGCGGTCGCTACCGGGCGCGGCGGCGCCGATCTTCAACCGCCCGCTCGAGGAGCCGCTCGAGCCACCGGAGCGCCGAACGCCCGGCCCGCCGCGGATTCAGCTCGTGGCGGCGTTCGTCCGGTTGACCGTCCTCGTCGGCCGAGTCGGATCGCTCGTCGGTGTAGCCGTCACACTCGCCGGCCGGGGCCGTGCCGGCCAGGAAGAACTCCTCGGCGCCGCAGTCCGACCAGCCGCCACCGACCCGCGCCGTCTCGATGCCGTCCGGCACCGGGAAGGATTCCGACCGATCTTCGGGCTCGGCACCGTTGAGGAAGCGCGCCACGACCGGAAGCGCCGCCTGGGCGCCCGTCATGCCGAGACTCCGGCCACCGTCATAGCCGACCCAGACCCCGACTACGAGCGAGGGCGAATAGGCCACGAACCAGGCGTCGCGCCAGTCGTTCGAGGTCCCGGTCTTCCCGGCGATGGCCCCGAACCGGCCGCTCGCTTCGAGGGCCCGGCCGGTGCCCCGCTCGATCACGCCCTGCAGCGCCGAGGTAACGAGATAGACCTCGGCTGGATCGGCCACGCGGGACACCTGGGGCGGTCCGCCGGTCAGGACTTCGCCTCCCGGGGTGGACCGGCCCAGCACGGCCCGAGTGGTGGCGAGCTCGCCGCCGGTGGCGAAGACTCCGTAGGCCCGCACCAGTTCGAGCAGCGACACTTCGGAGCTGCCGAGCGCCAGGCTGGGCACCGCCGTGAGCGGGCTGGTGATGCCGAGTCGCCGCGCGGTGGCGACGATTCGCTCGGGGCCGATGGCGAGGCCAATCCGGGCGAAGGGCACGTTCAGGGATTGTTCGATCGCCTGGCGCACGGTCACGGCGCCGTGATACTCGCCATCGTAGTTGGTCGGCTCCCACGGACCCGAGTGGGTGGCGACCCGGAGCGGTTCGTCGTCGACGCGGGAGGCGAGCGTAAAGGCCGGCGGCCGATCTCCCTCGCGATGGAACGCGGCAAGGGCCACCAGCGGCTTGAACGCGCTCCCGGGTTGGCGCCGGGCATCGACCGCGCGGTTGAACTGCGAGGCACCGTAGTCCCGGCCGCCGACCATGGCGAGTATGTCACCAGTACGGGGATCGAGGGCCACGAGCGCCACCTGGGCGTCGCGGATCCGGCCCTGATCGAGCCCGGTCCGGACCGCGCGTTCGGCCGAGCGCTGGAGGGCTGGGTCGAGGGTGGTGTAGATCGCGCCGCCGCGGGCCGGCAGTTTCCCCTGCGGGGTCGCCATGACCAGGTCGCGGAAATAGCGGGCGTCGAGGCCCGGCTCGGGCCGCGGATGCCCGACGATCCTGATTCGGCCGGCCTGCTCCGCCGATTTCCGGGCGATCCGATCCTGCTGCACCATGAGCGCCAGAACCAGATTCCGCCGCTGCCGCGCGATCCGCTCGTGGCGCACCGGACTGAAATGATTGGGCGCCTGAATCATCCCCGCGAGCAGCGCGGCTTCGGAGAGGCCCAGATCGCTCACGTCCCGTCCGAAGTAGAACCGCGCGGCGGCGCCGACGCCGTGGATCGGCCGAGGTCCGTCCTGCCCGAAGTAGACCTCGTTCAGGTAGGCTTCGAGAATCGTGGCCTTGTCGTAGCGAGCCTCGAGCGCCAGGGCCATCGCGGCTTCGCGGAGCTTCCGGAGCGGGGTGCGCTCCGCCGAGAGAAAGAGGTTCTTGGCCAGCTGCTGGGTAATCGTGCTGCCGCCCTGGCTTACTTCGCCGGCGCGGATGTTGGCGACGAGGGCGCCGCCGATTCGTTTGAAATCGAGGCCGTGGTGGCCGTAGAAGCGCTGATCCTCGACCGCGAGGACCGCTTCGATCAGCCGGTCGGGAACCGCGGCGATCGACACGGGAATTCGGCGTTCGTCCGCCATGCCGACCGGGGTCCCGATCACGATCGGAGCCTGGCGGTCACCGCCGCCCCAGGGTTCGGAGCGG
The DNA here is from genome assembly GCA_025350665.1 of Gemmatimonadota bacterium. Taxonomy (GTDB): domain Bacteria; phylum Gemmatimonadota; class Gemmatimonadetes; order Gemmatimonadales; family GWC2-71-9; genus SHZU01. Next base: position 2,983 of record JANXXJ010000207.1, on the reverse strand, counting down.
GTGTAGAGGGCGGTGGGCATCCGGGAAAGGGGCGGGCTGATATGGGCCCGCCATCCGGCCTCGATGGTGACCCCCACGAAACCAAGCGCGGCAGTGCCGGCGGCCAGGCGACCGAGCAGCCGCAGGCTGACCCGCCGCCGCACGGCGGCTCCGCCTTCCAGAAGCCTGGTTTTGATGGTCTGCCAGTTCACGGTTTGGGACTCCGGCTGCCGTACCCCCTGATTGACGCACGAACCGGGTGGATGGTTTCAGGCTGTAACACTTGACCCACCGCAGCGGCCGGCCGACTTTCCACCGGCGATGGGATTCGAACTCGAGGGACTGATCGGTGAGCGGGCCGTGTTCCGGCCCTCGAAGGGCCGGTTTCCCCGGTTGGTCTGGTGCCGGTTGAGCGGCGATCTGGTGCTGGTTCCGCTCACGGGTCCGCTCCTGAACGAGGTGGCGGCCCATTTGCGGATCGCGAAGCCGGCGGAGGCCGCGACCCAGGTGGCCTCGGCGTTCGGTGCGTTGGTCTCGCACGACGGGCCGGTCGTCCATGCCAGCGCCTTCGAATTCGGCGATGACGGCCACGAGCGCTACACCCTCTGGGTGGCCGGCCAGGCCAGGTGGACCCGCGGCCGGGAGGCGGAGATCCGCCGGTATTTCGCGGAAGAACGGGGAATCGATTCGGGCCCCGGCTTCGATATCGGCAAGCACCGGAGTGAGAGCGCGGCTGAGCGCTGGGTGGCCCACGACGGGATCCCCCACGATCTGGACCCCACATGATGGACCTACCTGAATTGGATGGACATTGCATGCTGACCACGACCCGGGCCCTCGCGGCCTCGATCATCCTGCTCGCGACCTCGGCCGATCGGATCGCGGCTCAACAGCTCGAACCGCGCCCGGTGCCGACCCACGACATTGAGTCGTTCACGTTCAAGTCGTCGTCCATGGGCGTTGTGTTCGCGGTCAACGTCGGTTTGCCGGCGGGGTACAAGCCCGGCGATGGCAAGAAGTACGCGGCCCTGGTGACGACCGACGGCGACTGGGCCTTCGGCGGAGTGAACGAGGCGGTTCGCAGCCTGGCCGGGGCAATTGATCCACTGTTCGTCGTCAGCATCGGCACCGCGGCAGCCGATGGCGAGGAGCTCTGGACTCGGCGACGGATCTACGAGTTTTCGCCTCCGGACTGGGATCGCAAGGATCCATTCGGCGTAGGGGTGACGAAGTACTGCCAGGACTTCCACTCGGAACCGGGCCGGTGTACGGGTGGCGCGCCCAAGTTCCTCAACGCCATCGTGTCAGAGTTGGTCCCGCTGGTGGCCGCCAAGTACCCGATCGACACCAACCAGCTCGGATTGTTCGGGATTTCGGCCGGCGGGTTCTTTGCGTCGTGGGCCATCTTCCAGCCAAACTCCCCGTTCCGGAAGTACCTCATCTCGAGCCCGGCGATGGCCTACGGCGACGGCGACATCTTCCGCCAGGAAGAGCGTTATGCGAAGGACCACAAGGACCTGCCGGTCGGGATCTACATGGGCGCCGGCGTGCTCGAGACCGGTGACGGGTTCCTCGAGGGGATCGGCAAGATCGTGAGCGGGATGAGCCATTTGTCGGGGATGCTCGGGGGGCGGCACTATCCGGGGCTCAGGCTGGTGACGGAGTACCATCCGGGGATGAGTCATACGGATGTGATGGGGACGTCGGTGGTGCGGGGGCTGCGGACGCTCTACGGGAAGTAGGTGATCCGGCGCCCGGAATGTTGGCAGACATCCCGGGCCAGCCGTCGCCGTGCTTCAATCCGTCAGGGGACAGTGATGACCGTATCGGCGCTGACCCTCGCGAAAACCGCGTTTCTCGGCAAGGCCGCCGCCGCCGCGTTCATGCCCATCGAGCCCATGCTCCAGGCGGACGTTGCGCTGATCTTGTGGCTGCCCGAGGGGACGCCGTTGACCACGACCGTGCAGCCCGTGATGCCCGCGCAACTGGCCCAGCTCCCCTGGCTCAAGCCGTAGGGGGCGGTGACCCGATACAGCGCCGGCAGGTTGGGCGGGTTGGTCAACGGGGGTTCATACCGCCACTTCAAGGTGACGGTGTTGCCCGCGACGGCCGCCGAGAGCCAACGAACGATCGGGGTATTGGGAGCGTTCCAGGGAATCAGGCTCACGCCGATCTCGCCGTTGGCGGCGATCGTCGTCAGGCGGTAGACGTAGGCGGTGTTCGGCACGACCCCACCGGAGCGATCGAAGAACCACATGCCGTAGTTGGGCGCAGCCGGGTCCATGACCTCCGGGGCTGAGCCGCAGGACGTTCCCACCAGGCTCCAGACGGCCGATCCCTGGGTACTGCGTTCGATCCGGTAGGCGGCGGCGCCCGCCGGGTTCGTCCAGGTGAAGACGCCGCCGTTGGGCGATGGTCCAATGGCGTGGAAATGCGCGGGGGGCAATGCCTGGACATCGAGGACGGCCAGCATCGGCTGACCGGCGGGGGGCGCGGCGCAAGTCGGGTCGGGCCGCCGCCAGGTGGTCTGGCCCGTGACACTGGCCCCGCCGGGCAGCGCGGCAGTGACCTGATAGGTGTACACCCCAGGCGCGGGGAAGCCGACTCCGCCCGAGCCGTTGTCGGTCCAGGTCGTGGCGGGGAGCCCGGAGGCGGGGGAGTTCCCGGGCGTGCCATAGCCTGCCCCCCCGCCAAAGCCTGCCGGGGCCGCGCGCTTCACGCTGTAACTCAACGCCCCGGAAACCGGCTGCCAGGACACCACCGCGGAAGCGATGGTGCCCTGGACCTGCACATTGGTCACGGCGGTGGGTGTGGCCAGCGGGCTCCGGGTGGTTGAGCCGGGAGCCAGGGCCACCGGGGGACCTTTGAGCGAGCCGGTGGTGGCCCGGGGCGACGAGATGGAGCTAATTGCCGGTGCTGGTGACGGAGCCGGAGGAGGAGCTGGCACAGTGTAGCCCACCGACGGCGAGACGCCGGTGGTCCCGTCGGGATAGACCGCGACGAC
>JANXXJ010000180.1 GCA_025350665.1 Gemmatimonadota bacterium | reverse complement strand
GACGGATCTCACCCCGCACCAGATCGAGGTCCTTGATCCGGAGCGACAGGCATTCGGCGAGCCGAAGGCCGCTCCCGTAGATCACCACGGCGATCAGCCGGGGCATGCCTGCCAGGTTGGCGATGACCTGCCGGACTTCCTCCGGGGTCAGCACCGACGGGAGGCGGGTGGGGCTGCGGGGACGGGGAATCGGCCCGAAATCTCCCGGGGAACGGCCCAGAACGTCGCGGTAAAGGAAGACGATGGCGGCGATGGCCTGGTTGAGCGTCGACGCCGCCATCTGTTGGTCCACGGCCAGATGGGTCAGGAAGGCCTTGATCTCCGCCTCGCCCAGGTCGGCGGGGTGACGGAGGCCGTGGAAGCGGACATAGCGCCGAACCCAGGCCGAATAGGCGCCCTCAGTCCGGGGGCTGTAATGACGGAGTCGCAGATTGTGCTGCAGAAGCTGCAGCAGTTTCGGTTTAGACTGCACGGGAGGCCGCCAGGATGCGAGTGACGGCCCACCATCGCACTCTTTGCGGCAACTGCATAACCAGAATTCCGCGAACAGCGCCGACCGGGCGACGCCAATACCCCCTACTTTGCCGTCACCACCTCGACCGCAAACACCAGCACCGCGTTCGGTGGAATCGGCCCGTTTCCCCCCGCGCCATATCCCAACTCCGGCGGCACGATCAATTGACGTTTCCCGCCTACCCGCATCCCGACCACCCCCTCGTCCCACCCGGCAATCACTCGCCCCGCTCCCGCGACGAAGGTGTAGCTGCCATGATCGAACTCGGTGCCATTCGGAAGCCAGCCCGCGTACTTGGCCTCCACGCTCTGGCCCGCGACCACCACCGCGCCGGTGCCTACCTTGAGGTCCCGGTAGACGAGGCCGGAAGGGCTCCGGGTGGATGCCTTGAGATCCACGTTGAGCGCGCCGACATAGGTGGCACTCTCAACCGGGCCGGCAGGGGCCGCGGAGGCAGAGGTTGGGGCAGCCGTGGGCGCCGGGGCCGGAGGGGCCGCTCCCTCCGGAGCCGCCTTCGGCGCCGATTCACAACCGGTAACAAGAGCAACGAGGAGGAGCACCATTGTCAGATCACGCATTGAACTCTCGCGAAAAGGTGCCCAAAAGATAACAGCCGCGACGGTGGGGCTCGGCTGCTCGATCGCTTTCGGCGAGGCATCGGTCCGGCGTCACGGTGGCCGGCGGTGCCACACGGTAAGCTCGCTCAGGACACCGAGCCGACGAATCACGGCCACGACGAACCGCCGTTGGCGGCTCCCCAGTCATTGAATGGTCGGCCATGGCACCGACCGGGGGAACCGGGCCGGGACACCGCCCGTAGGGATATGATGACCCATTCCGTCGTGCTGATCCTGATTGGAACGTTCCGCCCTCGCGGCCTCACCGCCCTCGCGGCCATGCTGCTCGGCTGTGCCACGAATACCACGGGGCCCTTGCCCTCGGGCGGCGTCCACGTCCTCTTCATTGGCAACAGTCTCACCTACACCAACGACCTCCCGAACACGGTGGCGTCGATCGCCACCGCGGCCGGAGACACGGTAAGGGTCGACTCCGAGACCGGACCCAACCTGGCCCTGATCGACCACCTGAACGGCGCCACCCACGCCGCCGCGGCGATCGACCGGGGCGGCTGGCAATTCGTGGTCCTCCAACAAGGCCCGACCTCGTCACCCGGGATCTGCCGCGACTCGCTGATTCTCTGGACCCGGATGTTCGACGCGCGCATCCGGGCCGTCGGCGCGGCGCCGGCCCTCATGATGGTCTGGCCGAGTGCCTCGAGTCCGGGCGGCTTCGACGAGGTGCGGGAGTCGTTCCAGCAGGCGGCCGCGGCGGTGGACGGGATCTTCCTGCCGGCGGGAGAAGCGTGGCGATCGGCGTGGCGTGAGGATCCGTCGTTGGTGCTCTATGGGCCCGACCAGTTCCATCCCTCGCCGATCGGAACGTTCCTCGCGGCGCTCGAGATCTACGAACGAGTCGCCGGACGGGATCCGCGCACGCTGCCGGCGGTCGCGTTTACAGGGACCAGTCCCTTGAACCTCCCCGAAGCGACGATCCGGCTCCTCCAGCGCGCCGCGCACGACGCGAACACCCGTTTTCCCGCCCGCCCGGCGGTGGCGCCCCCGGTCCGGCCGACAGGCCTGGCCACCGCAGGTAGCTGCTGACCGATCAAGCGAGCCGCGGCGGCGGGATCCGGCCGAGCGCCTTCTCCACCTCGATCCCGATCGCCAGCAACTGGTGATCCGAGCCGCTCGGCCCGTCCAGTTCGATCGTCACCGGAAGGCCGCCCGCCGTCAGTCCCACCGGCAGCACCAGACCCGGAAGTCCGACGGTACTTCCCGGGCTGATGTTCCGGCTGATCGCCCGTTCGAACGGGATCGTCACGCCGCCGATCGTCACGGTGGTGTCCTGGCCAATTGGCACCGGCGCCACCATGGTGGTGGGGAACACGACGGCGCTGGCGTCGCTGCTGGCGAAGAGCTGCTTGAACCGGTCCCGGAGCGCCGGCAGGTGGGTCTTGACGGCGGTCCGGTAGGTGAGGTCCGAGATGGCGTGTGGGCTTCCGGGGATGACGAAGTCGTGAAACCCGGCCCGGATGTCGGGGCTCGCCTGGGCCACCAGTTGCTCGATCGTCACTCCGGTGTGGAAATCGGCCAGATACCGCTTCACGGTGTAGTAGGCGTCGTGGCTCTGGATCGGGCCCGTCACGAGGTCGATGAGCCGGCCCAGGTCCGGGATCGTCGCCTCGACGACGATCACCCCGGCGGCCGTGAGCCTGGCCAGCGCCCGTTCCGCCAGCGCCGCTACCTCGGAATCCACGCCCTCGAAATAGAACTCGCGCACGACAGCGAGCTTCAACCCCTTGAGGCTGGCCGGCGCCATCGGACTGTCGTCGCGGGCCACCACCCGGTCGAACAGGACCAGATCGGCCACCGTCCTCGCGTGGGGCCCCACCTGGTCGAACAGGGCCGTGATCGGGATGACCCCGGTGGACGGATACCGGCCGGTGGTGGGGCGGAACCCCGCCAGCCCGCACATGGCGGCCGGAACCCGGATCGACCCCTGGGTATCCTCCGCGACGCCCAACGGCGCCATCCGGGCCGCGACCGCCGCGGCGGTGCCGCCGCTGCTCCCGCCCGGGATCCGGGTCGGATCGTACGGATTGCGCACGGCGCCGAACGCCTTGTTGTCACTGGTCCAGCCGAACGACATCTCGTGAAGGTTGGTCTTGCCCAGCACGCCGGCCCCGGCCTCCCGGAGCCGAGCCACCACCGGGGCGTCCTCGGCGGGCTGGAAATGACGGAGCGCGGGCGTACCGCCGGTGGTGGGCAGGTCCTTGGTATTGACGCTGTCCTTGACCGGGATCGGAAGTCCATGAAGGGCGCCTAACGTGGCGCCGGAGGAGCGGAGCGTGTCGGCGGCGCGGGCAGCCGCCAGCACCCGCTCCGGTTCGAGGGTGATGAACGCGTTGAGCGAATGGCCCGCCCGGCAGCGCTCGAGCAAGGCCGCCGCGTACCGTTCGGCCGTCACTTCGCCCCGGGTCATTGCGCCCACCGCGTCCACCGCCGACAGTTCGATCAGGTCGGCGGCCGTCAGGGCCGGCGGGGGCGGGGCGGCGGAGCGGCAGCCGACGGTCAGCGCCGCGGTGGCCGCGGCCGCGGCCACGAAATCACGACGGGTCATCTCATCCGGTTGGCTCATCGGATCTCCGGGTCGGCGTGTAGCGAGGGTGAAGCGGTTCAGGGTGTCTTGTGGTAACGCGCCGGGACTAGGCCCGGGCCGGGCCCAAGCAGCAGGTCGCCGTTCGGGTCGATGGCCAACCCGTGGCCGCCTTCCGAGTGCACCACGCCGAGCAGCCGGCCCGTGGCCCGGTCGACCTTGATGAGCCATCCGGGGACCAGGTTCGGCAGGTCGCGAGGCTGGCTGGTGAGCCAGATCGCGTCGCCGTCGAGCGCCAGAGAAAACGTCTTGCCGAACCCGGTCCAGGTGCCGAGCAGCTTGCCGTCGAGATCAAAGCGGTGAATCCGGCCGTTTTCCCGGTCGGCCACGTAGATGACGCCCTCGGGCCCCACCACGATCGAGTGCACGATCCGCATCTGCCCCGGTCCGGTCCCGCCGCTGCCCCACTCCTTCACCTTGTGGCCGTCCGCCGTGTATTCGACGACCCGGCCATTGGCGTACCCGTCGGCGATGAAGAGCCGCCCCTTGGGGCCGAATCCGATATCCGTGGTGCTGCAGAAATTCGCGGGGCAGGGTGACGGCTGGCCGCCGACCTCGATCGTCAGCAGCAGCTGGCCGTCGGGACTGAACTTCCGGACCTGTGAGGTGGCGGCGTCGGTGGTCCAGATGCTGCCGTCGGGGCCGACCCGGATTCCGTGGGGCATCACGAAGAGGCCCTTCCCCCAGGAACGGAGCACCCGGCCGTCGTGGTCGAGCGCTACGATCGGATCGGCGTCCTGGCCGCGGTGAAGGAGGTAGATCGTGCCGTCCTTGCTCGCGGCGATCCACGACACCATGCCCAGCGCCCAGCCGGCTCTCGGCGCCACCACGCGGAGCGCGGTATGCTCGAATCCGAGAACCGGAGCGAGTCTGGTGCGAAGCTGGGCGGTTTCCTCGGCGGACGGCGGGGGCGCGTTCTGCCCGGCGAGGGGAGTCGTCGCCAGCAGGGCAACGGCGATCGTCGCGATCGATTGGGTCTGCATGGTGCTGCTCCAGCGGAGGAGGGGGCCGGCCGGCGTGCCTGGGGATGATAGCGGCAACCGGTCCCGGTGTTTAGAGGCTCCTGGTCTGGGCCGCGAGCCGGGCCCCTGGCCCCGAGCCGCCGGACGGGTAGTTTTGGGCTCCCCCAGATTCCGGAGCACACTGAATGAAACGCCTGGCCACCATCGCGGCCGTCACCCTCCTGACCGTTACCAGAGCGGCCGGCGCCCAGGACGCCGCGGCGTCCGCGCTCAAGATCAGCTGGCAGCGGGCCTCGACCAATATGCCCGCCGCCGCCGAGCTGCTGCCGGCCGACAAGTACGGCTTCAAGCCGACGCCTGAGCAAATGAGCTTCGGCGAGATCCTGGCCCACGAGGCCCGGTCGAACGAAACCCTCTGCGGCGCTCTCGACGGCTCGGCCCAGCAGCCGTCGGAATCCGCGGCCGGCGCCGCCGCGCCCAAGGATTCCCTGGTGGCCCGGCTCAAGAAATCGTTCGAGGTCTGCGGCGGGGTGATCGCCAAGGTCAGCGACGCTGCGTTAGGCGATTCGGTCTCGTTCTTCGGGGGCCGGAAGGCCACCCGGGCCCGGGCGATGATCGCGCTGGCCCAGGACTGGGCCGATCACTATTCCCAGGCGGCGATGTATCTCCGGTTGAACGGGATTCTGCCGCCGACCGCGCGACCCCGGCAGTAGGCGGAACCTCCGGAACGGAACCGGGCCCGCTCCCATGATCGGTGCGGGCCTGGTTTCTGTGATGCCCAGCCGGCTTGCTAGGGATTGACTGCTGGCTGCGTCGGCTCGATCCCATCGCGGGCCCGGGCCGAATCCCGCGCCACGTACCGAGCGGCCCCCCAGACCACGAGCCCGCCGACCAGCGCCGTGGCAGGAAGCACGTAGATCGCCCGGTCGAGCCCGAACCGGTCCGACAGCGATCCGATCAGCGGAAACGCCACCGAATCTCCGGCGATGTGAATGAAGAGCAGGTAGGCCCCCACGACCGTCGTCCCGATGCGCGGCGGCACCACGTCGAAGATTGTGGCGGTGAGCGGGCCGTTGTACATGGTCAGGAGAATGAACGCCGCGTAAAAGACCGGCACGAACAGCGCGGGATCCCGGAGCGTGAGCAGCAGGGCCGCCAGCGGGGCGCCGAGGAGGATGCTCACCCCGGTGACCAGCACTCGCGAATGAGCGAACCGCTTCTGGAGCCGGTCGGCCAGCCAGCCGCCGAGCAGCGTCCCGATGGTGCCCGCCACCAGTCCCGCCACCCCGAGCATGCGGGTGGCCTCGGTGGTCGAGAGACCCAGGGCCCTGGTGATGAACGTCGGCGACCACGCCACGATGCCGTTCATCCCGAACGAGAGCAGCGCCCCGCCCAGAAAGACGTAGACCAGGGTCGGCGTGGACAGCACCGCGTTGAACGCTCGTTTGAGGTCCGTGGCGGCCGCGTTGAGCACGTCTTCGCCTGGCCCGGTAAGCGGGGCGGCCTGGCTGCGGCGGATCCAGAGTCTGATGTTCCAGATGAGTCCCGCGCTCGCCAGGGTCAGGAGCGCCGCGGCGTCGAGGGCCGAGGAGGAGCCCCGCCGATGGAGGACAAAGGCGGCGAAGCCGCCGAGACCGAGACCGATCAGCATCGGGGCGCAGGCCAGCAACATCGAGCCCACGCCGATCCCGATCGCCTCGATCTCCTGGCGGAGACTCGAGGTCGGGAGCGGCCGGGTCGGGTCGGTCAGCCGGAGCACCAGCGCGGCCAGACCGAAGCCGGGGATGCCTAACGCCAGCAGCGCCACCCGCCAGCCGTACAGTGCCTCGAGTTGCCCCGCGATCAGGATGCCGAGCACGCCGCCCACCGCCAGCCCCGCCATGAACACGCCCATCGCGAAGGCGCGCCGGGGACCGGCGAAATAGTCGGCCACCAGCGAGGCCGAGGCCGCCGCGGCCGCCGCACCGCCGAATCCCACCAGCGCCCGGGCGATGAACAGCGAACCGAACCCGACCGCCAGGCCCGACAGCGCCGTCGCCACGCTCCACAGCACGATGCCGCCCGCGATTACCGCCCGCCGGGACCGGAGATCGCCCAGCAGGCCCAGCGGCAGCGCCGCCAGCGAAAAGACCAGCACGTACGCCGTGCCGAGCCAGCCGAGCTGGCTGTCGGAAAGGTGAAGATCCCGTTTGATCGGCTCGAACAGCGCGAAGACGGCGTTCCGCTCGAGGTAGTTGAAGAGATTGGTGATCGTCAGGATCGCAAGCGCGTACCCGGCATACCGCTTGGGATTCACGACTTCGCTTTCTTGGCCTTCTGGGCCCGGTCGTTGCGGAACGTGAGGGCCGCCTGATACTCGCGCACCAGCCGCGCCATCATCTGGTCCCGCTTGTGGTAGAGCCGTCTGAGCCGGCGCTTCCCGACCTTGGCCTTGGCGTAGGCGGTCAGGATCGGGAGCGAGACGGTGTTGTCGAGGTAGCAGACCACCGTGCCCGGCAGCATGTCGGGATCGATCTTGCCCCAGCTGACCGCCTCGCCCGGCGTGGCGCCCGACAGACCACCGGTGTCAGGCCGGGCGTCGGTGAGCTGGAGGAAGAAATCATGGCCCCGTTCATCGATGCCTAACACTTCCTGGATCTGGGGTTCGGTCTGGAGCAGGAAGTTCTTGGGGCTCCCGCCGCCCGCGATCAGGGCGCCGCTCTTGCCCCCCGCCCGCTTGGCCTCGAGGACGATGGCCGCGGTCTCGTTCACGTCCGCGCTGACATCGAACCTGAGCTTGCTCCCCGCCAGCGCCTGCTCGGCGACGTTCATCCCGATCGAGCTGTCACCCGGCGAGCTGGTGTAGATCGGTACGCCCAGGTCGTGGGCCACGCCCAGCAGTGACCGTTTGCCCAGCTTCAGCGCCTTTTCCCGCTGCCGGATGTACCCGCCCAGCAGATAGTGGTACTCGGCGCTCGACATCGAGCGCTGGAATTCGGGCCGGGCCGACACCTCGCGGATGAAGGCGTCGGTGGAGAGCAGGACCTTGTAGTCGAAGAAGATGTCGTAGATCCGGACCACGCCGTCGTTCCGGAGCTCGACGTCGTCGGCGAAGGGCGTTCCCTGATGGAGCGAAAGGCCGAGCGCAAAGTGGGCGTCGTGATAGAGATTGGCGCCGGTGGAAATCATCCAGTCGACGAATCCGGATTCGAGCAGCGGGATGATGGTGCTCATGCCGAGCCCGGCGGGGGTCATGGCCCCGGTGAGGCTCATCCCGACCGTCACGTTGGACTTGAGCATCCGGTCGGTGAAGAGGTGGCAGGCTTCGCGGAGCCGCCCGGCGTTGTAGGCCAGGAAGGCGTTGTCCACCAGCTCGGCCACCGTTTCCCGGCCGGTGATCGGCTTGGGGTTGATCTTGGGGCCGCGAAGGAAATTCGGGTTGCGACGGGCACTCGCCATGGCGACTCTCGCTCGGGACACGATGATTTCGATGTGGGGCGCGGGAAGTTTAAGCCCGCGGCCGATGCTGGGCGAGTCCGGTCAGCCCTGGCGTCCGATGATCGCAGCGGCCGCGGCTTCCGGCGTGTCCACCAGCGTGAACATCGCGAGATCCCCCGGGTCGATCTTCCCCTGGGCCGCCATCGTGTCCCGCAGCCAGTTGACCATCGGGCCCCAGTACGGCGTCCCGTAC
>JANXXJ010000156.1 GCA_025350665.1 Gemmatimonadota bacterium | reverse complement strand
CTCCGGGTCTCCCAGCGCCATGTGAGTTTCGTGGAGAGCGGCCGGGCCAAGCCCAGCCGGGAGCTGCTCGCCGCCTGGCTCCACGAACTGGACGCACCGCTGATGGTGGCGAGCTGGCGTTCTTCAGCATGTTCACGACGTTCGGGACGCCGCAGGATATCACGCTGGCGTCGCTCCGCGTGGAGCACATGTTCGCGGCGGATGAGGTGACCCGTGCCGTGGTGGGCTCGCAGGTTGGCTGACGTCGGTGCGGCCGGATTCGGTTCGTGGCCCCTTATGTGACGGTGCCGCAAGGGCCGCAACTGTTTGGAGTCTAGTCAGCTGTCTGAACCTCGCCAGGGTCCCAGTGGCGGCGACCGTGCCTGACCGTCAGGACACTAAGTCGGGTGGGGTCCAGCCGATAGATCACCCGATAGGAGCCGTGCACCACCTCACGGATGGCTGCGCGACCGACCTCGGGTACTCGCCGACCGCGCTGCGGGTGGTGTCGGAGGTCGGCCACATTGGCGAACAATTCGTCGACCCAGGCGGCCGCCACTTCGGGACGCTCACTCGCGATGTGGAATGCGATCTCGGTGGTACGTTCGATGGCCCGCGGGGACCAGACGACCCTCACCGCCGCAAGGCTCCGAGTACCGCTGCCTTCGCGCGGCGCTGGGAGGCGCCTTGCCCCGCGGCGATCTCGGTTTCGGCAACCCGGACGTCCTCAAGGAGCTCAGCGCGATCAACGAGAGCCTCGTACTCCCCGGCATCGACCAGGACGGCGGCGCTGCGCCCGTGCTGGGTGAGGATGATCGGCCGCTTGGTGCGCTGGACCTGGCGGACGACCGCTGCGAGGTTGGCGCGGAAGTCGGCGAGGGGGCGGATGTCCTGGGTGGGGCGAATGCGCGGCAAAAGCGGCCTCCGATAAGCTGTACGTTATAATGTACAAATATCTTACCGCGGCGGTGACTTGTCAAACGGCGCCTCAGGCTCCCTCAGGCGAGCCCGTTCCCGCCCGGACCAGAGGCCAAGCTGTCCGATCTGGGTCCCTGCCGAGTCGAGTACGATCAAGGGAGCGGAATCCCGGGTGATGGTCCCCACCGTCACGCCCGGAGCGCCGAGTCGGTTTGGGCGATGCTGCCAGGCGGTGGCGAGGATGCGACCGTCGCTGAGTTGGGTGATTGCATCAATGTCGAGGCCGGTGGCGCCGCCGATTCGCCGGACGGTTCTCAGCAGCGCACCGGTTGGCCCGAACTCAGCCAGCCTCCCGGAGCCGACGTCGCTGATGATCACGGTGCCGGCAGCGGTGACTCCGAGGTGGAAGATCTGGCGAAACTCTCCCGGGCCGTCGCCGCTCCGGCCGACCTTTCGGGTCACATGACCGCCTTGGTCTACAACAACAGCCTCGGCCCCCGCCGTGACCCAGAGGTTGGAGTCGGCCGTGAAGCCGGCTTGCACCGTGGGAGCGAGCGCGAGCGAGTCGTCGCCCTCCGTGGAAAAGATCAGCCGGGTTGACCACGAAGGAAACGAGATCCGGCTTAGCTCGGAGATATGGATGGTGCGAACGCCACCGGATTCGGTAACGCGAAGCGGGGCTGCCCCTGATTGACCGCCGCAAGCGGCCAGAGCCAGGGCCAGTAGGCCGAAGGAGCCGCGCCGCGGCAAATCGAGGTGTGGCATCGTAACAGCCACCGGCGAGACGGTCAGAGCGTCCGCCGAAAGAGCCGGACCGCCGCCGTCATCGCGATCAATGTGAAGATCGACAGATACGCCAGATCCCCCCCGATCGCGGCAAACCCGGTGTTCTTGAGCAGCAGGCTCTTGAACGCGTGCACCGCGTATGTAAACGGATCCGCCACCGCGATCACCCGCATCCACCCGGGAAAGCCCTGCTGCGGATAGACCGCACCGCTCGGGAAGTAGAGCAGGGTATTGAGGACGCCGAAGATCGCCCGCGGCACCAGCGGATCGGTGACCCGGACCATCAGCAGGAACATCATGCTGATCAGGGCCAGGGCCGTCATCACGATCACCGCCAGCATCCGGAGCAGGCGGAGCGGATCGAACGGGTGCGGGATCCCGGCAATGACCGACCCGATCGTCATCAGCACGAAGCCCGCCAGCACCGCCTTGATCGCCCCCGACAAGACGAAACCCGCGATCAGTTCGAACTTGGTGATCGGAGTCACGAGATACCCCTCGTGGAGGCCGCGGGCCTTGTCGTCGATGAAGATGATCCCGCCGCCGATCATCACCATCATGAAGATCGACATCACGACCGACCCGGGCAGCAGATACTGGATGTAAGGCACGTAGGGGTAGATCTCGACGACGTCGAGCGTCACCTGCCCAGGCATTCGTTGCGAGGTCACGGCCGGCTGGTTGGCGGCGCCGATCATGCCGTTCAGCGTGGCGCCCATGGAGGCGGCCACGAAATTGTCGGTGTTGTCTTCAATCAGGGCCACGCGCGGGGCGGCGTGGCTCAAGACCCGGCGCGAGTAGTCGGGCGGGATGGTGAGGACGCCGTTCACGCGCCCGTTCCGGAGCGCCAGGATCGCGGCGCCCTCGTCGGCGTAGGGGATCATCTCGAAGGTGCCGGCGTTCGCGGCGATCGAGCCGGCGAGTTCCTTGAGCTTGACGGCCGGCACCCCGCGGTCCCGGTCCACGACGGCGAGTGTGAGATGCCGGACGTTTCCGCCAAACGCATAGCCGAGGATGACCAGCTGGACGATCGGGAAGAGGAGCGAGATCACGATCAGCGTTGGGCTCCGGCGGAACCGCCGGAGTTCGCGTTCGATGATGGCCCAGGTGCGATACACCGGTTACCTCCGCATGTGGGAGATGTCGAGCCGCGGCGCGTCGTGCAACGCATCCCGGAGGGCCCGGCCGGTATAATGGACGAAGACGTCGTCGAGCGTGGTACTCTGGACCGACAGCGATTGCACCGTCACGTTCGCTTGCGCGGCCGCCGACATCAGCGCCATCGTGGTGGCCGGCCCATTGCCGGACGCGATCCGGAAGATGTTGTCGTGCGGGGTGACCCCCTCGACCGACGGCAGCGCCTGGAGAGTCGCGGTCCATCCCTCGGGTACTGGAGCGAAGCTGGCTTCGAGGACGTTCTTGCCCGGGATCGCGGCCTTGAGCCGGCCGGGCGTATCGAGTGCCTTGAGCTCGCCATGGTCGACGATGGCGATCCGGTCGCAGAGCTTGTCGGCCTCGTCCATATAATGGGTGGTGATCAGGATCGTCAGGTCTCGCTCGGCCTTGATCTTCCGCAGCATCTCCCAGACGGCCACGCGCGACACGGGGTCGAGTCCGGTGGTCGGTTCGTCGAGGAAGAAGATCTTGGGCTCATGGACCAGCCCCCGGGCAATTTCGACCCGGCGCCGCATGCCGCCGGAGAGCTGGCGGACCTGCTTGTCCCGCCACTGGGTCAGCTCGACGGCCGCGAGCAGGTCGTCGATGAGGCGCTTCCGCTTTTCACGCGGCACGCCGTAGAGCTTGGCGAAGATGAGCAGATTTTCTTCGACCGAGAGTTCGGTGTCGCTGGTCATCGCCTGGGGAATGACGCCGATCAGCCGGCGGACTTGGTCCTGGTGGGTGACGATGTCGAAGCCGCCCACCAGGGCCGTGCCCGCCGTGGGCGGGAGCAGGGTGACAAGCATCCGGATCAGGGTGGACTTCCCGGCGCCGTTGGGGCCGAGCAGTCCGAAGATTTCGCCCTCACCAACGGTGAAGCTGATGCCCTTGACCGCGGTGAAGTCGCCGAACGACTTGACGATCTGCCGGACGTCGATGGCGTCCATCGCGACCTAACGCCCGACCGGGAGCATGATATACGCGGTCATGCCGAGGGCCATTCGCCGGTCCTGGTTGTCGAGGCGGATTCGGATTTCAAAGGTCTTGATGTCCCGTTTGGTGCGGCTCACGTCGCGGCGGGTGGCATAGCCGGCGTCCAGCCCGCGAAAAGTGACGGCGCCGCGCCGGGTGGCGCCGGAGCCGAGCCGAACGGTCAGACTGTCGCCGAGGCGGACCTGATCGATGTAGCTCTCCTCGACGTCGGCGCGGACCCAGAGGTCGTCGGGGTTGACCACCGTGAGGACCGGCTGGCCGACCGCGACGATCTCTCCCTGGCGGGCGACCCGGACGTCGATCACACCGTCGATCGGCGAGCGGAGTTCGGTGTAGCCAAGGCGGACTCCGGCCTTGGCGCGCTGGGCCGAGGCGGCCGCGAGGCTCTGCCGGCTGCCCTCGAGCTGGCTCTGGCGGACCGCGTTCTGCTCAGCGTCGCTCCGGGCCAGCGCCAGCGAGGCGACCGCGGCCTCCGTCTGGCGGGCCGCGGCGTCGAGGCGAGCCTTGGCGGTGCCGAGGCTGGTTCGGGCCTGATCGAGCTGGGCCGGCGTGTCGAGTCCCTGGGCGGCCAGCCGGTCAACCCGCTTGAAGGTCAGGTCCGCCATTTCGAGATCGGCCTGGGCGGCCTGGCGCTGGGCGTCCGCGGAGGCGGCGTTCGCTTCTGCCTGCTTGATCCGGTCGGTGGTCTGTTGCGCCTGCCAGCGCACATTCGCCTCGGCCTGCCGGACTTGAGCCGACATCCCGTCGGCGCTGTGGGCGTAGTAGGCGCTGTCCGCCCGGAGTTCCTCGGGGGCGATGACGGCGAGGAGCTGACCCGCCTTGACCTGATCGCCTTCGGTCACCAGCAGCTTGTCGACCCGGCCGGTCACCTGAGACCCGACCATCACATCGTTGGTCGTGACGATCCCGGTCAGCGTGAGCGTGGATGGACCGCAGCCGAGCGCGGCCACGAGCAGGAAGGGCGCCCAGGGCGCCGAACGGAACCGGAGGATCACGGCAAGACCTTGGGGAGAGGGGACGGCCGGCGTGTAGGATAGCCGCCCCCCGGCATTCGTCAATCGACGGCGTTTAATCCGAGTCGGGCAGCTCCGCCGGGGAGCACATGGTGCAGCTCCGCCCAATGGCGTCGAAGCCGATGAACTCGACGTCCGGGGTGACGAAACCGGGCTTCACCGATTCCTCCCGCATCAATGCCGTGGAGAGGTACTTCTTGTTGCTGTCGGGGAAGAATGTGACCGCGGCCGCATCTCCGCCCAGGCGCTCCTGGGCCAGCAGGGCGCCGATCAAGTTGGCGCCGGACGAGATTCCGACCGCCAGGCCGAGCTCCGCGGCGAGTCGTTGCGCCAGGAGGATCGAGTCGCCGTCGTCCACGGCCACCACCTGATCGAGCCGGGTGAGATCGACGATCGCCGGGATGAACTCGTCGGAGATGCCCTGAATCCGGTGCGAGCCGACCTTGTGTCCGGTACTGAGCGTCGGGGAACTGGCCGGCTCGACCGGGTGGAGGCGGATGGCGGGATTGAGCCGTTTGAGGAACCGGCCCGTCCCCATGATGGTGCCGCCGGTGCCGACACCGGCAATCAGGGCGTCCGGCTTTCGGCCCAGCGACGCCATCTGACTCCAGATTTCCGGCCCGCTCGAGGCCTCGTGCGCCGCCGCGTTGTCGTCGTTGGAGAACTGGTGCGGCAGGAAGGCGCCCGGCGTTCGGGCCGCCAGTTCGTCGGCCAACTGGATCGAGCCCAGGAAGCCGCCTTCGGCGGCACTCACCAGCTGGATCCTGGCCCCGAAGGAACGGATCAGGTTGATCCGCTCGGCGCTCATCCAGTCGGGTATGAAGATGGCGACCGGGTGTCCGAGCGCCCGTCCGATGGCCGCGAAGGAAATGCCGGTGTTGCCGCTGGTCGCTTCGACGACGAGT
>JANXXJ010000148.1 GCA_025350665.1 Gemmatimonadota bacterium | reverse complement strand
CACCGGTATTTCCCGGATGGCGATCGCCGCCGATCGGCCGGACGTGGTCTTCGCGACCATGCGACAGACCGGCTTTCCACCGACCCCGGCGAGCGGGATCACGCCCCGAGACACGCCCCCATCGCCTGACGCCCCGACCGGCGCGGGTCTGTTCAAGTCGGTCGATGGAGGGGTCACCTGGAAAGAGCTGACCGGCGGCGGCCTGCCGCGGTTCCGAGGCATGGCCGCCGTCGCGGTGGCGATGAATACCAACGCGCACCGGGTCTACCTCATCACGAACGACGGGCTCTATCGGTCCGACGACGGCGGTGCCATGTGGCGGCAGATGGATCCTTCCGACAAGCGGATCCGCAACGCCCAGGGCGGCTACAACTGCGGCGTGCTGGTCGATACCAGGGACCCTGACATCGTCTACACGTTCGCGACGACGGCCTACCTATCCACCGACGGGGGCACCACGTTCACCGGCTTCCGGGGAGCGCCGGGCGGCGACGATCCCCAGGCCGGTTGGATCGACCCGACCAACCCCCGCCGCATGATCCTCGGCTACGATCAAGGGGCCATCGTCTCGCTCGACCGCGGCGGGAGCTGGAGCTCGTGGTACAATCAGAGCACCGAACAGGTGTACCACGTCTCGGTCGACACGTCCTTCCCATACTGGATCTACGCGTCGCAACAGGACGCGGGCACGATCCGGACCCGCGCCCGGGGAGATCTCGGCGCCGTCTATCCGTTCGACTGGAGCCCCGTCAGCGGGTGGGAGTGGGGCACGATCGTCCCCGATCCGCTCGATCCCAACACGGTCTACGCCACCGGGATCGACGTCCTCAAGATCCACATGCCGACCAGCCAGCACGCCTCCGTGAGCCCGGCGGCCGATCCGTCGCTGCGTCTGCGTCTCTCGTTCTCCCAACCGCTCGTCTGGGCGCCGTGGAACCAGCACGAGCTTTTGGCGGGATTCCAGGTCGTGATGGCGACGACGGACGCCGGCGCCCACTGGCGGAAGCTGAGCCCCGACTTGACCTACCCGGCCGGCGTGAGACCGCCGCCGGATTCGGCCGCGCCGCGGCCTAACGGTCCTCGTGGGGGCGCGATCGAAACCATGGCCGCTTCGCCGGCGGCGAGGGGAACGATCTGGGTGGGGACCAACAACGGCCTGATCAAGGTGACGAGGAACGAGGGGCAAACCTGGGCCGACGCCACGATCCCCCATCTGCCCTATCCCGCGGCCGCGCTGATCGAAAAGGTGGAGGCGTCGCCGTTCGTCGCAGGGGAGGCGTATGCCGCGGTGAACGTGCAGGGAGCCGGCGACGACGCGCCGTATCTCTACCGCACCCGCGACTACGGCAAGACCTGGCAACGGATCACCGACGGCCTTCCGGACAGAGAGCCCAACGGCAGCACCGTGCGGGTGGTCCGGGCCGACCCGAAGCGACCGGGGCTGCTCTTTGCCGGGACCGAGAGCGGGATCTACCTCTCGTTCGACGACGGCGATCACTGGCAGTCGCTCCGGCAGAACCTCCCCACGACATCGTTCCGGGCGATCGAGTTCGCCCGCAACGATCTGGTGGTGGGGACCTACGGCCGCGGAATCTGGGTGATGGATGACTACGCAGTGCTCCGGCAGATGACGGCCGAGGCGGCGCGCGAGCCGGTGCATCTGTTCAAGCCCGATCCGGCGGTCCGGGTACGGCGGAACACCGGCTACGACACGCCCTACCCGCTCGACGTGCCGCAGGCGCTGAATCCGCCCGACGGGGCGGTGATCTACTACTGGCTGGCGGCCCAGCCATCCGGTGAAATCACGATCGAGGTGACGGACTCGGCCGGTGCCACGGTGCGGCACCTGTCGAGCGTTCCGGCGGCCCCGGTCAGGGAAGCGGCTCGCCCGAACTTCCCCGATTTCTGGCTGGCCGAGCCGCATCGGTTGCCGGCGGCGGCGGGGACCAATCGGACGACGTGGGACCTGCGCTACGACGCGCCGCCGGCGTTCATTCACAGCTTCGAGATCAACGGGAACCCGGGCGCGTCGCCGCCGTCGCCGGAAGGGGCGTTGGCGCCTCCGGGCACGTACACCGTGAAGCTCGCGGTCGACGGGAAGAGTTACTCGCGGACGGTGACGGTGCGGAACGACCCGCGCTCGCCGGGGACCGCGGTTGCTCTCCGCGCGCAACGAGCGTTGGTGGCGAAGATGGATGCGGCGATGCGGGCGGCGTATGGCGGGTACCAGCAGGTCGCCGCGATGCGGGCGGCGCTCGAAGCGGTGCAGGTCGCGGACTCCACCTCGGATCTCGGCCGGGCCCTCAAGGGGTTCCGCGCCAAGCTCGATTCCGTGGGCGGGATCGCGGCGGAGGATCGGCCATTCAGCTTTGGGTTCTCGGGTAAGCCCAAGACCGACCTCTTCTCGGTGCACGACCGGCTGCAGTCTCAGTTCATGAGCCAGGACACCGGGGATCTGGCGCCCACGGCGGCGGCGTTGGATGGATTCGGGCAGGCGTGCCGGGATCTGACCCGCACGCTGACGCGGTGGCAGGCCTTGAATGGCGACGAGCTTCGGGCGGTCAACGCGAAGTTGACGGCGGGGGGAGAGAAGGCCCTCACGGCGGCTTCAGGGAGACCGGCGCCGAGGTGTTGAGGCGCCGCGCGTCAGTGCAGCGGCGAGCCGAATTGCGACGTCTCGCCGGATGGGAACGCTGAGACACGGGTACTCCATGGATCGACGTACACTCCTAGCCGCCGCGACGGCCCTGACTCTCCCCCGCTCGGTTCGCCAGCCCGGCC
This sequence comes from Gemmatimonadota bacterium, assembly GCA_025350665.1. Classification (GTDB taxonomy): domain Bacteria; phylum Gemmatimonadota; class Gemmatimonadetes; order Gemmatimonadales; family GWC2-71-9; genus SHZU01. The sequence continues at coordinate 568 of JANXXJ010000148.1, read as the reverse complement.
TCTCCCGGCTGGTCGTCGATGGCCTCGACACCTCGGCCATCAACGACGAGTACCTGGGCCTCCTCCGGACCGGAGGGGTTCATTGCGTCCACAAGACGGTCTATCGAGAGGACTCCTTCCAGGAGATCCGCCGGTTCGCGGCCGAGCGGCCCGATCGGGTCGTCATCGCGGGCTCCGTCAAGGAGATCCGCGCGGCCCACGAGCGCGGTCGGACGGCCTTCGTGCTCGGGGTTCAGGCGGCGGCCGGGATGTACGGCGACGGGCTCGACTTGGCGATGGAACAGTTCCCATTGGGCAGCCTGGGCGCGCTCCGGCCGGCGCTGTCGCGCTACCGAGAGCTCGGGCTCCGGATCCAGGGAATCGTCTACAACACCTACAACGTGTTCGGGAGCGGCTGTCTCGACCACGTAACGCCGCTCACCCGGGCCGGCCGCCGGCTCGTCGAAGAGATCCACCGGGCCAAGATCGTCCTCGACGTCGGCGGGCACGCCGGGGAGCGCACCAGCCTCGACGCCGTGGCCCTCTCGGCCGGGGTGCCGGTGGCGATTACTCACACCAACTTCGCCGG
>JANXXJ010000135.1 GCA_025350665.1 Gemmatimonadota bacterium | reverse complement strand
GGCCGTACCGCAGTATGGTGAACTCGGGCATTTCGCATGTGACCGAGGCGCTGGACGCCGGCTCCACCGAAGCGCTGCCCACCGCTCACTAAGCCCCGACTGACCGGCCCGCCGGTGCGCCGGCCCGCCACGCCTCAGGACGAGTGGACAGCCGGCGTCCCGCCCGGTACGTTGACTGGGCGAACTTCCGCCCCTCCTTCAAAGATCACCCATGCCACATCGACGTTGCGCACTGGCCCTGATTCTCGTGCTCTCGGGGCCTGTCGCCACGGCCCAGCAGCCCAACCCCGGCGCGGTCTTCACGCTGGAAGAAGTCATGATCCCGATGCGTGACGGGGCCCGCCTCCAGACCGTGATCATGCATCCGGTGGGCCGGACCGAACCACTGCCGATCATGCTGAGCCGGACGCCCTACGGTGTGCCGAGCGAGTCGCCGACCGCGATACCAGCATCGCTCAAGGAACTGGCCGCCGACGGCTACATCTTCGTGATCCAGAATCTGCGGGGTCGCTTCAAATCGGAGGGCACCTTCCTGCTCTCTTCGCAGGTCGACCTCACCAACCCGTCGCCCAAGAACGTCAACGAGACCACCGACGCCTACGATACGATCGATTGGCTGGTGAAGCACGTGGCCAACACCACCGGCAAGGTCGGGATGTATGGCGTTTCCTACGACGGGCTTACCACGGGGATGACGCTGCTCGCACCGCACCCGGCGCTCAAGGCGATCAGCGAGCAGGCGTCCCCCGCCGACCAGTGGATGAACGACGACGATCACCGCTACGGCGCCCTGCGGGAGAGCTACTCGTTCGAATACGCCGTGATGGAGCAGTCCGACAAGCTCAAGAATACGAACTTCGAGTTCGACCGCTACGATGCCTACGACTGGTATCTCAGCCTCGGCCCGCTCTCCAACATCAACGCCCGATACCTGCACGGCTCGATCCCGGCGTGGAACGCGATCGTCGCCCATCCCAACTACGACGCCTACAACAAGCGCGAAGCGTGGTACACCCAGATCAAGGGCTCAACCGTCCCGAACCTCAACGTGGCCGGTTTCTGGGACCAGGAGGACCCGTGGGGGCCGTGGCAGATCTTCCACCGGGCCGAACGGAGCGACCCCGATCGCACCAACTTCATCGTCGCCGGCCCGTGGTTTCACGGCTCCTGGCGGGCGCCGACCGGGGACAGCATCGGCATCATTCCCCTCGGCGGACACGCGACGGCGCGGGAGTACCGCGAAACCATCGAGGCTCCCTTCTTCCGTCATTATCTCCATGGCAAGGGGGACAAACCGTCGTGGCAGGCGACGATGTTCCAGACCGGGTCGAACCGCTGGCGGAGCTATGACACCTGGCCGGTGAAGAACGCGACGCCCACCAACCTGTACCTGCGTACCGATGGCACGTTGTCGTTCGAGAAACCCGCGGCCGGCGCAGTCGGGTACCGGGAATACCTCTCCGACCCGGCGAACCCGGTCCCGTACCGCCAGCGGCCGATCTCGCCAACCTATCCGAACGGGGACTGGCGCCGCTGGGAAGTCGCCGACCAGCGATTCGTCGAGGGCCGCCCCGACGTCCTCACGTATGCCAGTGCGCCGCTCGACCACGACCTCACCGTCACCGGCGCCGTCTCGGCGACGCTGTTCGCGTCCACCTCCGGAACCGATGCGGACTTCGTGGTCAAGCTGATCGACGTCTACCCGGAGAACGCCCAGCCGAACGCGTGGGACGCCGACGCCGGGCCGCCGCCCGGCGCCTACGCCCGGTCACTGAACGGCTATCAACTGCCGATCGCCATGGAGGTTCGGCGAGGGCGGTTCAACCGAAGCTTCGAGACACCACATCCCCTGGCCGCCAACACGCCCACCGAGTGGAACATCCCGCTCCGCGAGCACGACCACGTGTTTCTCAAAGGGCATCGGATCATGGTGCAGGTGCAGTCCACCTGGTTCCCGCTGATCGACCGCAATCCGCAGAAATTCGTGGCGAGCATCTATGAGGCCAAGGCGGGAGATTATGTCAAGGCGACCCAGCGGGTCTACGGATCAGCCAAGCTTCCGTCGCACCTCGTGCTGCCGGTGGTACGGTAGGCGCTCGGACGCATGGTGGGCGGCAGGCGGCGTCGGCCGCGCCGCGATCGGTCCGCCCAAGCCCCGGAGGGTCAGCGCGGCCGGAGCAGCCGGGTGAGTACCCGGTCGAGCGCTGACGCAAACGCCCGCTTGGCCCGGGCATCGTAGGGGGGCGGTCCGCCGGTCTCGGTACCGCCCATCCGCAGCGCATCCATGAAGTCGCGAATCGACAGCCGCTCGCCGATCGTCTCCTCGGTGTGCTCGTCGCCCCGCGGATCCAGAACGACGATGCCTTTCGGCACCAGGAGCGCCGCCAGCGGAATGTCCTGGGTCACCACGAGGTCGCCGAGCTGGACGTTGGTGACGATGTGCTGATCGGCGACATCCGGCCCGCCATCGACCCATACCGCGGTCACCAGGGGGTACCCAGCCGGGACCTGGAGTCGTTGATTGGCCACCATGACCACGGACACGCCGAGACGCTTCGAGGCCCGGAAGACCAGATCCTTGACGTCGCGCGGTGCGGCGTCCGCGTCAATCCAGATATTCAGATGGCATCCTGCATCAGTGCGGAGACCTGGGTTACTCTCCCATGGTATCCACGCGAGCACACCGGTCGCAAGATCCGCTCGAATTCAGGTGGCCGGGGCAACGGCGCCGGCCTACCTTTCGGCCCATGAGCGACATCCTGGAGCGGCTCCGGACCGAGCTGGCGGATCGGTATCAGATCGAGCGCGAGATCGGGCGGGGCGGAATGGCCGCGGTCTATCTCGCCCAGGATCGCCGGTATGGCCGGACCGTCGCCATCAAGGTGCTCCATCCGGAAATCGCCACCGTCATCGGACCGGAGCGGTTCCAGCGGGAAATCCAGGTCACCGCCCAGCTCACCCATCCCGGCATTCTCCCGGTCCTCGATTCAGGCGAAAGCCCGGGCCCCACGGGACCGCTGCTCTGGTACGCCATGCCCTTCATCGAGGGCCAGTCCCTCCGTGACCGGATCACCCGGGAGCGACACCTCTCCGTCGACGACGCGGTGGCGATTACCCGCGAGGTGGCCGAGGCCCTCGACTACGCTCATCGGCGGGGCATCGTTCACCGGGATGTGAAGCCCGAAAACATCCTGCTCCAGGACGGGCGTCCTCTCCTCGCCGACTTCGGAATCGCCCGGGCCATCGACCCCGCGGCCGGCCAGCGCCTCACCGAATCGGGTTTGACGTTAGGCACGCCGGCCTACATGAGCCCGGAGCAGGCCCTGGCGGAGCCGGTGGACGGCCGGTCGGACGTGTACGCGCTGGGCTGTGTCTTGTACGAAGCGCTCACGGGCGAGCCGCCCTTCACCGGCCCCACAGCGCAGGCCATCCTGGGGCGGATGCTCGCCGACGTGCCCCGGGCCATCACGCCGGTCCGGCCCCAGGCCGCGGCCCTGGAACCGCTCGTCATGAGGGCCCTCGCCCGGCTCCCCGCCGACCGCTACCAGACCGCGCGCGAGCTGGCCACGGCACTGGGGCAGCCCCGGACTCCACTTCCAGCACCGGGCGCCGAGCGACCGCGCCCCCCGCAAAGCCGAAGGTTCCGGCGGCTTGCCGTTGGCGCGGTCGTGACCCTCGCGGCCGTCGTCGCGGCGTGGCGTTTCCGCCCCATGGCTGCGAGCTCCGATGAGCATACGGCCCGGATCGTGGTCCTCCCCTTCCGCAACATCGGCGATTCGGCCCGGGTCTATTTCACCTCTGGCATGACCACCGCTCTGCGCGCCAAGCTCGCCACCATCCCGGGCATCGAAGTCATCGCGGCCGGCAGCACCGAGGCCGCCGACCTCTCCGACCCGGCCAAGGCGGCCCGTTCCCTGGGCGCCGGGTACGCCCTGTCCGGAACGGTGGCGTGGGACAGCTCCGGCGGGGGCCGGCTCCGGGTCCAGCCCCGGCTGATTGCCGCGAAGGACGGCGGTGTCCTGTTGTCGTGGCCCACCCCCCTCGAAGCGCCCACCCGCGATGTGTTCACGCTCGAACGGGACCTCACTGAGGCAATCGCCGGAGCCCTCAAGATCACCATCGGGGCCACGGTCCGCTCGCGGCTGGGAACGCGGGCGAGCCTGAATCCGGCCGCCTATGAACTGCTGCTCCAGGCCGAAGGAGCACCGACTCAGGAGCAGACCCGGGAGCTCCTCCTTCGGGCCGTCTCGCTCGATTCGAATCTGGCGGTGGCCTGGTCCCGGATCGGACAGAGCGCGTCCATGGAGTACCGCGTCACCGGCGTTCCAATGTTGCGCGCCGCCGCCAGGGACGGTGCCGAGCGGGGGGCCCGTCTCGCGCCGGACCTGGCGGAGGCTCAATTCGGCCTCGGGCTCTACCATCGGGTCGTCACCCGGAACTATGACTCGGCGCTGGCCCATCTCCGCCGGGCCCAACAGCTGGCACCGGGTGAATCCCAAATCGCCAGCTTCCTCGCATCGGTCTACCTGGAAGCCGGGAGGCTCGACGAGGCGATCGGGGTAGCGAGGCGGTCGGCCGGCCTCGACCCCCTGGACCCGGGGGGGACCGCCCGGGTGGTCAGGATTCTCGTCTGGCAACGAAAACCGGCCGAGGCGTGGACCAGCCATCTCCTCATCCGTGATTTCCCCGCCGAGCGGGTCACCACGGCGGCGTACAGCGACGGGGCCCTCGCCCAGATGCAAAGTACCGGCGTGGCAGCCGCTCGCGGGGCGATCACCACGCTGCCCGCCTCGGCCAGACCCCGGGCGGTTCGATTCCTGTTCCAGGACGTGCTGCTGCCTCAGGCCGTCGACGACTCGATCCTGGCCGGCCTGTGCGGTTCGCCTAACGACCCCGACATGGCCCGCGCGCGGGCAGCCCGGCTCCTGATGTGTGCCGAGGCGGCCCGGCGGGCAGGGCAAATCGGAGCCTCACGCACCGCCGCCGACTCGGCTCTGCCCCTGGTGCGGGCCCGGGCCAAGGAGGGGGCCGAGTCGGGAAGCCGGATGGAGGAGGTGGCCTACGCGCTGCTGCTGGATGGGCAACGGGACGCCGCCCTGGCCGCCGCGGACTCCGGAACAGCCCTGACTCCCATCCAGACCAGCGCGATGAGCGGAGCCTGGGTACTGATGGACGCGGCCTTCATCGCCGCCATGGCCGGGGACGCGGACCGGGCCATCCCGATGCTCGATACCCTGCTCACCCGGCCCTCGCCCATCACCGTGAGCTGGCTCCGATCCGACCCGACCTTTGACCTGATCCGGAACGACCCCCGATTCAAGGCCCTCCAGAACCGGCCGTAGATCAGACGGCCGCGTTCGCGGAGGCGGGAGACGAGGCGTTCACGAAGCCGAGCCGGCCCCGGGTCGCGATCAGCAGGATCGCGGCAATCACTCCGTAGGCGACATAGTTGGCATACCCCAGCCGCACGGCAAGCGACGGAATGAGCGCCGCGAAGAGCCCCTGCGTGGCGTTCCCCGATGCATGCAGCAGGGCCGCGATCAGGATGCTCTGACCGGCCCGGTTGAACACCCAGGTCCAGATGATCGAGATCACCATGATCATCCCGGTGTTCATCAGGAAATGCCCGAGACTGAACGGACCAGCCGCGACCGGGCCCGACACCAGAAGAAACGTCGGAAGGTGCCAGAGTCCGTGGAACAAGCCGACGACCAGGGTCGCCGGGACGGGGCCGATCGCAGGCTGGAGCCGGGTGAGCGCATAGCCCCGCCATCCCGGCTCCTCACCCCCGTTGATGAGGGCGGGAAAGATCAGTACCGCCGGCAGGTACAGCGTGAAGAACTTGCTCCACCCTGTGGCCAGGGCCCCGAACGGTACGGCGCCGGTCACGATCGAGGCCGTGATCAGGTGGAGCAGCGGGTACCCGAGCAACGCCACCACGAACCACCGGGCCCCCACCCTCCAGAGCCCGAATCGCCTGAACCACGCCTTCACCGCGACCGGTCCTTCGGTTTGCCGGAGCATCAGATACGCGGACAAGGTCGCCCCGAAGGAGCTCAGCAGAAACAGGCCGATGTAGAGGGGCATGGGGACGTGATACCCGAACAGGCCGAGTCCGTCCTGCCCCAGCAACATGGGAAGTTGAATACCCCAGGTAGTCCCGAAGGTCAGCAGAAAGAATTGGGTGACCGCGCGCCGAGGCGAGGCCGGTTGTCCGACTGGCAAGCTGGTTCGCTCCGAAGGGATGTACGGGCGTCCAACGGACCGGGATGGGCCGGTGTTTCAGAAACTTCCGGCCACCTCTTCCGTATACCTTGACAATCTAGGTATCATCATCCGGGCCCGACGAACCGGAAACGAGGGTGCATGACCAAGCCTGAGACTGAATTGCTGCAGGGCACGCTGGACGTCCTGATTTTGAAAACGCTGGCGTGGGGCCCTCGTCACGGGTACGGCATCGCCAAATGGCTCGAAGACACCACCGACGACGCCCTGACCATCGAAGAAGGCTCCCTCTACCCCGCGCTCTACCGGATGGAACGCAAAGGGTGGATCGAAGCCGAATGGGGTATGTCGGAGCTCGGTCGCAAAGCCAAGTTCTATGCGCTGACGTCGCCGGGCCGGGCCCGGCTTCGTCAGGAAGTGGCCGCCTGGCACCGGGTCAGTGCGGCCATCGGCAAGGTGCTGGGCGCCCTGGGCGGGAGAGCCTGACGCCATGCTCGAATTCGGTCGCCGGCTCCGAAGCGTCTGGTGGCGGTCCTCGGTCGCGGATGAAGTCGAGGCCGAAGTCCGGTTTCACGTCGCGATGCGGATCAAGGACCTCGAAGCCGGCGGCATGCCGCCGGCGGAGGCCCGGGCCGAAGCGATCGCCCGGCTCGGCAATCTCGACGCCATGCGCCGGACGCTGTTGACCCTGGGACGGGAGCGGGACCAGATGAACCGACGACGGGAGTGGTTAGGCGAGTTGGGTCAGGACATGCGGTACGCGTGGCGGTCCCTCCGTCAGCAGCCTGGTTTCACCATCGCGGCCCTGCTCACGCTGGCGCTCGGAATCGGGGGAGCGACGGCGATCTTCAGCCTGGTCTACGCCGTCGTGCTCCGGCCGTTGCCGATTCCCGAACTGTCCCGCGTCATGATCGTGGGCGACGGCCAGCGGAGCGATCCCCGCGGCTACAGCGTCTCGGTCGGCAACTATACCGACTACAAGCGCGAGACCAGGACCTTCGAGGTCATCGGGGCCACCTACTTCACCAACTTCAATCTCAACGTCGACGCGACCCCCGAGCGGGTCCCGGGAACCCGGGCCGACGCCGACTTCTTCACGGTGATGCGGATTCCGCCGTCGTCGGGGCGGGCCTACACCGCGGACGAGGATCAGCCCGGGGGCGCCCGGGTGGTGGTGATCAGTGACGGCCTCTGGCGCCGGCGCTTTGGCGCCGATCCCGCCGTCATCGGGCGCTCCATCATCCTCGACGGCTCGGGCTATCAGGTCATCGGGATCATGCCGCCGGCGTTTACCCTCGGCACCGAGGAATTGTGGGTACCTGCCGCCTTCACCGTGGCCCAGAAGGCCCAGCACGACGAGCACTTCCTCGAGGTCTACGGCCGCCTCAAGCCCGGGGTGACCCAGGCCCTGGCCGACCAGGACCGGATCTCCCGGCGTCTCGCGGAGGCCTATCCCAACGACGATCACGAAATGATCGGCGCGGTTCAGCCGATGTTCAGCCAGTTCGTCGGCAACGCGCCCGAACGCCTCGGGGTTCTGTTCGGGGCGGTGCTGGTCGTGCTGTTGATCGGCTGCGCCAATGTCGCCAACCTGCTGCTGGCCCGCGGGGCGGCCCGGGAGCGGGAGCTGGCGGTCCGGGCGGCGTTAGGCGCCGGCCGGGGCCGGATCATCCGCCAGCTGGTCACCGAAAATCTGGTGCTCGCCACCCTGGCCGGGTTGCTGGGGATCGGGCTCGCAGCGGCGGTGGTCAAGGGGATCGTGGCGGCCGCGCCGTCCAATCTTCCCCGTCTGCGCGAGGCCGGGCTCGATCCCTGGGTGCTGGCCTTCGCCCTGGCCGTGTCGCTGGGCAGCGTGTTCCTCTTCGGCCTGGTTCCGGCCTGGCGGTCGGCCCGGCCCGACATGGCACAGGCCCTTCGCGAAGGGGCCAAAGGCAGCTCGAGCCAGACCCGTGACTGGCTTCGCCGCGGCCTCGTTGCAGGGGAATTCGCGCTGGCACTGGTGCTGCTGGTCGGCGCCGGCCTGCTGGTGCGGACGGCCATCCACCTGGGCCGGGTCGATCCCGGTTTCCGTCCCGAGGGCGTGCTCAGCGCCCGGGTCGGGCTGGCACGCGAGGCGTACCCGGAATGGGAGCAGGTGACCAACACGTTCACCCGCGTGAACGACCAGCTGCACGGGATTCCAGGCGTCGATGCGGCGGGACTGTCGTCCCAGGTCCCGCTGGGCCCCGGCGGCGGCGAAAACGGGCTGATCCCCGAAGGCCGGCCGATCGAGGCCGCGAGCGCCATTGGCTCCCGGCTCCGGCTGGTGACGCCGGGCTACATCGCGGCCATGGGCATTTCTCTGATCAAGGGACGTGATTTCACCGCAGACGACCGGCGCGGCAATCCTCGGGTCATGATCGTGAGCCGGCGCCTCGCTGAGCTGGCCTGGCCGGGCCAGGACCCGATCGGGAAGCGGATTACCTGCTGTGAGGGCTCCGCGACCGATCCGATGTGGAAGGAAGTCGTCGGCGTCGCCGGCGACGTTCACTCCGGCGGGGTCGATCAGGATGCGGGACCAGAGTTCTATCTCCCGATCGCCCAGACACCGGCCGAGGCCTGGAACTGGATCCAGCGGACCATGACGCTGGTGGTGAGAGGCAGGAATCCCGCGGGATTGGCGGCGGGCGTCCGCGCGGCGGTCAAGACGATCGACCCCGGCGTGCCGGTCTACAACATTGCGACGATGGACCAGCGGATCGCCCAGTCCCTGGCGGATTCGCGCTTCAACACCCGGCTTCTCTCGGCCCTCGGCCTGATCGGCCTGATCCTCTCCGCCATCGGGATCTACGGGGTGATCGGCTATTTCGTCACTCGGCAGACCCGCGAACTGGGCATCCGGATGGCGTTAGGCGCGTCCGGCGGGGACATTCGGCGCCTGGTCCTGGCACAAGGCCTCGGGCCTGCCGCGACCGGGCTCGCGGCTGGGACCGCCGCCGGTTTGCTGGTCACCCGGGTGCTGTCGAGCCAACTGCGCGGTGTGGCTCCGTCCGATCCGGTCACCTTCGTGATCGTCGCGGCTCTGCTCGCCGCCGTGGCCGTGGTCGCCACGCTGGTCCCGGCCCGCCGGGCCAGCCGGGTGGATCCCACCACGGCGATGCGGGAGGAGTAGCGGTCCGGTCGAGTGGCCGTCGTCGGATCCCGGCGATATGTTCTCGGAGTCGGTGGCAGGGGTTGAAGGCCGTCCACTCGGTGCGCTCGGAGGATTCCATGCTTCCAGTCTGTCGACCGCTCCTCGCCGCCATGCTCCTGTCCACCGCCATGGGCAGCGCGGCTGTGGCCCAGCGGGTCCCGACGCCACCCGTGGCACCCATCGCTCCAGGGGGGCCGCACTTCACCGGCACGGTCCTGATCGCGGGCCTTCCGGCCGACCCCGGTGTGGTGGTTCAGGTTGTGGTGTTCCGCGCCGGGATGAAGTTCAAGGTCTGCGCCGAAGGCGAGGTCAAGGTCCAGACCCTCGGCCTGACTCGGCCGCCGCCGCTGCCGAGACACACCGGGTACGACGCCGCCCTCGATGCGACGCCCGAGTGCCTCAACCCCGACAATACCTACGCGTTCTACGTCAACGGGGTCTACGCCACCGGGTCGATGAAATACCGTTTTCGCCGGCCACCAAGGTGGCCAGCGCCAACCTGAGCGTGCCCGAACTCGCCTTGAAGACGAACCAGGACCAGACCGGCGTGCGGCTGGTCTGGTTTTTTGGACAGGTGAAGGACGGGCTCGGACGGCCGGCCGATACCGGCGTAACGGTGACCGCCAAGGCGCGGGGCGCCGGTTGTAGCGGCACCGGCAAGACGACTGACCTGTACTGGGAGCCCCAGTACGCGGGGCAGCAGACCTTCGGGGTCAGGGGATTCTACCTCATCGGGGTCGATGCGAGCGCCGGGTGCGCCGATACCACGCTGCAGTTCGACGTGTACGCAGGGAGTACGTCGGTCCGGCCGGCCCAGCCCCGGATCTTCACGCCGAACTATGGCCGGGCCGTGAGGGCCAACCTGCGGTTGCCGTAGCCGGCCTGCCGATACCAGCAAGGACTTGGTACCGGCACGGACCTGGTCCGGGCACTGAGTGGACCGCGGGCCACGGGCGCAGTACGTTGCACGAATGACTCAAAGCGCCTTCGTTTCCCGCACCGCCGTGCCCACCCGCAATCATGCCGGGATCGCGAAGGATCTCGCCGAGTGCGGCTACGCGATCGTTCTCGACGCATTGGAGCCGCGTCTGCTGGCTGCCCTGCGGCAGCGGGTCCTGGACCAGGCCGCCGGCGAACGGCGCGCCGGCGTGGGGTTCTATTTCGGGAACGACCAGACGGGCATGCCGAGCGTCAAGGGCGGCGGTGACGTCGCCCCGAACCAACGCCTGGGCAACTTGCTCAACAAGGGGACCGTGTTCCGCGAGTTGCTCAATCATCCGCTGTGCGCGGAAGCGGTCCCGGCGATTCTCGGGCGGGACTACCTGCTCTCGAGCCTCAGTGCCATGATCATGAGCCGGGGCGGCGTCGCGCAGGTGCTCCACTCCGACCAGCAGTTCGTGCCCTTCCCCACGCCCCAGGCCGTGGTCTGCAACATCGTCTGGATGCTGGTCGACTTCACCGAGCAGAACGGGGCCACCCGCCTGTCGCCCGGGACCCACATCGTCACCCTCGAGCGCGACGGCTACGCCACGTGGA
>JANXXJ010000118.1 GCA_025350665.1 Gemmatimonadota bacterium | reverse complement strand
GCCAAACGGGTCCGTGCCACATCGCGCATCCCGTTTACTTCTCTCTCCCCAAAGCCCAGGTCACCGCTGCTGGAATTGGTCGAAGGTCTCCATGCATGATAAGATTGACGGGTCGGATCTGCTCACTTCTGGTGAGGAATTGTGACTGACCATTTCGACCTGCTGATCGTGGGTGCCGGTATCTCCGGTATCGGGGCCGCCTGCCACCTGCAGAAGGACTGCCCGTCCCGGACCTTCGCGATCCTCGAAGGCCGCGCCGACATCGGCGGGACCTGGGATCTGTTCCGCTACCCCGGCGTTCGCTCCGACAGCGACATGCACACCCTGGGTTTCCAGTTCAAGCCTTGGACTTCGGCCAAGTCCATCGCGGACGGCCCATCGATCCTGCAGTACCTGCGAGACACCTGTCAGGAGCACGGTCTCAACCGGCACATCCGGTTCCACCACCGGGCGAAGAAGGTCGCGTGGCGGACCGACGACGCGCGCTGGACCGTCGAGGCCCAACGGTCCGACACCGGCGAAACGGTGTCGCTCACCTGCAACTTCCTGTTCATGGGCTCGGGCTACTACAGCTACCGGCATGGCTACGATCCGGCGTTCCCGGGCCGCGAGCGATTTGAGGGGCAAGTCGTTCACCCGCAGGCCTGGCCGGCCGGCCTCGACTATGCCGGCAAGCGAGTGGTGGTGATCGGCTCCGGCGCCACTGCCATGACGATCGTCCCCGCGATGGCGAAGACGGCGGTGCACGTCACCATGCTGCAGCGCTCCCCGACCTACGTTTTTTCCCGGCCGGACACCGACGTCATCGCCAACCTGCTCCGCAAGGTGCTTCCTGAGCGGACCGCGTATCGGATCACCCGGTGGAAGAACACCACGCTGCAGCAGTTCATCTACTGGCGGTCCCGGGTCGCGCCGGCCAAGATGAAGGCGGGCCTGATCAAACTGGTGCAGAAGGAACTTGGCCCCGACTACGACGTCGAGAAGCACTTCACCCCGAGCTACAACCCGTGGGATCAGCGCCTCTGCCTGATCCCGAACGGCGACTTGCTCCAGTCGATCAAGTCCGGCAAGGCCTCGGTGGTCACCGACACGATCACGATGTGGGACGAGCGCGGCATCCAGCTCGCCTCGGGTGAGCGTCTCGATGCCGACATCATCGTCACCGCCACCGGCCTGCAGGTCGTGATGCTCGGCGAAGTGCAGTTCGTGGTCGATGGCGCGCCGGTCGATTTCTCGAAGACGTGGACCTACAAGGGGTTCGCCATTTCGGGCGTGCCGAACCTGGTCTCGGCGTTCGGCTACATCAACGCGTCCTGGACCCTCAGGGCCGACCTGATCTCCGAGTACGCCTGCCGGTTGCTCAACTGGATGGAAAAGACGGGGACGACGCAGTGCACCCCGCGCCTCCGGCCCTCCGACCACGACATGCAGCCTCGGCCCTGGGTCGAGAATTTCTCCTCGGGCTACCTCCAGCGGGTGATGGACGGGCTCCCCAAACAGGGCGACCGGGAACCGTGGACCAATCCCCAGAGCTACCGCCATGACAAGAAGCGGTTCCGGCAGTCACCCGTGGACGACGGCGTGATGCAGTTTACCCGGGCCGGCGAGGCGCCGGCTCCCGTCCTTGCCGCCGCCGGAAGCGGCACGTAGTTTCGCCTGTGCTCCCCATCCCCCAGGAGGAAGTCAACATGTTCGATCCCAAGGGCTCCACCCATCGTCGCGGGTTCCTCGGCCGAGTCACCGCCACTGCCGCCGCACTTGGCCTGGGTGGTCTGATCCCCAAGAGCCTCGCGGCTGAACCGCGGGCCGAATCGACCGGCGCCGACGCGGCCTACGAAGCGTGGCTCGGCAAGATCACCGGCAAGCACAAGATCGTGTTCGACACTCCTGAGCCCAACGGCGGGATGGCGGCGGTCTGGCCGAGGGTGTGGCTCGACACCACGAACGCGAACTATGGGACGACGGACGCGCAGAACAGCGCCGTCATCATCTTGCGCCACGGCGCAGTCGGGTTTGCCCTGAACGATGCCATGTGGGCCAAGTACAAGCTCGGTGAGGTGTTCAAGGTGAACGATGGCGCCGCGCCGGCCGCCAGGAACACCTGGGTCAAGGCGTTTCCGCTGCCCCTTCCCGGTACGGGCATGGAGGCTCTGCTTGGCAAGGGCGTTCAGTTCGGAGCCTGCAATGTGGCGTTGAGCATCTATTCGGGCGCGGTGGCCAAGGGGATGGGTAAGGACGCCGTCGCCGTCAAGGCCGACTGGATCGCCAATCTGGTGCCGGGGGTTCAGGTGGTGCCGTCCGGCGTGCTGGCGGTGAGCGGGACTCAGGAAAAGGGCTGCGTGTACTGCTTCGCAGGCTGAAGACGTTGGACCGGCACCCGGGCAAGCCGGGTGCCGTTGCCGTTCCCTCCCGGCCCCACACGCCCCTCGAGGTATTGCTGAATGACAGCGAGTCCGCTGGCCCTGGTCGTGCTTTGCTTGGCGGCCTGCCGGCCGGCCGAGCCTCCCGCGGCAACGCCTAACGATCACCGGACGGCCGCCGGGGCCGCCACCGCCGGCCGGCTGACCGTGGCGCTCGAGGCCCGCATGGCGCTGTGGCGGCCGGCCGCCAACGACGGACCCGCGCTCGAGGTCGCCACCTTCGGGGAGGTCGGGAAGACGCCGTCGGTACCCGGGCCGCTGATCCGGGTGCCCGCCGGTACCACCGTTACCATAACGCTCGCCAATCGGTTGCCGGACACCCTGCGGGTCACCGGACTGATCGACCCGCGGACTTCCGATATGTTGATTGTGGCTCCCGGCGCCACCGGTCAGGCCGCCTTCAGCGCCGTCCGGCCGGGCCTCTACGGATATGCGGGTCTGACCCGCCGAGGACAGGTCGTCCATGTACGCGGGATCGGGGAACAGCTGGCTGGAGTCATTGCCGTCGACTCGGTTGGCGCACCGGCGGATCGGATCTTTGCCATAACGAGTTGGGATGGGCCGATCGTCCCGGGCATCGGCAAGCCGACATTTCTGATGGCCATCAACGGAAAGGTCTGGCCGCACACCGAGCGGCTCCGGATGAGCGTCGGCGACTCGGTTCGTTGGCGGGTCATCAACTTTGCCAACGGTCTCCATCCCATGCACCTGCATGGTGCCTTCTTCCGGGTCGATGCCCGCGGCAACTGGGGCGGCGACACCGCCTATTCGGCCGCGGAACGCCGGATGGCGGTCACCGAAACCCTGCGAGGCCACGAGACGATGACGATCGCCTGGAGCCCGGCCCGGTCGGGCAACTGGCTCTTCCATTGCCACGAGGCCCTCCACGTCATTCCCGACCAATTGACCAACCTCGCGGCGGTGGCGCCGGTCTGGGCGGCCAGCATCCGGGGCGATACCTCGAGTCCCGCGGCGGCGATGCCGCACCATCCCTCGGACCCGGCGGTGCACGGAATGTCCGGCCTGATTCTCGGGATCGAGGTTGCCGGCCCGGCTCCCGCCGGAATACCCGCCGTGGAGCGCCGGATCGATTTGACGGTGCAGCAGCGCCCTCGTGTTTTCGGGGACTCAGCCGGGATTGGGTTCGTCATGGCCCGGCCTGGCCAGGTGCCCGCCGATTCGATCACCATTCCGGGGCCGCTGTTGATTCTCCGCCAGAATGAACCGGCCGCCATCACGGTCCACAACCAGCTGGCGATTCCCACTTCGGTTCACTGGCACGGCCTCGAGCTCCAGAGCTACTACGACGGCGTGGCGGGGTGGAGCGGTGCGGCTGCCCGGCTGGCGCCGTCGATCGCGCCGGGAGATTCCTTCGTGGCCCGTATCACGCCGCCCCGGGCCGGGACGTTCATCTATCACTCGCATTTCAACGAAATCCGGCAGTTGTC
>JANXXJ010000110.1 GCA_025350665.1 Gemmatimonadota bacterium | reverse complement strand
ATCGCGGGCCACCTCGTTGATGAAGCGCTCGAGGGAGTGCGAGCCGCCCATGCCGAAGTATCCTCGGCCGTTGCCGTCGGTGTTGACGTAAAGCACGGCCTTCTGCTGGAGCTCGTCGCGGTGGGTCTCGACCCACTCGGTGCTTCCGAGAAGGCCCTGCTCCTCACCGTCCCAGGCGGCGTAGATGATGGTGCGGCGCGGTTTCCATCCCTGCTTCACCAGGGTGGCGAAGCCGCGCAGTTCCTCCATCTCGGCGATCAGCCCCGAGAGCGGGTCTGAGGCCCCGTTCACCCAGCCGTCGCGGTGGTTCCCGCGGATGACCCATTCGTTGGGCAACTCCGAACCCGGAATCCGCACGATCACATCGTTGAGCGGGACCCGGTTCCAATTGAACGCGAGCTTGAGGTGCACCTTCGCCGGCCCGGGGCCGGTTCGGTAGGTGATGGGCAGGCCTCCGCGCCAGGCCGGCGGGACCACGCCGCCGCCCAGCGCCGCGAGCAGCGGCTGAGCATCGCCGTAGGAGATCGGCAGCACCGGGATCTTGGTCAGCGTCTGGATTTCGCTGAGCGGTGGCGTCTTGGTCCCCGGCGCCGATCCCACCCCGGGGGTCGATGGGTCGCCGGCGTAGAGCGGCATGTCGGCCACGCTGCCTCGCTGCACGCCGTCCGCCGGCCGGTAGGGCCCGGCCGGGTACACGCTGCCTTGTCCATAGCCGTCGTCGGCCGGGTCGGAGTAGATGAGACACCCGATCGCGCCATGCTCTGCGGCCACTTTGGGTTTAATGCCACGCCAGGAGCCGCCGTACTTGGCGATCACGATGGCGCCCTTGACCGAGATGCCGCGGCGGTCGAGCTCGTCATAATCCGAGGGGATGCCGTAGTTGACGAAGACGAGCGGACCAGTCACGTCGCCGTCGATCGAATAGGCATTGTAGGTCGGCAGCTGCTCGGTCTGCTGGGCGGATGAGGCATCGCCCGGGACGACCGGTTCTCTGAGTTTGGCCACGAAACGAGTCGGCGCCACCAGCTCGAGGACTCGTTCTTTCGGGGTCGGGAAGAGGACGTCGAAGGTTTCGATCTTCGCGTCGAGCCCCCAGCCGGTATACAGCCGGACCAGCCACTCGGCGTTCTGCTTGCCGTAGGGCGAGCCGAGGTGCTGGGGGCGGGCCGACAACGCCTTGAGGTAGGAGCGGAGACTGTCGGTGCCGGGGATCGCCTTGAACTTCATCTCCCAGTCGCGCTCGAGCCGGCTCGCCGCCGCCGAGAAGCCGCGGATCACGGGCGGGTCCTGCTGGCTGACGCGAGGGAGGACCGAGAGGCCGAGCACCGCGAGCGAGGCGCCGGTGAACGAACGCATGCCGTTCATGAAGGATCCTTGGACGGAAGTGGGTGTGGCTTGAATCTGCACTGACCGATCGAGGCCCGCCATCCGTCCCTTGTGGCCCCTCCGGGGGGAGAGCATCTTGGAGGGTCACTTCTTTGGCAAATATATGACGGCAACCGGCATTTCGTTCCCAGCGCGTGACCTGGCGGGTTTCTCCTCCGCGGTGAAACGCGAGGTCGATGACTATTTCGCGCGGACCGGCCTTTCGACCAAGGCCAATGCGGCCATGGTGCTCAAGACCGTGCTCCTGCTCGGGGGCACGTTCGGTTGTTACTTCCTGATTCTCCTCACCCCGTGGGCGCCGCTCGTGAAACTCGGGCTGGCCGTGCTGATGGGTGTCGGCGTCGCGGGTGTCGGTTTTGCGGTGTCGCATGACGCCCTCCATGGGGCGTATTCGCACAAGACCTGGGTCAACAATCTGATCGGCAGGACGTTCGACCTCTTCGGCGCCAACGGGTATATGTGGAAGATTACCCACAACGTGATCCACCATACCTACACAAATATCGAAGGGATCGACGAAGACCTCACGGTCTCGCCTCTGCTTCGACTCTCGCCGGCCAGTCCGCTGCTGCCGGTGCACCGCTGGCAGCATATCTATGGGTTTCTGGCCTACGCCGGATCGACGCTGTTCTGGGTCTTCACCAAGGACTTCAAGTACATCCTCCAGAAGGACCTCGGTCCGTACCGTTCGATCAAGCATCCGACGGGCGAGATCATCAATCTGGTCGTCACCAAACTGCTCTACTACACCTGGGCCATCGTGATCCCGCTGGTGGTGATCGATCTACCCTGGTGGCAGATCCTCACCGGATTTGTGGTGATGCATTTGGTGGCTGGGTTCATTCTCGGTGTGGTGTTCCAGCTCGCCCACGTGGTCGAAGGCCCCGATTTTCCGGTGCCGGACCCCGCCGGCAAAATGGAAGATGCCTGGCTGATTCATGAAATGCGGACCACGGCCGATTTCGCTCGGAGCAACCGGCTCCTGACCTGGTACGTCGGCGGGCTCAATCACCAGATCGAACACCACCTGTTCCCCAAGGTCTGCAGCGTCCACTATCCGGTGATCGGTCCGATCGTCAAGGAAGTGGCTTTGAAGCACGGGGTCCCGTACCACGACAACCCGACCCTCTGGGATGCCGTCCGTTCACACCACCGGATGCTGACCGCCCTCGGCCCCAAGGCCTGGGCGGACCGGACCGCGGCCGGGTCGCCGGCGGTCGCCGCCTGACGTCCGCTCCGGCTCACTGATGGCCGTACCACCGGTCGCGCGGTTCACGACCAGTACCGGCGTTCGGATCTACCGGATTTCGTGCCAGGCCTTTCCTGGGCTCGTGGCGCACACCTATCTGCTCCTTGGCGCCGGGCCCGTGACGCTCGTGGACACCGGGAGCGGCTACGGCGATTCCACCCGACACATTCGCGAAGGCTTCGAAGCGATCCGGCGGGAGTTCGGGGAGTCGGTGGCGCTCCGCGACGTCCAGCGCATCCTGATCACCCATGGGCACATGGATCACTTCGGCGGCCTGGCCCAGATCAATGAGCCGATCACGGCGGAGATCGGGATTCACGAACTGGACAAATGGGTCCTGGTCTCGTACGAGGAACGGGTTCTGGTCGCCACCAAGGCGATGCAGTTCTATCTCGAACAGGCGGGGGTGCCGATCGATCGCCGCCAGCACCTCCTGTCGATGTACACCGAGGGGAAGCAGCACGTTCGCAGCGTGAAGGTGGACGTGACGCTGTCTGACGAGCAGGAGTTTGACGGCCTGCGGATCATCCACACCCCGGGCCACTGCCCGGGCCAGGTCTGCATCCTGATCGGCGATGTGCTGCTGTCTGCCGACCATGTCCTGCCCCGGATCACACCGCACCAGAACCCGGAGAGCATTACCGCCTGGACCGGGCTCGGCCACTATATGGAGGCGCTGGTGAAAATCGCCAAGGTCGAGGGCGTGCGGTTGGCACTGGGCGGCCACGAGACGCCGATCGAGAACTTCTATCCCCGGATCGAGGAGATCCGGATCGACCATGAGAAGAAGCTCGATCGGATCTTCGGCATGCTCACCGGCGAGCCGGGCTGGACCATCCAGGAACTGACCGACCGCATGTATCCGTCGCTCAGTGGCTGGAACGTGCTGCTGGCGCTCACCGAAGTGGGCGCGCACGTCGAGTACCTCTACGAACGGGGCTCCCTCCGAGTGGTCAACCTCGACCAACTCGAACGGGAGCCCAATCCTGCCCTCAAGTACTCCGCCCGATAGCAAGGCCCCGGGTCAGGCCGTCGGCAGGCCTTTCCGCGCGGCTTCGAGCACCTTGTCCGCGAACATGTCAACATCATCGAGCGTGGTGAACACGTTCGGGGTGATCCGAAGTCCGCTGAACTCCGGGTGCACAATGGCCACGGTCTGGATCCGATGGGTGTTGAGGAGCCAGGTGTGGAGCCTGACCGGATCGACCCCATTCACGCTCACCAGCGCGATGGCGCCTGACCACGGCGTGTCGAGCTGGGTCGGGATCCAGATCTTGTCGCTCGCCGCCAGTAGCCGTTTGGCCCAGCGGTCCCGGAGGTAGCGCAGCCGGGCGATCTTCCGCTCGGCGCCGATCGAGCGATGGAACGCCAGGGCCGCCGCGATGGCGTTGTGGTTGGCGGCGGGGTGGGTCCCGATCTCTTCGTACTTCCGGATGTTCTCGTCCATCTCCTTCGAGGCGGCCATCAGCGGCCAGAGCGCCTTCTGCTTGTCCTTCTTGACGTAGAGGAACCCGGTGCCGATCGGCGCCAGCAACCACTTGTGGAGGCTGGTGCCGTAGTAGTCGCACTTGAGGTCCGCGACGTTGAAGGGGAAATGGGCGTAGGCGTGGGCCCCGTCCACGAAGACCTCGATCCCCAGGGGCCGGGCCATCTCCACGATCTCCTTCACCGGCATGATTTGGCCCGTGAGATTCGTGATGTGGGTGACCTCGATGACCTTGGTCCGAGGGGTGATCGCCGCCCGGAACTGGTCCACCAGATACTGGGGTGACGGCGGTGGCACCTTGAAGGCAACCTGCTTCACCACGATGCCCTCGCGGCGGGCCCGCTGGTCCCAGCTGGTGAGCATCCGGCCGTAGTTCTGATTGGTGACGATCACTTCGTCGCCCCGCTTCAGGTCAAGACCGAAGATCATGGTCTCGTTCGCTTCGGAGGCGTTCCGAACGATCGCGAGTTCTTCCGGGTCGCAGCCGAAATCATGCGCCAGGTCACGGCGGACGCTCTCGATTCGCGGCTCCAGGACTCCCCACATGTGATTGACCGGCAGCTCGTTCGAGAAGCGGAGATCCCGGATCATTGCCTCGAGTACGTGGGTCGGCGTCGGGCAGACGCCGCCGTTGTTGAGGTTGATCATCGTGCGGTCGTTATCGAACGCCCGCTGGATCTCGCCCCAGTAGCTCTCGTCGTCGGGGCCGCCGCTTCCGCGCGAGGCGGCGCCGAGCACTTTCCGGATCGCATCGGGACGGAAGGCGGGGGCCACGGCGGAGGCGCCCAGAACGGACGAGACAAAATCACGTCGCGATGCCATAAGCTCGGTTCGGTGGGGACCCTGGAATCTCCGACTTTTTCCCCGCCGGGGCAAGCGGGCACGGCCCCTGCCCCTCTGACCGGGTCCTATGCCACCTCTCGACGCCCGGTACTCGCCCGACGACCGTCAGGTCCTTGTCGGAACGCAGCTTGAAGGTCGCCGTGCAAGCAAATGCACGGTGCGGGGGATCCTTTCACCCTTGCAGGTTGCCCGACGCGGCCTCGCGTCGGTGACCCTGGCGCTGGCGGCCGGTTGCAGCGGTGGGACGCCGACCGGCGGCCTCGATCCGGCGCCGACCCAACCCGGGGCAGTGGCGGTGTCGGTGGCGGGACTCCCCGCCGGTGTGGACGGGTCGCTCACGCTCACCGGCCCCGGAGGCTACACCCGGGCGATCACCGGCTCGGAGACGATCGCCGGCCTGACGCCGGGGAGTTACAACCTCGCTGCCACGGACGTCGCGCCGGCCGGCGATGTCTGGGTCGCCGCTCCGGCGGCCCAGGGCATGACGGTCCAGTCGGCGGCGACGGTCAATGGCGCGGTCGCCTATACGATCACCACCGGCCGCCTCGCGGTCGTCATCGACGGTCTGGGCGCGGGGCCGGCCGACGTGCTCGTGACCGGGCCCGCCGGCTTCAGCCGAACGGTGACGAAGAGCGACACCCTGCGGGGCCTCGCGACCGGCAACTACCTGCTCAAGCCGCAGTCGGTGCTGATCGACGGCGACCGCTTTGCCCCGACCGCCGATTCGGCGCTGGTCCTGGTGACGCCGGGCATGACGCCCTCGCCGACCGCGTTCCTCTATCAACTCGCCTCGGGGCGGCTCGACCTCACAGTCGATCCGCTCCCCGGTACTACGCCCACGGTCACGATCGACGGACCGGCCGGCTTTTCGATGGCAGTCACCTCGAATCAGCTGCTCAAGGGCCTGCCGCCGGGCGACTATCAGATTCAGGGCGGCGATGTTGCCAGCGGCGGCGATACCTACGGGGCCGTGGCTGTGCCCAGTACGGTGCAGGTTCAGGCCAGCCAGGCCGCGGTGGCCGCCGCCGTGTCGTACCAGATCAAGACCGGAGCACTGACCGTCAATGTCGGAGGACTTCCGGGCGGCCTGGCGGGTGCCGTGACGGTGACCGGCCCCGGCGGGTACACCCATCCGGTGACGGCTACCGAGACGATCCGCGGACTGGTGCCCGGCACCTATACGGTGGCCGGCGCCAACGTCGCCAGCGGCGGTGCCACCTACGCGCCGCAGCCGGCCAGTCAGAGCGCCGCCATCACGTCGAACAAGACGCCGGTGTCCCGGACCGTGACGTACGGCCAGGTGACCGGGAGTCTTGCGGTGACGGTCAACGGGCTACCCGGCGGCACGAACGCCACGATCACGGTCTCCGGCCCGAACGGGTTCAGCCACAGCGTGACCGCGACCACTACGCTGACCGGGCTCGTGGCCGGCTCGTACACGGTGGCCGCGCAGGCGGTCAGTTCTGGGGGCCAGACCTATCAGCCCAGCCCGCTCAGTCAGACGGTCTCAGTCCCGGCCAACGGGGCGGCATCGGCGTCGGTGGCCTACGCGGGTCTGTTAGGCAACCTGACGGTGACGATCACCGGTCTGCCAGGCGGCGTGCCGGCCAGCGTGAACGTGACGGGGCCCGGTGGCTTCAACCAGCACCTCACGGCGACCCAGACGCTGACGTTTCTCGCGGCCGGCAGCTATACGATCAGCGCGGCCAGCGTCTCGTCGGGCGGCTTTACCTATGCCGCGTCGCCCGCCTCGCAGTCGGCGACCGTGTCCGCCGGAACGACAACGTCCAAGTCACTGGCCTACGCAGCCAGTGGGTCGCTGTCGGTGACGGTGACCGGCCTTCCAGGGGGCACCAATGCCCCGATCACGGTCACCGGTCCTGGTGGCTTCAGTCAGAGCGTGATTGCCACGACCACGCTGACCGTGCTCGCCCCCGGGACCTATACGGTGTCGGCGGGATCGATCACGACCGGCGGCAGCACCTACACGCCGAGCCCCGCGTCACAGACGCCCAGTGTGACTGGAGGCGCCACCGCTTCGGCCACCGTCACCTACACGGCGGGTCCGATCGCGACCCTCAACCTGGTGATCGACGGGATGTACCTGACCCAGGCCACCGCCACGTACGACGGTTCGACCCCGCTCATCGCCGGCCGGGACGCCTATCTGCGCGTGTTCGTCAAGGCGAACCAGGCCAACACGGCCACCCCGTCGGTCCGGGTCCGGATCTACTCCGGGGCTTCGTTGATTCAGACCAGCACCATTCCGGCGCCGAGCGCGTCGGTGCCGACCGCCATCACCGAGGGCACTTTCGCCAGCTCCTGGAACCTGCTGGTGCCGTCGGGAACTGTTCAGGCCAATCTCAAGATCCTCGCCGACGTCGATCCGACCAACGCCGTGGCCGAGTCGAACGACGCCGACAATACGTTCCCGACCAGCGGCAGCGCCTTTGCCTTCGACGTGCGAACGGTGCCGACCTGGCAGGTCCGCTTCGTTCCGGTTCTCCAGCAGGTGAATGGCCTCCAGGGTAACGTCACGGCCGGCAACACGGCGACGTTCCTGGTCGATCCGCTCAAGCTGCTCCCGGTGGCGACCTACAACGCGGACATCCGCGCGGTGTACACCACGAACGCGCCGGTGCTGCAGTCGGGCAACGGCAACAGCGCCTGGGGCACGGTGCTGAGTGAGGTGCTTGCGCTGCGCAGCGCCGACGTCAGCACCAGGTACTACTACGGCGTGGTGCAGACGAGTTATGGAAGCGGTGTGGCGGGCATGGGGTACGTCGGGGGCGGATTCCTTGCCGCCATCGGCTGGGACAACCTTCCCAGCGGTTCGGGCGTCATGGCGCACGAGGTCGGGCACAACATGGGACGCCAGCATTCGCCCTGTGGCGGGGCGGCGAGCCCGGACCCGGCCTATCCGTACGCGGGAGGGCAGACGGGTGTCTACGGGCTCGATCTCACCACGCTCACGGTGAAGTCGCCGACCACCACGTTCGATTTCATGGGGTATTGCAACCCGACCTGGGTGAGCGACTACACCTGGACCGGGCTGATCACCTATCGGCAGAGCAATCCGGCCTACGCGCCCCCGGCGCCGTCCAACGCCGTGAGCGGCCTGCTGGTCTGGGGCCGGATCACATCTGCCGGCGTGACGCTCGAGCCCGCCTTCCGGGTCGCCCCGCCGGCCGCGATGCCGTCGGCCGGCGACGGGACGTATCGGGTCGAAGGCTTGGCCGCCGACGGCACGGTGCTGTTCTCCTATCCGGTGCAGGTCCAGCATACGATGACGATCAACACCGAGCACGAGATGCACTTCGCCTCCGTGCTTCCGCTCGACCAGACCCAGGACCAGCGACTGGTCCGGCTGCGGTTCGTCGGGGCGGGGAGCCAGGTTGACCGACTCTCAGCCCAGGCGCTCATGCAGAACGCCCGGCGGATGTTCCTCAAGGATCCGGCCGCCGCCGTCACTGCGCCCAACGCGATCCAGGCCACCATCACCTGGGACGGGGCTACCTATCCGATGGCGATGGTGCGCGACGCGGCCACCGGCCAGGTCCTCTCCTTCGCCCGGGGCGGCAGCGCCACGTTGTGGACCCGGAGCCGGCAGTTCGACGTAACGTTCTCCGACGGCGTCAGATCGGTGGTGGCACGGGTCCAGTAGGCGTCTACATTCCGTGGATGACCAGCGCGTCCACGGTATTCATCACAGGGGCTTCGACCGGGATCGGCGAGGCCTGCGCCCTGAGGCTCGATCGGATCGGCTACACGGTTTTCGCCGGCGTCCGCAAGCCGGAGGACGCCGCCCGGCTCACGGCAGCCGCCTCACCCCGCCTCAGGACCATCCGGATCGACGTGACCAGCGCCGCGGAGATCGCCGCCGCCGTGGCCGAGCTCGAGACCGCCCTTGAGGGGCAGGGGCTCGGCGCCCTGATCAACAACGCCGGAATCGCCGGCGGGGGCCCGATCGAGTTCGTGCCGGTCGATGTGGTGCGCCGCCTGTTCGAAGTGAATGTGTTCGGCATGCTCGCCGTTACCCAGGCCTGCCTTCCGCTGCTCCGCGCGGCCCGGGGCCGGGTCATCAACATGGGATCCATTGCCGGCAAGGCTGTCACTCCTTACGTCGTTCCCTATTGCATGTCGAAGCATGCGGTCGAAGCGCTGACCGACGGCCTCCGGCTCGAGCTCGCCGGCTCGGGGATCGAGGTCTCCGTTATCGAGCCCGGCGCCGTCCGGACGCCGATCTGGGAGAAAGGCAAGACCTCGCTCGCCGACGCCGCGCGGAGCCTGCCGGCCGTCGCCCTCGAGAGGTACGGGGACAAACTCAGGTTCTTTGGCAAGGTGCTGGCCTTCAACAACGACCGCGGCGTGTCTCCGGAACGGGTGGCCGACGCCGTCGTCGCCGCGCTGCGGACCACGCCATCCCGGACCCGCTATCTCGTCGGCCGCGATGCGAAGATCCGGGCCCTCATCTCGCGGTTGCTGCCCGATCGGATCGGCGACTCCCTGCTCCTCAAGGCTATGGCCAGGCTGGAACGGGACCTGGCGTGACCCTTCACCCCGGCCGCTTGTCGCTGCTCCTCGCCGCGAGCCTTGCCGGATGCCTCGATCCCAACGATGGAACGGATGGGTCACCGGGATCCGGCGCGGCGGACGTCACGCCCACAGCCGTGTTCCTTCCGGTTGCAGGCCGCGTGACGATCGCCGCCCTGCCGGAGTCACCGTTCACCCTGCGGACCGGCGATGCCCGGGTGGTTCGCGTCGAGGGTGACACCCTGGTCGGGGTGGCGCCGGGGTCAACTCGGGTGGAGGCCCTGCTGCCCGCCGGAAAGCGGTCCATCGCCGTGACGGTCGAGCGGGGGACCAGCCCACTTGGCGCGCGGGTCATCGACGAAGGCCTCAGCGATACCAGCCTGCTCGGCGTCTGGTGCGCCGATCTCCTCACGATCTTCGCGGTCGGAAGCGGGGGGGTCATCCTGGTGAGTCACGATGCCGGCTCGACCTGGCAGCGGATGGACTCCGCCGTCCAGGCCGATCTCACCGCCGTGTGGGGCCTCAGCGCCACGGATGTCTACGCCGTCGGAGCCCGCGGAGCGCTCATTCATTACGACGGCCAGGCCTGGCGGCGAGTTCAGGTTCCCAGCGTGGACCCGCTGCTCGGGATCTGGGGCCTCGACGCCACTCATATCTACGCCGTGGGGACGAGCACCGCGCTCCGATTCGACGGCAGCACATGGCGCCTGATGCCCGGAACCGGCAATGCCGAGCTCTGGTCGGTCTGGGGTACCCATCCTGATACGCTGTTTGCAGCCGGCCAGAACGGCGTCATCCTCAAGTGGGACGGGGCATCCTGGCGGGCCATGTCGTCTCCAACCCAACTGCTGCTGCTCGGTCTGTGGGGGCTGTCGGCCTCGGAGGTCTACGCGGCCGGGATTCGCGGCACGCTGCTCCGCTATGATGGCACTGCGTGGCGCCCGGTCAAGATTCCGAGCCAGGCTGATTTCTTCGCCATCGCCGGTACCGGGCGCAACAACATCATGCTCGCCGGCAACAGCGGCGCCGTGGTGAGCTTCAACGGCACGGCCTGGACCCAGGCGCCGCAGACCGCATCGTACGAAAACTTCCGCGACATCGCGTTCGATCCGGCCGGCACGGCCCGGGTCGTCGGCTGGGCCGGTACCGTCGTCGAGCGGGGCCCGAACGGCTGGCGGTCGCTGCTGGGAGCGCCGGTACTGCTGGCCGCGACGTTAGGCGACGATGGCGCCGTCTGGACGGTCGGCTCGGGGAGTGCCGTGTTTCGCTGGAAGGGGGCGGCCGTGGACCGGGTGCCGGTTCCGGTCCGGCGGGATCTCTATGGGGTGACCACGACGGCCGACGGCTCGCTCGTCGCGGTGGGGGACAGCGGCACGGTGGTGTCGCGATCGCACGGCGAGTGGAGCCTCGAGTTTCCGCCGACCACCGTGCTGATCCGGTCGGTCTGGGCCGACCGATCCGATCCCGACGCGGTCTTTGCCGTGGGTGACAAGGGCACCATCCTCCAACGACGGGGCGGGCTCTGGAAGCCCCATCAGTCGCCGACGACCGTGTTCCTCCGGCACGTCTTTGGGTTGTCGCCGCGTGACGTCTTCGCGGTCGGGGACAGCGGGGTCGTGCTGCACTTCGAAGGCGGCGACTGGACCCGGATGGCGACACCCACGACCGAGCGACTGCGCGGGATCTGGGGTACCGGCCTTACTGATCTGATCGCCGTGGGCGCGAACGGAACCGTGATCCGGTTCGACGGCCGGCGCTGGTACCGTCTGGCCGTCGAGACCGAGAAGGAGCTCCGGGCTGTGATCGGGACCGGCCCGACGGACATCTATATCGCAGGACAGGATGGCGCCATGTTCCGTTTCGACGGCGCCAGCGTGGTCGCGTTGCCCATCGTAACTGCCCCGGCCTATCTCCTCGGCCTCGCCCAGGGTCCCGGTGGCTCACTCATCGCGGTCGGCACCAACCGCACCCAGATCCAGCTCTCCCGCTAGCCGTCTGCCGTCCCAGGGCCCGCTCCGGCCCAGCCCGCGTTGTTCGCTCCAAGTCCGCCGCTCGGTCTACTCCCGCATCGGGGCTGCCCCGCCTGGCGACGGCACCCCGTAGTGGATCAGGACGGCTGAGGCCCCGCCATCCGGGCGGATCGTCACCACGTACAATCGATCGTAGTCCGCGTCGGTCAGCTCGGCGATTTTTTCTCCCGTCAGCAGCTCGACGATCGCCGGTACCACGTTGCTGTGGCTCACCACCAGCGCCCGATGCCCGCCCGGGAGCGCCTTGATCGCGGCGATCAGGGCGTCGGTCTTGCCGGCGTCGATCACCTGAACCGGGACCCCGGCGGCCGTCGCCAGGGGGGCGGCGGTCTCCTGCGTTCGTTTGTATTGCGAAGCGAAGATGGCCGTGATGCGGGCGTCATGGAGCATGGTCGCCAGGGCCGCAGCTCGCGCCGCCCCGGCGGGGGTCAGGGACGGGTCCGGTTGTTCCGGCCCTTTCTCGGCATGGCGAACCACAAAAACCGTGACGGCCTGAGGCTGCGCCACGGCGACGGGGGCAGCCAGCGTCAGTGCGACGACGGCGCGAACGAGCAGACGGATCATGGGGTCTCGCAGGTGGAGGCCTTGCCGAGGTACGAAACGGGCGCGATCATCTCCGACACGCGGATGATAATCGGACCCACCCTGACACGCCCCCTCCGGGGCCGGGAGTTCACGATGGTCACGATCACGGAACTATGGCAGCCTATTCTGCTGGCGACGGCGCTTGCGTTCATTGCGGGCGGCCTCCTCCACATGGTGCTGCCCCTCCATGCCAAGGACTTCGCCAAGCTGCCGGATGAGGCCGCTACGCTCGCGCAGCTGAAGGCCAGCGGCGCGGGACCGGGCGCCTACATGCTGCCGTGCCCGGCCGGCCCCAAGGACATGAACAATCCCGAGTTTGTCGCCAAGCTGGTGCAGGGTCCAGCCGGGATCCTGTTTCTCCGGAGACCCGGCCCGGTCGCGATGGGCGGGTCGCTCGCGCTGCAGGGGCTTTTCCATCTGATCGTCTCGGTCTTCGTCGGGTACCTGGCGGGCCGGACGCTCGGGCCAGGGGTCGATTACCTCCGCGTGTTTCAGGTGGCGGGCACCACTGCTACCTTGGCCTATGCGGCCGGGGGCTTTCCGTTCGCGATCTGGTACCGCCCGCCTGCCCGGTTCGTGCTGGCCAATCTGCTCGATGGGGTGATATGGGGATTGCTGACTGCCGGCGCCTTCGGGTGGCTCTGGCCTCGATGACCCGGTTCGTTGCTGCGGCGGTACTCGTCGTGGTCGCGGCCTGTGCCACCAATCCGGTTACCGGCAAGAAAGAGCTGTCGCTGATCTCCGAGTCTCAGGAAGTGGAGATGGGCCAGCAGGCGGCAGTCGAGGTCCGTCAAACCAGCGGGCTGGTACCGGACTCGGCCCTGCAGGCGTATGTCCGTGGCATCGGACTCCGGATCGCCAAGGCCTCGGAACGGCCGAATCTGCCGTGGTCATTCGATGTCGTCGATGATCCGGCCGTGAACGCCTTTGCGCTGCCGGGCGGTTCGATCTTCATCACCCGCGGCATTCTCTCCTACATGCAGAACGAGGCGGAATTGGCGACCGTGCTCGGTCATGAAATCGGCCACGTTACCGCCAAGCACAGCGTCCACCAGATGTCCCGGGCCCAGGTGGCTCAGGGACTCCTTGGCGTCGGCAGCATTCTGAGCAACGATGTGGCCGCCGTGGCCGGGATCGCGAGCCAGGGCCTCGGCCTGCTGTTTCTCAAGTACAGCCGCGACAACGAGACCCAGGCCGATGATCTTGGTTTCCGGTATTCGCTCGCCGACGGTTACGACGTCCGGGCGATGCGAAGCATGTTCGAGATGCTCGGACGGATCAGCGCCTCGGGCGGCGGCGGTCGGCTGCCCCAGTGGCTGGCCACCCATCCCGATCCCGGCGACCGGATCGCCAGAACCGATCAACGGCTGGCCACCGTGACCGCCGATCTGAACAAGATGAGGACCAACCGCGATCCGTTTGTTCGACGGGTCGACGGCATCGTGTTCGGGGACAACCCGCGTCAGGGCTTCTTCGAGGGGCAGCGGTTCAACCATCCGGATCTGGCCTTTCGCCTCGATTTCCCGGCCGGATGGAAGACCCAGAACCAGCCCAGCGCCGTGGTCGCGGTGAGTCCGGCCCAGGATGGGATGGTGGCCGTATCGGTCCCCGGGGCGGAGGCTCCGGATCAGGCTCTCGCCAAGTTCCTCGGGCAGCAGGGCGTGCAGGGAACCAACCAGTCAACCGCGTCGGTGAATGGCTTTCCCGCGGCAGCGGCCGACTTCCAGGCTCAGACCCAGGACGGCCAGGCACTGGTCGGCCGCGTGGTGTTCCTGAGTTACGGCGGCACGACCTATCGACTGATCGGCTATGGCGCCGCTGCGGCGTTTGCGAGCCACCGGGCCGCTGTCCTCCAGACCTTCCAGAGTTTTGGCCGCCTCACCGATCCGGCGGCCTTGGCGAAGCAGCCGATGCGGGTTCGGATGGTCCGCCTGGCCCGAGACATGAGCGTGGATGACTTCAACCGGCAGTACCCGAGCGTGGTGCCGGTGGCTACCGTGGCGTACATCAACGGTGTCGGGGCCGCGACCGATCTGCTGAAAGGGGGGAGCTGGGCCCGGCGGGTACAGTAGGAAACGCCGGCGGGTCGGATCAGGCGCGCGTGGTCCGCCGGCGCATGAAGTCCATCAGGATGAACTGACCCAGCGTCATCGTGTTGGTGAAGTAGGCCTTGCCGCGGCACATCTCCCCCACCTTCTTGACGAACTCCACCAGCGCCTCATCGCGGGCCAGCATGAAGGTGTTGATCACGATGCCGTTCTTCCGGCACGCGGCCACCTCCTGGAACGTAACCTTGAGGATTTCGGGGTCGAGTCCCATCGAATTGAAATACGTCTGTCCGGACGGAAGCGTCATGGCCGACGGTTTCCCGTCCGTGATCATGATGATTTGCCGCATGTCCTTCTTCTGGGCCATCAGGATCCGACGGGCCAGTTTCAGGCCCTCGGCCGTGTTGGTGTGAAACGGGCCCACGCTCGCCTGCGCCAGGGTGGCCAGGGGAATCTCCTCGGCTCCGTCGTGGAACAGCACCACCTTCAACGAATCGCCGGGATACTGGGTCCGGATCAGGTGAGTGAGCGCGAGCGCGACCTTTTTCGCCGGTGTGAACCGATCTTCGCCGTAGAGGATCATCGAGTGGGAGCAATCGAGCATCAGGACGGTGGCCGCTGATGACCGGTAGTCCGACTGGTGGACCATCAGGTCGCCGTAGTCGAGATCGAGCGGCACCTTGAGCCCGCCCCGGGCGATCGCCCGGCCCAGCGTGCCGGGGACGTCGAGGTTCATCGCATCGCCGAATTCGTAGGGCTTCGACGCGGCCTCGGCCTCGACTCCGGTCGACAGGAACGGCGTGTCGTGGGTCCCCATGCTCGCCCGACCCACGGTGCCGAGCAGGTTCTTGAGGGTCCGATATCCCAGGAAATCGAGGCCCTTCTCGGTCAGGTCGAACTGGACCTGATCCGCCGCGGCACGGGCTTGCCCGCCGGGCCCGGTCACGGCGGCGTAGCCGGAGGGGACCTTGGGCGGTTCCTGGGTCTTGAGGTAGCCCTCCTCCATCAGACGGCGGACGATGTCGTCGAGCAGGGCGGAGATCTCGCCGGCCAGCGCCTCGGCCCGGGTCTCGTCGATATCGTCGTCGCCGCGGAGGAACTTCACCATTTCCGGGGTGAGTTGCCCGGACTTGAGCAGTGCGTCGAGAATCGCCTGGCGCAGGGCATCGAGGCTTTTGTCTCCGCCTTCCGGCGGCTCGGCCCACCACGGCCAGTCCTCCGGTCCGCCGGCGAATCCGGACTGGAGCAGGAAGTCGCCGAGTTGGTCGAGCAGCGCCTGGAGATTGACGGCGTCGGCGAGCTCGGGCGTGAACTTGGTGTACGTCGTGTAGCGCATCCGGCCGAAAGGTGTCCCGGCTTCGCGACTGGGGCAACCGGCTCGGATTCGGTCTATCTTTTGGGCGTGATTCGGTCCTTCTCCCGCGCCGGCTCGGCGGTCGGCCGGGGCGTCCTCTCCATCGGGGCGCTCCAACACCGCAACTTCCGGCTCTTCATCGCCGGCCAGTTCGTTTCGCTCTGCGGCACCTGGATGCAGAGCGTGGCGCTCGCGTGGCTGGTGCTGGAGATGACGGACTCGACTCTCAAGACCGGCCTCGTTGCCACCCTTGGTGCGCTCCCGGTCCTGCTGTTCACGTTGTACGGCGGCGTCGTGGCCGACCGGGTGAACAAGCGGTTCTGGCTGATGGTGCTCCAGAGCCTCTTCCTCCTGGAGGCGATTGTCCTTGGCTTCCTGACGGTCCAGCACCGGATCACCGTGCCGTGGATCTATGCCTTGGCCGCATTTACCGGACTGGTGAGCGCCTTCGAGATCCCGATTCGCCAGGCCTACCTGATCGAGATGGTGGGCAAGAGCAACCTGATGAGCGCGATCGCGATGAACAGCACCGCGTTCAACCTGTCCCGGGTCGTGGGCCCGGCCTTGGCGGGCTTCGTGAACGCCGCATTCGGTCCGGCGACCTGTTTCTTCGTTAACGCCGCCAGCTTCCTCGCGGTCCTGATCGGCCTGGCCCGGATCGACCCCTCGGCCACCCACCAGGAGCACACCGGGCGACGGGCAGGGGTTCGGGCCGGCCTCGATCACGTATTCAGTCTTCCGCTGCCCCGCGCTCTGGTGATTCTGGCGACGGTGTTCACCCTCTTCGGCGCCTCGCTGATCGCGATTCTTCCCTCGTTCGCCCGCAAGGAACTCGGAGCGAGCGTCGGGGGCTACGGAGCGTTGATGGCCGCGTTCGGCATGGGCGCCGCGCTGGGAGCGATCACGCTGGCCGCCGTCGGCAATCGATTTCCCAGGGAACGGGTCGCCTTCACAGCCGGCATCGGGCTGGGCGTGGGGCTCATTCTCCTCGGCCTCGTACCCGTCTTCGCGGTCACGGTGGGCCTGCTGGTGTTTACCGGTCTGTGCATGGCGCTGAGCGCGATCATGACGAATACGGTGCTCCAGACCGGCGCCCCCGACCACCTGCGGGGCCAAGTCGTCGGCCTCTACTCGTTCATCGTGGTTGGTCTGGCGCCCTTCGGGTCGGCCCAGGCTTCGTGGGTTGGGGAACAGTTCGCGCCGTCCGTTGCCATCGAGGTCGGCGGCGTCGTGTGCCTGACGGCGGCATTGCTGGTCAGCTGGCAGATGGGACTGATGCGCCGCCCGATCGCGGTGATCGAAGCGGTACCGGGCGGTCCCTCGAGGGAGGACGGATGATCATTACGATTTCGCGGGAAATCGGCGCCGGGGGTGGCGAAGTCGGCCGCCAGGTCGCCGGGGCGCTGGGCTGGCGGGTGGTGGACAACGAAATCATCGACGCCATCGCCCTGCGCTCGGGGCTCTCGCCGAGCGAAGTGGCCGCGCGGGAAGAACGGGCGCCGGGCTTCACGGAACGGCTGATCCGGATGCTGACCGCCGCGGCTCCCGAGATTCAGTCGGCGCCGGCCGAGGTGCCCGAACTGGAAGAGGCCAGACTCGTCAAGATCACCGAGGGCGTCGTGGCGGATGTCGCGGCGGAGGGGCGGGTGGTGCTGGTCGGGCGGGCGGCGTCGGCGGTGCTGTCGCGGGACAAGGACGCCCTGCACGTCAAAGTGGTGGCCCCGCGCGAGGTCCGGGCGGCGGCCGTGGCCGAGCGGTTCGGCCTCTCGGCGGCCGACGCTGCGACGCTGGTGGCCCGGTCGGACGCCGACCGCGGTCGCTATCATGAACAGTATTACGGCCGGGACTGGAAAGACGCCTCCCACTATCACCTCGTGGTCAACACCGCCGCCCTCGGCCTCGACAGTACCGTGCAGACCGTCGTCGGACGGGCCAAGGCCCGGTGGCCGGCCGCGACCCGCGAGCGACGCACTCGCTAGGCTATTCCTCCGGGTCGCGGCGGCGCTTGTCCCGCGGTGCCCGGTGCGCCGTCCAGCCATACTCCTCGCTCCGGCTGATCCGCTTCTGGGCCGCCAGCGCTTCGAGCACGAGCTCGGCTGCGGCAACCAGCGTACCTGGGTCACTCTCACCGCCCAGCACCATTTCCCGGGCTACCGGGATCAGCCCCGGCACCAGCGAAAACACCTGGAGGCAGAGGTCGGTTCGTTCGTCGCCGCCGATCTTGAGCGCCTGGCCCCCTTCGAACCAGGTCACGATCTCTTCCACCGGAGCCGCATCAAGATCGGCGGCACGGGACAGGAAGGTCCGGTTGCAGGCCCGCCGAATTAGTTCCTTGGCGATCGCGTCAGAGCCCTGCAGTTCACCTTCGTACTCCAGTTCGAGTTTGCCGGTGATGGCCGGAAGGGCGGCGTAACAGTCACTGATCCGTGGCACGGTCGGCGATTCGCTCATGGCGACGGCTCGTCGTTCGGCATTCGAGACCACCATTTCGATCAGGCTGATCGGCAGCCGCTGGCTGACCCCCGAGCGCTTGTCGATCCGTCGGTCGCTCCGCGCCTCGAACGCCACCCGTTCGATCACCTCGCGGACGAATTCAGGGATCCGGATCGGCGGGCCACCCCGTTCCACCCAGGCTTCCTGGGCGGTAATTGCCATGCCGAGCTCCACGTCGCGGGGGTAGTGAGTCTGGATCTCGGCTCCGATTCGGTCCTTGAGGGGCGTCACGATCTTGCCGCGCGCCGTGTAGTCCTCGGGGTTCGCCGTGAAGACCAGGAGGACGTCGAGCGGCAGGCGAACGGGGTACCCTTTGATCTGGACGTCGCCCTCCTGCATGATGTTGAAGAGTCCGACCTGGATCTTACCGCTCAGATCCGGGAGTTCGTTGATCGCGAAGATGCCGCGATTGGCACGGGGCAGCAGACCGTAATGCATGGTCAGCTCGTCGCTGAGGATGTGACCGCCCTTGGCCGCCTTGATTGGATCAAGGTCGCCGAGCAGATCGGCGATGGTGACGTCGGGGGTCGCGAGTTTTTCGACGAAACGAGCGTCCCGGCCGATCCAGTCGATCGGCGTGCGGTCGCCGAGGCCTTCGATCCGTTCGCGGCCATACTTGGAAATCGGCCCGAACGGGTCGTCGTTGACCTCGCTGCCGGCGATGATCGGGATTCCGTCGTCGAGGAACCGGACCAGGTCGCGGAGGAGACGGCTCTTGGCCTGGCCCCGAAGACCCAGGAGGATGAAGTCCTGCCGGGCCAGGAGGGCGTTCACGACCTGAGGGATGATCGTGTCGTCGTAGCCGTGCAGTCCCGGGAAGAGTGGGTCCCCGGTGGCGAGGAAGCGGAGCAGGTTGGCGCGGATCTCGTCGCGGACCGAACGGCGGGCGTAGGCCGTGGATTTGAGGTCGCCGAGGGTGGTCGGTCTGGCAGCCATTGGATTGGTCCGGTGAAGCGGTTCGGTGTTTGTTCGTAAACCTGAGGAGACGCGGCGGGCGTAAGTCATTGGAGCGATTGACAAACGGGCCAACAACCTTATCTTTGCGCCCTATGAAATTTGCGTCGCGAGGCGCACCGGCGTGACCATGAAAATAAACCCCGCTCACCAAGGAGTACCAATGTCGAAGTTCATTTTGGCTGCCGCTTTGCTGGCCCTCGCGGCCTGCGGCGAGAAGAAGGCTGACGCCCCCGCTGCTGATTCCGCGGCTGCGGCTGCTCCGGCTCCGGCTGCGACCGCCCCGGTCGATTCGGCCAAGCACGACACCACCGCGATGGCCGGCGACACCGCCAAGAAGCACTAAGCGGTTGCCCGAGATGTGCTGAGAGCCCCGGTCGTTCTACGGCCGGGGCTCTGTTGTGTCCATAATCAAGCATCCGCCGACCGCCGTCCCAGGCGCGATTTCCCGGCGGACTCGTGCGAGTCCCTCAAAGCTGCCGTCGTCCATAGCAAGGACGCTCCCGGGCTTGAGCGCCGGCTTGCCGTCGGCGTCGGCAACGACCAGGGGCATCTCGGTGCCCGGCGGCGCTTCGATTCTGCGCAGGACCCAGTT
This sequence comes from Gemmatimonadota bacterium, assembly GCA_025350665.1. Classification (GTDB taxonomy): domain Bacteria; phylum Gemmatimonadota; class Gemmatimonadetes; order Gemmatimonadales; family GWC2-71-9; genus SHZU01. The sequence goes on along the minus strand of JANXXJ010000110.1, from coordinate 8,227 downwards.
CGGGCGTCCCCGGAAATGGAGCCGGGCCACGGTCTCCTGTCCCACGTAGCAGCCTTTCGAATACGACACGCCTCCCAGTTCGTCGAACCCGGCTTCCTGGGGCAGCGTCTTGTCGTCGATGTCGGTGCCTAACGTCGGAACGCCGGCCAGAATTCGTGCGGCCCTGAGGTCGGCGTCGGTCCCGAGGACGACGCCCGACGCCGGCAGGCCTTCGACGATCCGGTCGATCGCGTCCCGGGGGCCTGCCAGCGCGGCCGCGAAGTGCGCGCGTTCGGGACCGCCGATGATCCACCCGTCGCCGGTCTCTCCGGGCCAACGGACGGCGCGCCCCGGCGCGGGAAGCGTCAGCCCCGGCAATCCGCCCGGCCCGCTGCCGATCAGCCAGAGCACCTGCCAGTCATCCGAATGATCCGCCGCGCGGGCCAGCCGAGGCGGAAGCAGCCGCTTGAATCCCGATGCGGTAGGCCCCCGGGCCGCCCCGTCGCCGATCAAGAGACAATCGCCGCCGACCCGGGCGATCCAGTAATCGGCGATGATCATGCCCTTGGCCGTGAGCATCGCTCCGTACGCGGACCGGTCCGGCGCCGTCCCCGCCACGTCGGCGGTCACCAGACCCTGCAGACAGGTGACAGCGCCCGGGCCGGTCAGCGAGAATATCCCGGCGTCGGACCGGATCGCCGTGCGACGGCCCGCCAGGTTCGCCAGTCGTTTGCGGGCGTAGGGAATCGGCACGGTCATCAGCGGTAGAACCCGGCATTGCGGTAGGACCAGTCGAGCAGTTCCACCGGGTGGGCCACGGTCGTCGGGAGCCCGGCGGCGATCAGCCCGGCGCCGATCTGCATCAGGCAGCCCGGATTACCCGTGGCGACCAGGTCGGGTACGGGGTCCGCCGAGGCGATGGCGAGGATCTTGGCCTCGAGCACGGCGCGGGACATCTCGGGCTGGAGCACGCCGTAGATGCCGGCCGCCCCGCAACAACGGTCGAATCCCGGCAGCAGCCGCGGGCTCAACCCCTCGATGGCCCGGAGCACCTGAAGTGCCTCACGATGGACGCCCTGGGCATGTTGCAGGTGACACGGTGCGTCATAGCAGACGTCCTTGCCGATCGCCGCGCCCGGGCGCGGTCCCGCCGCGGCCAGCAGCTCAGTGACGTCCCGGGTCGACGCCGCCAGACGGGCAGCCTCCTCGGTGCCAAGCAGTGGTCCGAGCTCCTTGAGCAACGCCCCGCAGCCGGCGCTGTTCACCACGATGTAGTCGGCCCGGCCGATCAGGGCCACCAGGTTGACGCGGCCGAGCGCCCGCGCCCCCTCGCGGTCGCCGGCGTGGGCGTGCAACGCCCCGCAACAGACCTGAGACTCCGGTTCGATGACCCGGTAACCGTTGGTCTCGAGCGTCCGCCGGGTGGCCCCGTGCACGTGGTCGAAGAGCCCTTCCATGACGCAACCGCGGAACAACGCCACCGTACCGCGGGTGACGGCAGCCGAGGCCGGCTGGTGGCCGTCGGACGACGGTCGGGTCGCCTCGAGCATGCCGGCGAGGAAACCGATCCGGCCCGGGCCGGCAACCGCGCGCGCCACGCCCGCGCCCCTGATCCACCGTCCGATACCGAAGGCGGTGCGCCAGGCCCATCGATGCCGGAAGAGCCTCAGCACGGCGCGGGTTCGGAATGGAAGTCCGTTACGGCGCACCAGGCGGTCCCGGGCCTCCTCGAGACCGTGGCCGTAGCCTACGCCCGAAGGACACACGGGCTCGCAGCCCCGGCACCCGAGACAGACATCGAGGTGATGGGCCAGGGCCGGATCATCGGGGGCGAGATCACCCCGCTCGAGGGCGCGCATCAGCAGAATTCGCCCCCGCGGGCTGTCGCTTTCGTCGCCAGTCGCCAGATAGGTGGGGCAGGCCGGGAGACAGAATCCGCAGTGGACGCAGGGGTCGAGTGCCGCAAAGCCGCCCCGGGCCAGATCAGCCATTGGCCCGGCCCTCGAGAGCGACGACGAAGAGTCGCTTCGGGTCGAAGACGTCGCGCACCCGGTCGGACAGCGGGCGCACGCCCTCGCGGAAGGCGCCGAAATGCCCCATGGCGCTGCGGAACGCCCAGGGGGCGCGTTCGAGCGTCAGCGGAATTTCGCGCGCGGCGAGTTGTTGCCGGACCGCCATGGTGGCGGCCGCGGTCGGGGCGCCGCACCACCGCAGTCCGCCCCGCCCGACGGAGAGACTGATCCGGCCGGGGCCGAGCGATTCGGTGAACAGGTCCGCCGTCTCCGGGAGCGACGCGGGGAGCACCCCGGCCCGCAGCGTGACCGGAGCTTCGGTCATCGCCTCGCCGAAGGCGTGGACTGTCGAGCGGGTATCGCCGGGATCGAATGAAAGGCCGGCAAGCTCACGGGCCCGCGCTTCCTCGATCTCGGCGCCTTGCTCCGTTCCTGAGGTCTCGACGACCAGAGTCCACCGGTCCGTGGGTGCCGTGGCATACAATTCGAGGATGGTGGCGTCGACGCTGGCGGCCACGAGGGCCCGGGCGGCATTGAACAGGCGGTCGAGGGTCCCCTGCGCTACGACGGTCCGTCGGGCCGCCGGGAGCGCCCGCAGTCGCAGGTTGACCTCCACGATGATACCGAACGCACCGAACCCGCCAACCTGGATCTTCGAGAGATCGTATCCCGCGACATTCTTGACCACGCTGCCGCCCGACCGGACCAGTTTGCCCTCGGCGGTGACGATGGTAGAACCAAGTACCGATTCTCGAATCGGGCCGAACCGATGGGCCGCCGGTCCGGCCGTGGCGGTGGCCAACACCGATCCAATCGTCCGGTCGGGCGAGCCCGGCGGGTCGCATCCGACCACCGTCTGGTGGTCGGCCAGCCTCTCCGCCAGCTGGCGGATCGTGACTCCGCCTTGCACGGAGGCGACGAGGTCGGCCGGCGCCACCGACAGGATCCGGTTGAGCCGGCGGGTCGAGACCGCGAGGTCGGCCGGAGCGTCCGGCGTCTGCCACGAACCGGCGCCCTCGATCCGAACGGTCCAGCCTTCCCCGCCGGCAGTGCCCAACAGCGCGGCGAGGGCATCCACCGAGCGGGGCGCGACCAGCGGCCGGCCATCCGGTCCGGTCTCGACGTCACTCCCGACGACCTGGCGGAGCCGGGCCAGCATCGTGCCCCTCATGGCACCCCCGCGCTACGCCACTCGCGGCAGCTGTGCAGCGGAATCACCTTCCCGGGGTTGGCCCGTTCCGACGGGTCGAACGCCCGGCGAACCGCGCACATCGCGCCGAGGCTGGTTTGGTCGAAGATCATCTCCATGTAGTCGATCTTGTCGGATCCGACCCCGTGCTCACCGGTGATCGTGCCACCGGCCGCGACGCAGGCGGCCATGATTTCCTTGCTGGCCCGGGCCACCCGGGCCGAGAGCTCCGGATCGCGGGCGTCGTAGCAGATGTTGGGGTGCAAGTTGCCATCGCCGGCGTGAAAAACGTTGGCGATCGTAAGCCCGTACCGGTGGGCCACCTCGGTAATGGTGTCGAGGATTGCCGGCAGGGCGGTCCGGGGCACGACGGCGTCCTGGACCACCAGATCCCGGGCGATCCGGCCCATCGCGCCGAAGGCCTTCTTCCGGCCTTGCCAGAGGCGGGCCCGCTCGTCCGCATCCTCGGCGGATCGGACCGATCGGGCGCCGTGGGCGCGGAGGATCGGTTCGACGATGGCGAATTCGCCGTCGACCGCGGCGCGGGTGCCATCGAGTTCGACCAGGAGGGCGGCCGCGGCGTCGGTCGGGTATCCGGCCGCGTAGATCGAGGCCTCAACGGCCCGGATGCAGGCCTGGTCGATCAGCTCGAGTGCCGCGGGTACGACGCCGGCCGCGATGATCGCGCCGACCGCCTCGGTGGCGGCCCGGACCGCGGTGAAGTCGGCGAGCAGGGTCCGGACGGCCTGGGGCAACGGCTCCAGCCGGACGGTGATGCCGAGCGCGATCCCGAACATGCCCTCCGAGCCGACGAAGAGGCCGACCAGGTCGGGGCCCCAGGGCTCGCCCTGGACGCTGCCTAACGTCGTCACGGTTCCATCCGCCAGGACCACGTCCAGCGCTACGACGTGGCTCGTGGTCGTGCCGTACTTGAGGCAATGCGGGCCGCCCGCGTTCTCGGCAACGTTGCCGCCGATGGTGCAGGCCGCCTGGCTCGACGGGTCGGGAGCGTAATAGAGCCCGAACGGCGCCGCCGCCTCGGACAGCCGGGCGTTCACCACCCCCGGTTCGACCACGGCCCGACGACTCTCGGGATCGATCGACAGAATCCGGTTGAGCCGGGTGAGCGGAATCAGCACGGTTGCGGGGTCGGCCAGGGCACCCCCGGACAGCCCGGTGCCAGCACCCCGCGCCACCCAGCCTACGCCTCGCTCGGCGAGCAGGCGAACGACGGCGATCACCTCGGCCCGGCTTCCCGGCAGCACGGCAAGGCGCGGCACCGACGCGTGGGTGGGGAGGCCATCGGCCTCGTAGGTCCGCCGCTCGGCCATGGCCGTTTTGAGCCAGCGCGGCCCGACGATCGCCGCCAGCGCGGTCTCGAGAGGCGTCGCCATCAGTGGGGCAGCCCCTTGCCGTTCGTCGGAGCCCGGCGGTGTACGGCCGCACGGGCCTCGGCGCCGGCCACCAGCGCCGGGAGGAGGTGCTGGAGCCGGGTGACCCGGGCCAGGACCGATCGGAGCGCGAGGAAGGGACGTTGCTCTGCGATATCCCATTCCATCAAGGCGGCGATCTGAAAGCTCAGCGTCGCCGGGTCGTCGGCGAATTCGGGGTCTCGCTCGACGTCGGCGATCTGGTCCAGGGCCCGGGCCAGCCGCTCACCATGGTCGCGCAGGGCGGCCACGTCGGCCGGCGAGGGTACCAGGGTCTCGGCCAGGTCGGCCAGGTCGTCAACCGCGCCGATCAGGTACGGCTTGGCACTGGGGACGAGCGCGGAGAGGGTGATCCGGCGATCGCCCGAGACCACGATGTTCGAGCGCCCGTCGGTCAGGGGCTGGATCGCCCGGATTCGCGCCACGGTCCCGATCGCACCGGCCTCCGGGGCCTCGCTATCGGTACCGGTCGGAAGCAGGGCGAACCGATGGTCGCCCTGGGCGGCATCCGCCAGCATGAGCCGGTATCGTGGTTCGAAGATGCGGAGCGGCATCAACGCGCCCGGATACAGGACCACCGGGAGCGGGAAGAGCGGATACGACGTCATCCCGGAATCTTAAGGGAGGGGAAACGAAATCGGGGCGGGAATGTCTCCCGCCCCGATCCGGTGTCGTGACGACCCGACTTAGGCCAAGTCTGCCGACTGGTGCTGGAGGAACCGGACTTCGGGCGAGCTCCGGAGCTTCTCGAACGCCCGCTCCCGGATCTGGCGGACCCGCTCGCGAGTGACGCCAAGGAGCGCGCCGATCCCTTCGAGGGTCAGGGCCTCGGAGCCTTCCTCAAGCCCGTAGTACAGCGACAGGATGCGGCGCTCGCGGGGGGTGAGGTACTCGGCGAAGAGCTTCGAGAGGAACTGCTTCTGGAGGCCGGAATCGACGAACTCCTCGATCTCGCCACCCTGCGAGCCGGGGACCCGTTCACCGAACGTAGCGGAGCCGGACTCGCCTCGCTCGACCGGCGCGTCGAGCGAGATCTCGACCGTCGACACCAGGCGCGACGACCGGATGGTCTCCACCGACTCGTCGAGGACCCGGGCCGTTTCGGCGTCGGTCGGCGAGCGCCCGAGTTCCTGGCTCAGGAGGCTTTCGACCTTGGCCATCCGGAGAAGCGCGGCGTTCTGGTTGAGCGGGATCCGCACGGTCCGGGTCTGCTCGGCCAGCGCCTTGAGGACGCACTGGCGCACCCACCAGACGGCATAGCTGATGAACTTGACGCCGTGGGCCGGATCGAACTTCCGCACGGCCTTGAGCAGCCCTTCGTTCCCGATCGCCACCAGTTCGGCGAGGTCGAGGCCGTGACCCTGGAACCGCTTCACGTACGAGATCACGAACCGGAGATTCGCGGTGACCAGGCGGTCCATCGCCTCGGGGTCGCCCTTCTGAGCCCGCTTCGCCAGCCGGACTTCTTCCTTGGGGTCGGTGATCATGGGCAACTTGCGGATGTCGAGCAGATACTGGTCGAATGAACTGCCGGCTGATGGCCGGGCCGCCACGCGCGGCCGACGCGGAGTTTGCGTACGCATACTACCTCGTGCTGAGAGATACCGACACTGGGGTGCAGAGGTACCCGCGGAGCGGGTTATGTCAGACGAATTGTGCTGGGAACTGCACCGAAGATAGGAAGTTGTTAGGCTCGGCGTCAATAGCGTTAGGCTGTCAACATGTGACAGTGTTAGGCAGCAATAGGTTAGGCGTTTCATTCACATTGGGTGGAGAACCCAATGTTGACAGGCGTGGAAAAAGATGGTAACTGCTTGTGGGGAAGGCGGTTGCGGGTCAGGCGGCCGGCGGCAGCGTGTGGAAACCGGATTCGGTCAGGAGTGTCCGGGCTGTGCCTAACGCTTGCCTAACGATGTCTCGCGGTGCGGTCGAGGTCCATCGGTCGCCCCGCGCGGCCAGCCGGCCCGGGGTGTCCGGGATCGCCATCCGGATCTCCCCGCTCAGAGCCTTCTTGTCGTGGCGCATCCCGTCGAGCAGCGCCTCGTCGTATTCGGGCCCGGGCAGCGTCGCTCGGAGGCCGATCCGGAAGAGCCGCGCGGCCAGGTCCCGGGCCAGGCCGGCGCCCCCCCCGAGGTGCTCGCCGACCATCGCCTCCACGATCAGCCCCAGCCCGACCGCGTCGCCGTGCGGGAGCCGGAACCGTGACCAGCGCTCCAGGGCGTGCCCCACCGTGTGGCCGGCATTCAGCACGACGCGGACGCCCCCTTCCCGTTCGTCGGCGCTCACCACCCCGGCCTTGATCCGTACGCTTCCCGCGACCAGGGTCTCGAGCCGGGCCGGATCCCGGGCCAGGAGCGCTGCCGACTCGTGATCGATCCAGTCGTAGTAGTCGGCGTCGGCCACGAGGCCGTGCTTGATCGCCTCGATCAGGCCGCCCCGGAGGTGGCCCGACCGCAGCGTTCGAAGTACGCCGGGATCGATCAACACGCCTGACGGCGGGTGAAACGCGCCGACCAGATTCTTCCCATGGCGGGTGTTGAGTCCGGTTTTGCCGCCGACCGACGCATCGACCATGGCGAGCAGCGAGGTCGGGACCTGAATCACCGGGATGCCGCGGGCGAAGGTGGCCGCCACGAAGCCCGCCAGGTCGCCGACGACGCCTCCACCGACCGCCACCAGCACGCTGTGCCGGCCGAATCCCAGATCGAACAGCCGGTCGGTCAGGTCGGCCCACCGGCGGCGGGTCTTCGAGGCCTCGCCGGGAGGGACGACGAGCACTGGTGCTTTGAGCGGGTGTTCGACCACCCGGGCGACGTTTCGGTCGGTGATCACCGCCACCCGACGGCCGGGCGCCAGGCGTTCGACGAATTCGGGAAGGCGCTCGATCCCTCCGACGCTGATCTCGACCGGATAGCGGCCGAGGGCGTGACGGACCTCGACGATGTCGGTGGCCGGGCTCACCAGGTAACGTCGCCCCGACCGCTCCGATGGTTCGCGACCCGGGCCAGGGTGAACAGAAGGTCGCTCAGTCGGTTCAGGTAAACGACAAAGAGGTCCGGTACCGGAGCCTCGGCGGCCAGCGCCACGACGCTGCGCTCGGCCCGGCGGCACACCGTCCGGGCGACGTGGAGTGCCGCCGCCTTGGGCGATCCCCCCGGGAGCACGAACGCGGTGAGCGGCGGGAGTTCGCCGTCGGCCTCGTCCATGGTCCGCTCAAACTCCTCGATCCGTTTGGGGTCGAGGTCGGCTCGTGCCAGCGCCGCGCGGACCTTCTCGGGATCAGGCGTGGCGAGGTGGCCGCCGATCGAGAACAAGTCCCGCTGGATGCGATCGAATAGTGGGTCGACGAATGCCGAGGGCTCGACGGTGCGGGCCCACCCGAGGGTGGAGTTCAGCTCATCGACGTCGCCGTAGGCGGCCACTCGGGGATGGGACTTCGCAACCCGGCCGCCGCCGAACAAGCCGGTCGTGCCCTGGTCTCCGGTACGCGTATAAATCTTCACGCCGGAAACATAGGGTGCCGACCTTCAGGCGGCGAGCCGGTCAGGGCTTCCGCTCGCAGGGAGTCTTTCGGCCGATCTCCACCACCACGCTGTCGATGGCCTGGATCATCGCCC
>JANXXJ010000108.1 GCA_025350665.1 Gemmatimonadota bacterium | reverse complement strand
AGACCGCCGTGGCGCCCGCGCCCCCGCAGGCGTCGAATGTGCTCACGCCCGGCTCGATGTCGTCGATCCCGCGCCCGTTGTAGTCGTAGGTGCCGCCCAGGATCAATCCAAGACGCTTGTCGGCGCCGAAGCGCTGTCCATAGGTGCCGTTGACTTGATAGAGGCCGCGGCCGCCCTGGAGGTCGGTGTAGCCACCGAGCCCGCCGATCGAATAGCTGGGGTGGTCGCCGGGGCGCTTGGTGACCAGGTTGACCGAGCCGCCGATCGCATCACCGTCCAAGTCCGCCGACAGGGTCTTGCTGAGCTCGATCGTCCCGATCAGGTCCGACGGGATGATGTCGAGCTTCACGTTGCGGGCCCCGCCCTCGGGGGCCGGCACGTGGACGCCATCGACGGTCACGTTGCTCAGCCGCGGCTCGGTGCCCCTGATCTGGACATACTTGCCTTCACCCTCATCGCGCTCCAGGGTGACCCCGGGAAGCCGCCCGACTGCGTCGGCAACGTTCGTGTTCGGCAAGCTGGTGATGACCTCGGCCGAGACCACGCTGAGCAGGTTCGGCGCTTCCTTCTGCTCGTTGATCGCCAAGGCGTCGCCCCGTGCCCGCCCCGAGACCACGGAAAGTTCCGGCAGGGAGGTCCGGAACGGCTGCAGCACGGCAGTCGCCTCGACCTCCTCGCCCCCCTTTACCGCGACGACCAGGGTATCCGGACGAAAGCCGACGAATTTGACGATGACCGACGTCTGGCCGACCGCGAGGCCGGCAAGACGGTACCGGCCGGTTTGGTCGGATGTGGCCGAAACGCCGGCCGCCCGAACCAAGGCGCCCGAGAGGGGGTTGCCCTGGTCATCGGAGACGACGCCGCGGATGCTGCCGGTCTGTTGGCCGTAGAGAAGACTCGCGCCGATGGTCGAACTGAGGGAGAAGACGGTAATGCACCAGAGGCCCCGATAACGATCCCACGAGCCCGCCATGAAGCACCGCAAAGTTGAGGAGGAACTAACCTTGGCGGAACTTGGTCACGAGGGCCTGTGCTGGCTGTAACAGATCAGTGAACAAAGAAACCTTAGTGTCAGAACCGGGAACTCCTCGTCCACCGGTTCTCCCCCCGAGGCGACGTCCCGAGCGCGGCGATCCCCACCGCGGAAGGCTCAACGAAGTGGTGTCAGCTAGGCGTCCAACGATCCGAGCCGGCCGGGCGTAATTAGGTCATACCCTTCACCGCGAGAGACCATGGTCCACTTATTCCAGATCGCTGCCGGAGGCATCCTGTTGTTCGGCGTCGGGGTGCTCCCCGTCCACGCCCAGCAATTCAAGGTCGCGAAATACAACATCGGCGGCGAGGGAGGGACAGACTACCTATTCGCAGAGCCGGGGACCGGGCGGGTATTCGTGTCCCGCGGCACCCATGTCATGGTCGTCGACGGGTCGTCGGGCACGGTATTGGGCGACATTCCGGATACCCCACGGGTCCATGGCATCGCGTTGGCGGCTAAGGCAAATCACGGCTTTACCACCAACGGCGGCGATTCCACGGTCACCATGTTCGATCTCAAGACGCTCGCCCCGATCAAGCGGATCCGAGTGCCGAGCGGCGGGCTCGACGGAATCATGTATGATGACTACTCGGACCGGATCATTCTCACCAACCACAGCCGGCCGATCGGCACCGCAACCGCTCTCGACGCTCAGACGGGCGACATCGTCGGGGAAGCCAAGCTCGAGGACGACGCCCCGGAGGGTGCGGCGAGCGACGGCGCCGGCAGGATCTTCGTGAACAACGAGGGTAAGAACACGATCCAGGTGCTCGATGCAAAGACCATGAAGGTCCTGGCGTCATGGGCCCTGGCGCCGTGCGACGGTCCGACCGGGATCGCGTACGACCGGCCGTCGAAGCGGATTTTCGCGGGATGTGGAAAAACGTCGGTCGTGGTCGATCCGGCGTCCGGAAAGGTGATCGCCAGCATCGCCAATGGCGACGGCGTGGATGCGCTGGGGTGGGATGCGTCCGAGAAACTGATCTACATTCCGGCTGGGCGGGACGGTAACGTCACCGTCGTCAGCCAAAGCAACCCCGACCAGTACACCGTCGTGGGAACCGTTGAGACGATGCGGGGCGCGAAGACCATCGCGGTCGATCCCGTCCGGCACGCCGCCTATTTGTTCCAGCCGGAATACGGCCCACCGCCCGCGGGCTCGCCGCCGCCGGTTCCCGGACAGCGGGGGCCCCGCGGGCCGATCGTCGCGGCCTGGTTCTTCGCCATTACTCACTAGTCGAGCAGGCACCTGAAGCCCCAACGGCGGTGTTCCCGACAACGGGGACCCCGGCCGCTTGGGGTACTGGCGGTTACATCTCTGGTAGGTCGGACGGTCTTTGGCCTCGTTCTCTAGGTTCAACCTTGTGCGTGCCATCAACTTGGGAGTCTGCTTGAGCCGTTTTCCGTACCCGGCCGCATCCATTATCCTGGCCATCATCACGGCATCGCCCACGGCGGCGCAGGTCGCGCCGGCAAGGCCCCAGCGGGCGGCCGCCGCCAGCGGTGAAATCCGGGGCCAAGCCGTCGATGCGGCGACGAAGGCCCCGATTGCGGCCGCCCCCGTAAGTGTCACCGCCTCGGCCGTTCCCGCCACCGTGACTAGGGCCTCTACCGGCCCCGATGGCGGATTCCGGATTCGGTCGCTGAAGCCCGGACGGTACCGGGTTCGGATTTTCACGATCGGATACACCCCACGAGAATACTGGCCGGTGGAGATCAAGGCCGCGCAGCCGGGCGTGGACCTTGGCACCGTGACGCTCGTTGCGGCACCCCTTGAACTCCAGTCGCTGGAAGTCACCGGCCGGAAGCCGGACGTGTTGCTCGCGCCGGACCGCAGCACCTATGTGGTTCGTGACATGCCGACCACTCGCGGCGGCACCGCCTTGGATGTCCTCCGCAACGTCCCGTCCGTGGACGTGGATATCGACAATGTCGTAAGTCTCCGCGGCAATTCGGGCGTCATCGTCCAGATCAACGGCCGCCCCAGCCTGCTGAAGCCCGCGCAACTCGGAAATTTTCTTGCCCAGTTGCCGGCCAACATGGTGGACAAGGTGGAGGTGGTCGCCAACCCGTCCGCCCGGGAAGATCCGGACGGCGTGGCCGGGATCATCAACCTCGTCCTCAAGCGGAGCGCGGACGCCGGAACGAGCGGGGGGCTCACGATCGGTGGGGGGACCACTGGACATGCCGACGTCGGGGGAACTCTGGGCTACCAGCGCGGGCCCCTGGCTCTCTATGGCAGCTACGGGTTCCTTCATGACAACCGGCCCCGGACCGATGCGATCCATCGAGAGAATCTCTATGTCGACCCGGTGACCTACTTGGATGAGTCGGGGGTCCGCACTCAGATCCCGGTGGCCCATACCTTCACCGGCACCGGCAGCTACCGGCTCGGGCCCCACGACGAACTGTCTGCCGACTTGATGTACAGCACCCGCAACGAGGCCGAGACGTATGCCATTCAGTATCGCTACCTCGACTCGGCCCAGGAACTCTCGACGCTGAGCGACCGTACCAGCGTGGGAACGAACCATGAGTTCAACCTCGAATCCACGCTCGGCTACCGGCATGGGTTTGCGGCCAAGGCCCACAAGCTGTCCGGCGAGTTGCGCATTGTCCGGGCGGAGGAAGGCGGGCCTTATGCGATGGCGGCTCGGAACCTCAGGCTCGACGGGAGCCCGCTCGGCGCGCCCGCCCGCGAGACGCAGACGGGGTGGGAGCATCCGGGCGAAACTTCGTTCAAGGCCGACTACGTTCGCCCGCTCACCGGCCGGCTTCGC
>JANXXJ010000059.1 GCA_025350665.1 Gemmatimonadota bacterium | reverse complement strand
GCCGCCGTCAAGGCGCCGGGCTTTGGTGACCGTCGGAAGGAAATGCTTACCGACATCGCCAAGCTGTCTGGCGGCAAGGTTATCTCCGAAGATCTCGGCTTCAAGCTCGAGAACACCGTACTGGCTGATCTCGGTCAGGCGAAACGGGTCGTCATCGACAAGGACAACACCACCGTCGTCGACGGCAAGGGCAAGTCCGACGACATCAAGGGCCGGATCGCCGAGATCAAGGTGGCGATTGACAAGTCGACCAGCGACTACGACCGTGAGAAGCTCCAGGAGCGTCTGGCCAAGCTCTCGGGCGGCGTGGCCGTCATTCACGTCGGCGCCGCGACCGAGACCGAGATGAAGGAAAAGAAGGCTCGGGTTGAGGACGCGCTCCATGCCACGCGGGCAGCCGTCGAAGAGGGCATTGTCCCCGGCGGCGGTGTTGCGTTGCTTCGGGCGCAGGATGCGTTGGGCAAGGTCAAGGGCACCACGGATGAGAAGATCGGGGTCGAGATCGTTCGCCGTTCGCTGGAAGAGCCGCTCCGGATGATTGCCCAGAACGCCGGTGTCGAAGGCGCCATCGTTCTTGCCAGGGTGAAGGAGTTGAAGGGGAACTTTGGCTACAACGCCGCCACCGATGTGTACGAGGATCTGGTCAAGGCCGGCGTCATCGACCCGACCAAGGTCACCCGGACGGCGCTTCAGAACGCGGCGTCGATCTCGGGCCTGCTGCTCACGACCGAGTGTGTGGTGGTCGAGAAGAAGGAAGAGAAGTCTTCGGCGTCCGCCGGCGGCCCTCCGGGCGGCGGCATGGGCGGGATGTACTAAGGCTCGCAGTCGCGGGTTTACGGACAGGGCCGGCTTCGCCGGCCCTGTTTCGTTTTCTTTCCCGCTATCTTCCGCCGGCTCTTTTCTTCGGGGACAATCGGGATGAGGCATTCCGTTCGTGGTTCAGTACTGCTCGTGATCCTCGGTGTCACGAACCTGGGGGCCCAGTCATCGCCCGCCAAGGGCGGACTAGGCGTAAGTGGCACCTGGCAGCTCGAGAATGGCAAGGTGAAGGTGGATGGTCCGAAGACGGTTGTGATTCGACCTGATTCAAGCGCTACTTGGGGAAAAGAGACAGTACGCTGGCGGCTCAAGGGTGACCAGATAATGATCGCCCTCGGCGGGGAGTGGGAGATCTACAAGCTCAGGGTGATATTTGACCGCATGACGCTGTCCGGTGGTGACCTGACCGAGGCAATCACCCTCAAACGGGTCGGCCCACCAACGTCTCGGCCTGATTCGATCCCGATTCCGCCGGATCCCGATACCGACCGCTAGCGGCTCAGGTCGCGAGCCCGGCGAGCAGGCCGGCGAACAGCTGGCAGAGGACTGCCCCGACCACGGTCATCGAGAGGCCCCACACCATCAGTTGCCGAAAGAGCCGGGCCGCCAAGTCCGGGTCCGCGACGGCCGCCACGCAGAGGGCGCCCAGGGTGGACAGGGGGGACACGTCCACCAAGGCCGACCCCACATTGATGCTGAGGGCGACGGCGAGGGGATTGCCGCCGCCCACCTTGGTCACGAGACTGGCGGCCGTAGGGAGGAACGCCGGGAGCACGACCCCCGAGGTGCTGCTGTAGCTCGAAATGGCGCCGGTGACGAAGGCGATCATTCCATTCAGCGACCCGGGGGTGGCGAGCCGGGCGAGCAGCCCGGTAAACAGGTCCATCCCGCCCGTCTTCTCCAGGATGGCGATCAGCACCGACATGCCGGCCACCATCAAGATCACGGCCCATGGCATGGCCTTGATGGCCGGGCCTTCCTTGCCGGCGCCAAGGGCCAGGATCAGGCCGGCGGCGGCGAACGCTGCCAGTCCCAATGGCAGCTTGAAGGCCACGATGCCGACGATCCAGGCGACAATGATTGCCGCGGTGATCGCATGACGGCGATCGAGTCGATGGGCGGTGCCGGCGGGGTCGGCGTCTGCCTCGGTGTGCGGGAGGCGGTGCCCGCCGAGGACGACGTAGGCAATCGCACCGACCAGGATGTGGGCCGCGAGGTTCGCGAACCACACCAGGCCGCCGTGCCCCACGAGACCCGCCTCGGCCATCTTGGCGTTGGCGATCACCCCGACCGAACTGATTGGGGAGAGGTTCCCGGCGTTGGCGCCGTTGGCCACCATCAATGCCATCAGGAACGGTGAAATGCCGGCCCGGATCGCGACAGGCATCGCGACGGGCGCAAGGAGGGCCACCGCCGAGATTGCTCCCGGGCCCACACTGGAGACGGTACCGGCGAGCACGAAGAAGAACAGGGGGAGCCACCGGGTTTGACCGCGGGCCGCGCCGAGGGCCCGACCGGTCAGTCGGCTGAGCGTACCGTTGCTCTCGGCGATTCCGAACAGGAGCGACACGCCGGCCAGCGTGATGAAGAGGCTGGCCGGGAAGCCCTGGATCACGACGTCCGGCTTGAGCCCGGCGAAGTAGACGCCGACGATCCAGGCGAACGCGATGGCGAGAATCCCGATGTTCAGCCGGGTGGTGATCGAGAGCAGGATCGCGAGCAGCAGGGCGACCAGTGCCGCGCCGGCCCCGGTCACGCCGCCCTCCGGCGTTTGAACATGAGGTAGACCGGAATGCCCGCCGCCAGCAGCATGAGCCCCGGCCAGGTGTACTGCGGCCGCTGGATGGTCAACTGAATGCAAACCCAGGCCGAGGCCACCATGTAGAGCGCCGGGACGAGGGGATAGCCGGCGGCTCGGTATGGGCGGTCGGCGTCCGGACGGGTGCGACGGAGCGAGAACAGCGCCACGGGCACCAGCACGAAGAAGAGCAGGGAAGCCACCGTGGTGAAGTCGACCAGTTGAGCGAAGGTGCCCGACAGGCAGAGCGCCGAAACCCAGACCGCTTGCAACGCCAGCGCCACGGCCGGGGTCCGGTGCCTGGGATGGAGGCGGCCGAACGGTTCGAAGAAGAGGCCGTCTTTCGCCATGGCGTAGAACAGGCGGCCCCCGCCCAGCACGATGCCGATGTTCAGCCCGAACGACGCGACCATGATGGCGCCGGCCATCAGCTGGCCGCCCACCGGCCCCATGATCGATTCCATGACGGCTGACGCGACGCGATCCTCGGCGGCCGCGCCGATCGCCGGCGCGGGCAGGACGGCGAAGTAGGCGAGGTTGAGCAGCAGGAAGAGGGTGGCGCCGATGACGGTGCCCCTCACGAGCGCTCTGGGCAGATCCCGGCGACCGTCCTCGAGTTCCGACGCGGCAAAGCAGAGCGCGTACCAGCCGTCCATGGAGAAGAAAGGGCCGACCATGGCCGCGGCGAACGCGGCGACGAGGGCGCTGTCGAGGTGTTCGGGCCAGAAGTTCGCGCCGAAATTGGCGGTCACGGCAGCCGGGTTGCGGCCGATCGAGAACCCGAGCGCGATCAGCGCGACGACCGCCGCGACCTTGACGACGGTGAACGCGGTTTGCAGGAGCGCCGCGCCGCGAACGCCGCGAATGTTGACCCAGGTGATCACGAGGATCGAGCCGACGGCCACCAATCGCTGGGGGCCGATCCCGACTTCGATCGGCCCGCTCGGCAGGGCAATCGTGAAACCGGCCCATAACTTGGGGGTAAGGGAAGGAAAGAGGACGCCGGCGTATCGGGCGAACCCGGTCGCAGCGGCCGCGGTTCCACCGGTCCAGATCACTGTGAACAGGGTCCATCCATACAGGTAACCGACGACGGGCGAGATGCCTTCGCGGAGGTAGACATACAGGCCGCCGGCCCGGGGGAACATGCCACCGAGTTCCGCGTAGGTGATGCCTCCGGCTACCAGCACAATCCCGGCGACCACCCAAGTGAGCAGTGCGACCCCGGGGTAGCGGACCTGCCGCACGATGTCGGCGGTGACGATGAACACGCCGGCGCCGATCATCGATCCGATAACCAGAGCGACCGCTTGCCGGCGGGTGATGGCCCGAACCAGTTCCGATGGCGCGTCAGTCATGGTGCCTTTCGAGGTCGGTCGGGCGCCCTCTGCGTCGGCGCTAGAGGTGCTGTCGCAATATATTCACCGAAACGCCGTGGATGAATTCACCATCGCCATCCGGCTCGGCATCGCCGGGCTTGCCGGTCTCGCCGTCGGGGTCGAACGGGAGTGGTCCGGGCATGCGTCCGGCCCAGGGGCTCGGTTTGCCGGGGTCCGGACCTTCCTGCTGCTCGGGGCGACCGGTGGGATCGGTGGCTGGCTCAGCGACAGCGGGGCCACTCCGGTGGCCGTGGGGTTGCTGGGGGCGGCAGGCCTGATGATCGTCGCGGCGTACCTGGCGGCCACCAGGCGGACTCCCGAGGATCTGGACGGTACCACCGAGGTGGCGGCGCTCGCCGTGCTGGCCATCGGGGTTCTGGCGGGGCGGGGGTACCTCGCCCTTGCGGGCGGGACCGCGGCGGTCGTCCTGTTCTTCCTGTCAGAGAAGGCGACGATTCGTCGCTTCCTGACCACGATCGAAGAGCGCGAGATTCGGGCCGCCTTCCACGTTGCGGTCCTGGCCCTGGTGGTGCTCCCGGCCATTCCCGAGGGGCCTTACGGGCCGTTTGATGCCATCCGTCCGAGGTTGCTCTGGGGCGTGGTTCTGATATTCTCGGGCCTCAATTTCGCCGGCTACGTGGTGCGACGGGTCTGGGGTGACGCGCGCGGGTTCCTGATCGCGGGAATGCTGGGCGGTCTCGTGTCATCGACGGCCGTGACGATGGCCTACGCCCGGCGCAGCCGGTCGGAGCCTCGATATGCGACGGCGCTGGCCGCCGGGACGGTCGGGGCGAGCGGCGTGCTGCTGATCCGGATCCTGGCGGTCACCTTCGCGCTCAACCAGGCCTTTACGCCACGGGTGGCCGTGTGGCTTGGCGCGATGATCGCGACGGCCACCGCCCTCACACTGTTCGCCGCCACCCGTCCGCAGGAGTCCGGCCTCGACCAGCCAGCCGAAAGCGGCAACCCGCTGCAGCTGGGCGTCGCGATTCAGATGGCGCTTGCCTTTCAGGCTGTGCTGCTGCTGATCGAATATGCCCGGGCCTGGTTCGGCGAGCCGGGTGTGCTGGCGGGTGCCGGCCTGGCCGGCCTCACTGATATGGACGCCCTGACCCTGAGCATGTCACGGCTGGCCCGTCAGGATACGATGATGGAGACGGCGGCTGCGGCTCTGGTGGTGGGCGTGGTGGCGAACACCCTACTCAAGACGACCTTGGCGGTCGTCCTCGGCGACCCAAGTTACCGACGGAAGGTGGCGCCAGCGTTGCTGCTGATGGTCGGCGCGGCGGTGGCGAGCTGGCTCTGGTTGCGGAATCGCCTTCCGGCCGGTCTCTAGCGATCGCGGGTCCAGATGACGATCGCTCCGCAGCCGCTGCTGCCCGGCCCTTCGAACTCGATCGGCAACTCCGACGGACCGGTGTAGACCTCGATCGCCGCCGTGCGGTCGATCCGATGCAACTCCAGGTCATAGGGCCGGCCCGGCGAGCTCACCATGATCCCGTCGACCCACACCGCCAGATAGCAATTCAGGTTGCTGGAATTCATGCCCGAGTTCCCCCGCATCGAGACGGCCGCCAGGGTGTTGCCGATTGGCACGACTCGCAGCCCGCGGAGCGTTCGGAGCATGTCCGCGAGGCGCTCGTCCTGGTGTTTGGCGAGGTCATCGGGGCCGAGAAACTGGCCCGTGGCGGAGATTCGGCGGCGGCGATCGAACTCGGCCAGGCGGGGTGACATGGTATTTGCCTTGCCAGCCACGGTGATGGAGTCAAGGACTACGGCGGACGGTGTGAGGGTGAATTCCACCTCCATCGTGTCCGACCGGGTCCGGAACCGGAAGGCGCGGGACAGATAGCCGATCCGGCGAATCTGCAGCCGGAACGGTCCTTCGGGGACGTTGAGAATGAAGGTGCCACTCAGACCGGTTCGGGTCAGCCGGGAATAATCCATCAGGACAATCTCGGCGCCGATGAGAGGCGTACGATTGGCCTCCGAGATGACCCGGCCCTTGAGCACCCGGGTGACCGGGGCCGGGTTTTGCGCGGGGGCTTGCCCGCGGAGCGGGGTGACGCCGAACGCGAGTGCGGCGGCCAACGTTAGGATGCGACGCTGCATAGTGGTGAAATAATACCCTGCGGGTTCATCGGATCGCCAGCGTGTCTCGAACGGCGGCGATCAGGCGATCGACCTCGGCCTCAGTATTGTAGTAGTGTGGGGAAATCCGCCAGCCCGCGGGGATCCTCTTCCGGTCCATGTCGATCACGGCCGCCGACCGGGGGAACCAGCTGGTGTTGACGCCGGATTGCCGCAGTGCGGCCACCAGGTCGGCGGGTGCGATGCGGGGGACGGACGCGGTCACGATGGCGCTCTTCGTGTGTCCCCGGTCCAGCAGCGTCACTCCCTCGACCTCGGGCAGCCGCCGCCGGGTATGAAGTGCCAGCGCTGCGGTTGCGTCCAGGGCCCCCGCCGTCTCGGCATCGGCAGCGTAGCGGGCGGCAGCGCCGAGGCCGAGGACGAGGGCATAGGCAAATTCCCAGTTCTCGAATCGGCGGGCACCGGCGTCCGGTTCGAATCGGTCAGGGGCCGTCCAGGTGCCGCCGCGGAGGTCGATGAACAGGGGATAGCGATTTGCCGCGAGCATCCGGTCGGAAACGTAGAGAAAGCCGATTCCGCGAGGCCCGCGGAGGAACTTGCGGGCGGTGGCGGCGAGGAAGTCGCAACCCAGGGCGTTGACGTCAATGGGGAGTTGACCGACCGCCTGGCAGGCGTCGAGGAGATAGGGGATCTCGTGCCGGCGGGCGATCGCCCCGATCGCAGCCGCATCCTGCACCATGCCGGAGTTGGTTGGAATCCACGACAGCACGAGCAACGCGGGCCGACGGCGCCGAACCAGCGATTCGACCCCCGCCGGATCGATGCCGCCTTCCGTCAGTTCGGGTGCTCGGAGGATCTCGATGCCCCGCCGGGCCGAGAGGGACAGCAGCATCAGCTGATTCGAGACGTAATCGGCCTCACTGGTGATCACCAGGTCGCCGGGCGCCCAATCGAATGCGCTCAGGGCCTGCGCCACGGCGACTGTCGCGTTCTCGACGATGGCGATGTTGGCGGCCGGGGCCCGGATCAGGCCGCCGACGGCGTGGTACGCGGCGGTGATCGCGCCGGCCTCGAGATCGGCGGCCTCGTAACCGCCGATCGCGGCCTCGAGTTCCAGATGATGCTTGATGGCCGAAAGCACCGGCGCGGGCATGAGGCCCGCGCCGGCGTTATTCAGGTGGGCCCGGCCCGCGGTGCCGGGGGTGTCGGCTCGCCAGCGGGCGAGATTCACATGTTGCCCTCGTCAGCGCTCGGGCCGTAGGTGGCGGGCAGGGGCACGTCCCTCAGGCGCAGATACACGCTGAGCTGACCACGGTGGTGGATGGTGTGGTTCAGCACGAAGGACCGGATAACGACGACCCGAGGCATGGCCATGGCGACCTGTCCGCCGCTCTTGAGGCTCCAGGTCACCATGTAGTCGGCGTCGCTCGCCTTGGCGAGGGAAGCCCGGCAGGCGGCAACGTTGGCGTCGAAGGCGGCCAGATTGCTGGCCTGATCGGCGTATCCCGGCATCTTCATCGGCTCGCCGCCGGGCGGACTAAGGTCCAGTTCTGTCTGGTCCATCGTGAAGACACCCCAAACCGGTAGATGGGCGAGGTGGGCGGCGAGGCCGCCGAGCGTCATGGACTTGGCGTGCGGCTTCCAGTCGGCTGCCGCCTCGGGGACCCGGGCCAGCATCGCCCGGGTGGCGGCCATCTCGTGGTCGAATTCAGGGAGGACGGTTTCAGCGATGATCATCGACGGCTCCAGTTCAGGTGAGTTCCAGTTCGAATTGGGGTGCGGTTCGGATGCGGGCGTAGCTGGGGGCGACGGGGATCGGCCCGACGGGAACGTCCTGGGCCGCGACCGCGAGGGTGCCTCGAAAGCCGAGCGGCGCGAGGAGGTCGAGAACGGTTCGCCGGGCCACCTCCGGATCGTTGCATTGCTTGCTCAAGTGGGCCAGCATCACCACGGACAGACCGTCGTGCCAGAGATCGGTCAGCAGTTCGGCCGCGGCGCGATTGGAGAGGTGGCCACCGGATCCGGCAATCCGATGCTGCACGGAGGCGGGGTAGTTGCTGGTCCGCAGCATGACATCATCATAGTTGGCCTCGATCACCACGGCATCACAAAGCCGGAGGAGATGACGGAGTCCCATGGTCGGGCGGCCGAGATCGTAGGCCAGCCCGACCCGGACGCCGGACGTTTCGATGACGACCGCGGTCGGCTCGGCGGCGTCGTGGAGGGTGCGGCAGCTCTCGAGCTGAAACGGGCCGATTTCGATGATGGATGCCGATCGGAGCGTCGCCCTCGGTTCATCGGCGGCGAGCGCGAGGGCGCGGAGCGTGCCATCGGTGGCCACGATCGGAACACCGTGACGCCGGGCCAGGCGCCGGGCACCACTGGCGTGGTCGCCGTGCTCGTGCGTCAGCGCGATGCCCGCGAGGCGACCGAGGTCCAGCTTCAGCAGGCCGGCGCGACGGGTCAGCTCACGGGTACTGAAACCCGCGTCGAGGAGCAGCATCCCGTCGGGGCCGTCGATCAGGAAGGCGTTGCCGCCCGAACCCGAGCCAAGAGCATACAGGTGGATCATCGAGCCAGTCGTCCGTGGAGCGCGACCAGAGAAGCTTCGATCTGGGCCGTGACGTCGACGCCGCGGCGCGGCATCACCCGGCGGGCGATCGTCAGGAACCCATCGAGGGTAGCGAGCGTGCCTGGATCCCAGAGAAACGGGCGAACGTACCGCGGGCCCCGGGCCGAGACCACGTTGGCGCCGGCACCGATCACCGTGCCGGTGGACAACAGGGTGCCGATCGCTGTCTTGGCGTGATCGCCGATCAGGCTGCCGAGGTTGGTGCGGCCGGTTTCGAGTCGGCCATTCGGCAGGTCGAGGCGAATCGGGCCGTAGGTGTTCTTCAGGTTGGACGTGATGGTGCCGGCCCCGAGGTTCACCCATTGGCCAAGCACCGAGTGGCCCAGAAAACCGTCGTGGCTTTTGTTGGCGTACCCCAAGAAGACCGACGCCGAAATTTCGCCGTGGACTCGGCAGTGGGGTCCGATAACCGATTGGCGCACGGCCCCGCCGAGGATCCAACTGTGCGGGCCGACGTACAGCGGTCCTTCGAGCCGGGCACCGGATCGGACCAGTGAGTCCTCATCGAGCACGATCGGTCCCTTTCGGACATCGAACACCACGTGGGGCTCGACCGAGGCGGTCCGGACGATGACCAGACTCGGGTCGCCGATGACGACGCAGCCGTCGGGGACCCCGCGGGTTCCGGTGTGGGCCAACGAGAGGCAGTCGTCCTCGAGGAGGCGTTCGCAGGCGGTGATGAGGCCGGCGGCGCCATCGAGCCGGAGTCCCTTGATCTCGAATGGAGCGACGACTTCGGTCGGGCCGGTCCAGCGCTCGCCGGGCGCCAGGACCCACGCCACCGTCATGCCGCCGATAGACAGGCCCCGGACGCCGACGGGGAGCGTCAGGTCGGTTCCGACCGGCGCCGCGGTGGACCGGGCGACGAGCGCCGGCCCGACAATCGTGCCGCCGGCGACGATGGGGCGCGAGTCGACGTCGGCGAAGCCGGGGGTCGATGGTGAAACGATCGCCGCCTCGTCGGTCGCCAGCAATCGGTGCCATCGCTCCCAGATCCGGAACGCGCCGGCCCGAAGTTCGGCGATCGGCCGGACCCCGGCAAACGGAGCCCAGTCGTCGCCGAGCCGGGCGGGCTCGAGCATGAACAGGCGGCGCATCTCAAACCTCCCGGATGGACGAGGGGAGCCGCTCGAGAATCGACTTGAGTTCAGGTGCCCGGCAGCGATCCATGACCAAGATCCGGCCGTTCGCCTCGACCACCACGATGTCGGCGAGCCCCACCACGACGACCGGCGTGTGCTCGCTCCAGGCAATGATGTCGGAGCTGTCGATGGCAGTCACGGGGCCGACCAGAACATTGCCGGCCCGGTCTCGGGGCCGCACCCGCGCGAGCGCGTCCCAGGTTCCGATGTCGTCCCAGGCAAAATCGCCACGGAGCACGGCGATGTCGGGGCTGCGTTCGAGCAGGCCGACGTCGATCGACACGGCGCGGCATTGCTGGAAGAACCCGGCGGGGTCACCCTGATCGAGGTGGCCGAGGGCCGGGGCGATCTCGGGGGAGAGCCGGGTCAATTGATCTAGGAGGAGAGAGGCCCGCCACGCAAAGAGGCCGGAGTTCCAGAGCGCGCCCGCGGCGATCAGCGCGGTGGCGTCGGCGGCGGTTGGCTTCTCCCGGAACCGGGCGACCCGGTGGGCACCGTCGAGCAGCAGGCCGGGCACGATGTATCCGTAGCCAGTCTCCGGACGGGTCGGCACGATGCCCACGGTGACCAGGAAGTCGCTCCGTTCCGCCAGGTCGAGGGCGCGTTCGGCGACTCGGACAAACCCGTCGGCATCCGGGACGTCCCAGTCGGCGTGGGAGGAGAGCACCAGCGCGTCGGGGTCTCGCCGGCGGGCTTCGTGGGTCGCCCAGGCCAGCGCCGGACCGGTGGATTTCGGACTTGGTTCGACCAGTACGTTTTCGCGCGGGATGCCAAGGCGGCCGGCGATCGGTCCGGCCAGTTCTGGGCCGGTGACCAGAAGCACCCGGCTCCGATCGACGACCCGGACCAGACGCTCGAACGAGGTTTCGGCCGTGCTCTTGGGGCCGGCGAGTGGGAGCAGTTGCTTCGGTACGCGGGGCGTCGAGAGCGGCCAGAATCGGCTGCCCGCGCCGCCGGCGATGATGACGGCCCAGCGCATCGGCTAGAGGGCTCCCGCGAGGGTTGCGCGGTTCTGGCGGATGTCGAACAGCAATGGGCCGATATCCATTCCCGGCCGGGCCAGGACGATCAGGGTGTGCCGGGCGTCGAGTGGCGTGACGACGGCGGGGCCGCCGGTCAGTTCCATGACCGTGGAGCCCAGGGTTCCTCCGACGGCGGTCCCCAACTGCTCGGCGTGCCGCCGGACGGCAACCGCCAAGGCCGCAACCGCTTCGCCGTCCACGTGCCGGCCCAGGCGGTCATGGACCAGAAGACCATCTTCGCTGATGATGGCGGCACCCTGAATGACGGGGCTGGAGGGCCATCGGTCGAGTGTCTGGCGGAACGGCACGGCTACCCCCTGGGATCGTGCGGCAGACTAGCGGTGTGGGACAAGCGAAGTCAAGGAAAGATCGCGGGTTGACCCTGTTTCGACCGGTCCTTAGTCTTACTGCCTATGCGCGTCTTGACCTGCCTCGCGGTGATGGTCGTCGCGGCGGCCTTGATCGCCTGCGGCAACCCACTGGCCCTTCTGCCCGCCTCCATCAACAACCACGTTGACACGGTGGAGATGTATTCCGTCAATGGTACCGGGCTCGATAAGCCCAGTGCGTACATCCTGGCCCAACGCCAACCGGTCAAGCTTGGGGTTGACGGCACGCTCTACAACTTCGATTTCATCTACCGCCTTACGCCGACCGGACCCGAATTCGCCCCGTATGCCGCGGTAGCCGCCAATAACGATACTACCGTCACGTCAGGCAAGTCGGCGTTCCAGGTGACGACCACCGCCTTCGATGCGATCACGGTGGCCGAACAGACGGGGTACGAGCCGAACAAGCCGCTGAAACTCGAGGTGGGACAGGTAATGTACGTTCGCTCCGCGATCCCGAACGGCTGTTACCTCAGTATTCCCTACTACGCCAAACTCGAAGTCATCTCGTTCGACTCGACGGCGAAATCGGTCAAATTCCGGATTCTCGTCGACATCAATTGCGGGTACCGCGGACTCGCGCCCGGCATTCCGACGAAGTGATCGACCTCAAGCTCTTCCGCCAGAATCCCGACGCGTTTCGCCAGTCAATTCTCCGGCGCCGGGACCCAACCCTGGCCGAAGCCATGGACGCCATCGGCGAGCTCGACGGCCGCTGGCGGGCGATGCTCGGGCAGGTTGAAACGCTCAAAGCCCAGCGGAACGCCGCGAACGACGAGGTCGCCCGACGAAAACGGGCGAAGGAATCGACCGAGGATCTGATGGCCGACCTCAAAGCCTCGGGCGAGCGGGTCAAGGTCCTCGATGCCGAAGTCCGGGCGGTGGAGGAGGCCCTCCAGCAGGCCGCGATGCGGATCCCCAACCTGCCGCACCCGGCCGCTCCGGATGGCGACGAGAC